>CAZVHU010000012.1:0-36119 GCA_964627075.1 uncultured Enterobacteriaceae bacterium | reverse complement strand
CCTCGCGGATGCGCTCGTTGATCAGCACGTTGGCGTCGATCGCCATGCCGAGCGTCAGCGCGATCGCCGCGATGCCGGGCAGCGTGAGAGTGGCCTGCAGCAGCGACAGCAGCGCCACCAGGAACAGCAGGTTCACCGCGAGGGCGACCGACGAGATGACGCCGAACAGCACGTAGTACGCGCTCATGAAGAGCACGATCGCGATGAAGCCCCACTTGGTGGCGTTGAAGCCCTTGTCGATGTTTTCCTTGCCCAGCGACGGGCCGACGGTGCGCTCCTCGATGATCTCCATCGGCGCGGCCAAGGAGCCTGCGCGGATCAGCAGCGACAGGTCGTTGGTCTCGGCGGGCGTGAACATGCCGGTGATCTGGAAGCGGCTGCCGAACTCGCCCTGGATGGTGGCCACCGAGATCGCCTCGCCCTTGCCCTTCTCGAACAGGATGATCGCCATCAGCTTGCGCAGGTTCTCGCGGGTCGCCACCCGCATCGAGCGGCCGCCGGCGTCGTTGAGCTCGACCGCCACCGCGGGGCGCTGGTCCTGGTCGAAGGTGGCGGTGGCGCCCACGAACTGGTCGCCGGTGACCACCACCTGCTTCTTCACCGGCACGTTGGCGATGGTGCCGTCGCGCCTGCGCTCGGGGAACACGTCGACGTTGAAGGTGCTGCCGGTGCGCATCGCGTCCTCGTCCACCAGCCGCACTTCCAGCGTCGCGGTGCGGCCGAGGATCTCCTTGGCGCGCGCCGTGTCCTGCACGCCGGGCAGCTGCACCACGATGCGGTCGGCGCCCTGCTGCTGGATCACGGGCTCGGCGACGCCGAGCTGGTTGACGCGCCGGTTGAGGGTGACGATGTTCTGCTTGAGCGCCTGGTCCTGCTCCTTCTTCTGCGCCTCGGGCTTGAGGGTGGCCACGAGCAGGTGGTCGGAGCCGTCGTCGCGGTCGGCGAACACCAGGTCGGGCAGGCCGGCGCCGACCGCGGCGCGCGCCTTGATGCGCGTCTCCGGGTCGCGGAAGCGCACGCGCAGCGCCTGCCCCTCGCGCTGGATGCCGGCGTGGCGCACGTTCTTCTCGCGCAGCAGGTTGCGCAGGTCGCCGGCGTAGCTCTCCATGCGCTTGGTGATGGCCGCCCGCATGTCCACCTGCAGCAGGAAGTGCACGCCGCCGCGCAGGTCCAGGCCCAGGTACATCGGCAGCGCGCGGATCGCCGTCATCCAGTTGGGCGTGGAGGAAAGCAGGTTCAGCGCCACCACGTAGGACGGGTTCGCCGGGTCGGGGTTGAGCGAGCGCTCGATCACGTCGCGCCCCTTGAGCTGGGCATCGGCGTCGCCGAAGCGCAGCCGCAGGCTGTTCGCATCGGAAACGATTCCCGTGGGCGCGGCGCCGGCCTTCTTGAGCTCCGCCTCGACGCGCGCGAGCAGCGCGCTGTCGAGCTTCACCGTCGCCTTGGCGCTGGAAACCTGCACCGCCGGCGACTCGCCGTAGAAGTTCGGCACGGTGTACAGCGCGGCGACGACGACCGCGAGCGCGATCAGCGCGTACTGCCAGGCGGAGTAGCGGTTCACCTGCCGGTCAGGCTACTGGGCGGACTTGATCGTGCCCTTGGGCAGCGGCAGCTGCACCGAGCCCTTCTGCACCAGGATCTCGGTGCCGGGCGCGATTTCGAGCGTGATGTAGGCCTCGCCGACCTTGCTGATCCTGCCCACGAGCCCGCCCGCGGCCACCACCTCGTCGCCCTTCTGCAACGCCTCCATGAGCTGCTTATGCTCCTTCGAGCGCTTCATCTGCGGCCGGATCATGAGGAAGTACATGACCGCGAACAGCAGCACCATCATGATCACGAAGTCCATGCCGCCGCCTGCGGGCGAGCCGCCGGCTTGCGCGAACGCGGGGGAGATCAGCACCGAAGCCTCCGAAGCCCTTGAAAAGGCGCGGAATTATACGCTACGAATCCGCGTCGCGGAGCGATTTTCTCGCCTCGAGCAGGCGCGCGGCCGTGTCCGCGAGCCGCCCGGCCTCGGTCGCGGCGCGCAGCTCGCGCATCAACTCCAGGTAGTAGTGCAGGTTGTGCAGCGTGTTCAGGCGCGCGCCGAGGATCTCGTTCGCCTTCTGCAGGTGGTAGAGGTAGGCGCGGCTGAAATTGCGGCAGCCGTAGCAGGCGCAGGCCTCGTCCAGCGGCCGCGGGTCGTCGCGCCAGCGCGCGTTGCGGATCCTGACGTCGCCGAAGCGCGTGTAGAGCCACCCGTTCCTCGCGTTCCGGGTCGGCAGCACGCAGTCGAACATGTCCATGCCGGCGAGCACCGCCTCCACGATGTCTTCCGGCGTTCCCATGCCCATGAGGTAGCGCGGCTTGTCCGCCGGCAGCCGCGGCGCGCAGTGCGCGAGGATCCGCGCGCGCTCCTTCTTCGGCTCGCCCACCGACAGGCCCCCGATCGCGTAGCCGTCGAAGCCGATCGCCGTCAGCCCTTCGAGCGAGACGTCGCGCAGCCGCTCGTGCAAGCCCCCCTGCACGATGCCGAAGAGCGCATTCGGGTTGCCCTCGTGCGCGCGCCTGGAGCGCTCGGCCCACCGGAGGCTCAGCTGCATCGACTTCTCGACCTGCTTCTCGGTCGCGGTGTGCTCGAGGCACTCGTCGAACACCATGACGACGTCGGCGCCGAGCGCGCGCTGGATGCGCATCGATTCCTCCGGCGTGAGCAGCAGCCGGTCGCCGTTCACGGGCGAGGCGAAGCGCACGCCTTCCTCGGTGACTTTGCGCAGCGTGGCGAGGCTGAAGACCTGGAAGCCGCCCGAGTCGGTGAGGATCGGCCCGTTCCAGCCCATGAAGCGGTGCAGGCTGCCGTGCCTTTCGATCACGTCCAGGCCCGGCCGCAGCCACAGGTGGAAGGTGTTGCCGAGCACGATCTGCGCCCCGACCTCCGAGAGCTCGGCGGGCGACATCGCCTTCACCGTGCCATAGGTGCCGACCGGCATGAAGGCGGGGGTGTCGACCGTGCCGTGCGCGAGCTCGAGCACGCCGCGCCGGGCCGCGCCGCAGCGGTGGCTGACGGTGAACTTCATGCCGCGCGCTCGACGAGCATCGCGTCGCCGTAGGAGTAGAACCGGTAGCGCCGCTCGATCGCGTGCGCGTAGGCGCGGCGGACGTTCGCGAGGCCCGCGAACGCCGCCACCAGCATGAGCAGCGTCGAGCGCGGCAGGTGGAAGTTGGTGAGCAGCCGGTCCACGACGCGAAAACGGAAGCCCGGGTAGATGAAGAGGTCCGTCTCGCCCGACGCGGCGCGAAGCTCGCCGCCCTGCGCCGCGGCCTCCAGCGCGCGCAGCGCGGTGGTGCCGACCGCGAGCACGCGGCCGCCGGCGGCGCGCGCCGCGGCGATCGCCCGCACCGCTTCCTCCGGCACCGAATAGCGCTCGCTGTGCAGGCGGTGGCTCTCCAGTTCCTCGCCGCGCACCGGCTGGAAGGTGCCGGCGCCGACGTGCAGCGTGACGCGCGCGAGCTTCGTGCCCTGCGCTTCCAGACGCGCGAGCATCGCCGTGTCGAAATGCAGCCCCGCGGTGGGCGCGGCGACCGCCCCGGGCTCGCGCGCGTACACCGTCTGGTAGCGCTCGGCGTCCTGCGGCCCGGGCGGGTGGGTGATGTAGGGCGGCAGCGGCACGTTGCCGCAGCGCTCCAGCACTCGCGCGACGGGTTCCGCGAAGCGCACGCGCACCAGGTCGGCCTCGCGGCCGAGGACTTCCATCTGCACGCCGTCTCCCACGGCCAGGCGGTGCCCGGCCTTGAGCGGATGGCCCGAATGCGCGAGCGCGAGCGCCTCGTGATCGGCGACGATGCGCTCGACGAAGATCTCGACCCTGCCGCCGGTGGACTTGCGGCCGTAAAGCCGCGCCTTGATCACGCGCGTGTCGTTCAGGACGACGATGTCGCGCGAACCGACGTAGCGCGGCAGGTCGGCGAAGGCGCAGTCCTCGAGCGCGCCGCTCGCGCCGTCCAGCCGCACCAGCCGGCTCGCCGTGCGCTCGGCGGCGGGAGTCTGGGCGATGAGCTCGTCGGGCAGCGCATAGTCGAAGTCCGCGACCCTCATTGCGGCGCATTATAGAATCCGCCTCGATCCGGGCCGGACGGCGGCCGGGTCGACTCGGCACGACGGAGCGGGCGCAAGCGCCGCGCATCGCGCCGCAGGCCGGAATGGCGGAATCGGCAGACGCAGCGGACTCAAAATCCGCCGCCCGCGAGGGCATGAGAGTTCGAGTCTCTCTTCCGGCACCAAGTACTCAGGCTACTGCTTCGGCCTTCTCGGCTACGTCGTTGTGCCCTATTTGTGACGTAGCGCCGAAGCTCACCCGCTCGGCGTGCTCTGGCGTGTCCTGAACGTTTCTGGACAAGGACATGCCCGCGGCGGCTTGCCTGATAGTAACGAATACGTTACCATATCCCGTGTCCGAGATCCGCGTTGCCGAATATCTCGACTCCTCCGGCCGCTCGCCGTATCGCCGCTGGTTCGAGGAGCTCGACGCCACGGCGGCTGCCAAGGTGACAACGGCGCTGTACCGTCTCGGACACGGCAATTTCTCGAATGTGAAGGGTGTGGGCGCAGGAGTATTCGAGTACCGAATCGACTTCGGCCCCGGTTACCGGATTTATTTCGGCAAGGACGGCGCGACCTACGTGATACTGCTAGGCGGAAGCACCAAGAGACGCCAGTCAGCCGCGATCAGCGCCGCAGCCGAAGCCTGGACAGACTACAAGCGCCGCAAACCGGCGCGATAGCAAGGAGAAACACATGGCACTGACCCGCGATTTCAAGCTGACTGTCGCAGCACGCGCCCAGCGCGATCCCAAATTTCGCCAGGCGCTATTCACCGAAGCGCTCACCGCCTACCTTGCCGGCGACACACGCACAGGCAAGGCGGTCCTGCGCGATCTGGTAAACGCCACGGTCGGCTTCGAAGGCCTCGCGGCCGAAGTGAAGAAGCCGAGCAAGAGCCTGCACCGCATGCTCGCACCCCACGGCAATCCGAGCGCGGAGAATTTCTTCGGCATCGTCAAGGCGCTGCAGAAGAAGACCCGGGTACGCCTGCGGGTCACGTCAGAGCTAGCCTAAGAACGAGTTGAAGGCAGCCGCCCATGGCCAAGCGAAAATTCGATCCAGTGCATCCAGGCGTGGTGCTCGCCGAGGACTTCCTCAAAGGGCTGGAGATCAGCCAGTACCGGCTCGCCAAGGGTATCGGCGTCCCGCCCCGCCGCATCAACGAGATCGTTCTGGGAAAGCGGTCCATCACCGCCGACACGGCGCTGCGCCTCGGCAAGTTCTTCGGCATGGAAGCGCAGTTCTGGATGAACCTGCAATCGCACTACGACCTGGAAATCGCGAAGGATGCCATTGCTGGCAAGCTCGACCGGGAGGTTGAAGTCCTGAAAGCGGCTTGAATGCTCCGCTGCATCGATCCGCTGGCGGCACGTGATGACATGATCAACACCAGCTACGCCCGCCGCGGCATCGCGGTCGCCTCCCACTCGCTTGCCGCGCAATCGGCGCTCGCGGTGCTGCGCGAGGGCGGCAACGCCATCGAGGCGATGGTCGCGGCCGCGGCCACCATCGCGGTGGTCTACCCGCACATGAACGGCGTCGGCGGCGACGCCTTCTGGCTGCTCGCCGCGCCCGGCGCCGAGCCCTTCGCGATCGACGCCTGCGGCGCGGCCGCGCGCGGCGCGAGCCCCGATTTCTACCGCGCGCGCAGGCTCGAAAAGATCCCGCAGCGCGGGGCGCTCGCCGCGAACACGGTCGCGGGCACCGTCGGCGGCTGGGAACTGGCGCTCGCGTTGAGCCGCGCGCGCTGGGGCGGGAAGCTGCCGCTTGCGCGCCTGCTGGAGGACGCGATCGCCTACGCCGAGGCGGGCGTTCCGGCGACCGCCAGCCAGGAGACGAACACGCGCGCCAAGCGCGCCGAGCTCGCCGGGGTGCCGGGCTTCGCGGCGCGCTTCATGCCAGGGGGCGATGCGCCCGCGCGCGGCGCGATGTTCGTGCAGACGACGCTTGCGGCAACGCTGCGACGGCTCGCGGAGGCGGGCCTCGCCGATTTCTACCGCGGCGATCTCGCGCGCTCGATGGCGAAGGACCTCGCCGCGCTCGGCAGCCCGCTCGCGCTCGCCGACCTCGAGGGCTATGCGGCGCGCGAAGTGAAGCCGCTCGAGCTCGCGCATTCGGCCGGGCGCCTGTACAACATGACGCCGCCCACGCAAGGCGCCGTGTCGCTCGCGATCCTGGGCATCCTCGACCGCATCGGGGCGGCGCGGCTCGCGCCCGAGAGCGCCGATTACGTGCACGCCGTGGTCGAGGCGACCAAGGCGGCGTTCCTCGGCCTGCGCGATCCTTACATCACCGACCCGGCGCACATGAAGGTGGAGCCGCAGTCGCTGTTGGATCCCGCGCGGCTCGATGCGCTCGCCGCGCAGGTGGACATGCGACGCGCGCGGCCCTGGGGCGGCGAGTCCAGGCCCGGCGGCACCATCTGGATGGGGGTGATCGACGCCGCCGGGCGCGCGGCGAGCTTCATCCAGAGCATCTACCACGAGTTCGGCTCGGGGATCGTGCTGCCCGGCACGCACGTCAACTGGCAGAACCGCGGCTGCAGCTTCTCGCTCGATGCGTCGAGCATCAACGTGCTCGCGCCCGGCAAGAAGCCGTTCCATACGCTCAACCCGGCGCTTGCGCGGCTCGATGACGGCCGCACCATGGTCTACGGCACCATGGGCGGCGACGGCCAGCCGCAGACGCAGGCCGCGGTGTTCACGCGCTACGCCGGTTTCGGACAGTCGCTTGCACGCGCGGTGTCGGCGCCGCGGTGGCTTCTCGGGCGCACCTGGGGCTCGATGTCGGAGACGCTCAAGCTCGAGGCGCGCTTTCCCGCGGCGCTGCTCGACGAGCTGCGCCGCCGCGGCCACGAGCTCGAGGTGCTGGGCGAGTTCGACGAGACCATGGGGCACGCCGGGGCGCTGGTGCGGCATGCGGAAGGCGCGCTCGAGGGCGCCGCCGACCCCCGCGGCGACGGCTGCGTGGCGGGTTACTGATGTCTGAAGTTGTTTGACGCAGCGCGGTGGATCATTCGTGCCACATCGGTTAGAGTTTTCGGGTCGACGAACGCGCAGGAGCTGGAGGGCACCGCATGTACGCCATCGTCTACAAGTCGGACGGCTTCCCGATCTGCCGCCAGGTGGCGGGCGTGAGCCCGGACCCGGTGGTGACCTGGAATACCGAGGGCGCCGCCAAGGCGTTCATCTCCTCCAAGGGCGGCGACGCCGATTTCCAGCCGGTTCAGCTCACCGACGATGCCATGGACAAGATGGCCGCCGCGATGGGTTGCTCGGTGGAAGCCATCACCTTCGATCCCTATCCGAGCTAGCGGGTCCCCGCCCCGATCTCGCAGGGGGCAGGCGCTGCGCGGGGATGACGGCGTTGCGGCCGTCAGCCGCGGCTGAAGAATTCGCGCCGGCTGCGCATGCCGCGCATGCGCTCGAGCAGCAGCTCGAGGTCGGCGTCGCGCGCGGCGAAATTCAGGTTCTCCGAGTTGACGATCAGCACCGGCGCAGCGTCGTAGTGGTAGAAGAAGCGCGCGTAGCTCTCGGCGAGCAGCGCGAGGTACTCGTCGCTGATGCCGCGCTCGTAGGCGGCGCCGCGGCGCTTGACGCGCTCGACGAGCGTGGCCGGGCTCGCCTGCAGGTAGACCACCAGGTCGGGCGCCGGCGCCTGCGGGCGCACCGAGTCGTAGATCTTCTGGTACAGCGCCAGCTCGTCGGCCGAGAGCGTCAGGCGCGCGAACAGCGGGTCCTTGTCGATGAGGAAGTCCGCCACCGTGGGGCGCGCGAACATGTCCCCTTGCGCGAGCGGCTCGATCTGGCGCGCGCGCTGGAAGAGGAAGAAGAGCTGCGTCGGCAGCGCAAAGCGCGCCATGTCCCGGTAGAAGCGCTCGAGGAACGGATTCTCGGCCGGCTGCTCGAGCAGCTGCTCGGCCCCCAGCCGCTCGGCCAGGCGCCGCGCGAGGCTCGTCTTGCCCGCGCCGATCGGGCCCTCGACCGCGATGAAGCGCAAGCCGCGGATCAAGCGCGCTCCACCCGTTGCCCCGCGCAGGCGGCGAGCAGCGCCGCGGCGCTGCCCTTGCCGGGAACGTCCGCCTGCGGGTCGAGCTCGGCGAGCGGCGCGAGCACGAAGGCGCGCGCGTGCATGCGCGGGTGCGGCACCGTGAGGCGCTCGCCGGCGATCCGGGCCTCGCCGTAGAGCAGCAAGTCGAGGTCGAGCGTGCGCGGCGCGTCGCGGAAACGGCGCTCGCGACCGTGCTTGCGCTCGATCTCGTGCAGCGCGTCGAGCAGCGCCTCGGGCCCGAGGTCGGTTTCGAGCTGCGCCACGGCATTGAGGAAATCGGGCTGCGCCTCGTTGCCGAGCGGCGCAGTGCGGTAAAGGCTCGAGCGTGCCACGAGCTTTGTGCGCGGCAGCTGCGCCAGCTCCTCGAAAGCCGCCAGCAGCTCGCGGCGCGGATCGCCCAGGTTGGAGCCGAGCCCTACGTACACCCTCATTCCGTCACGGCGGCGATGGCCTCGGCCGCGGCGGGGCGCTTCTTGCGGCGCCGGCGGCGGCGCTTCTTGGGCCCGGTGTCGGGCAGCAGCATCGCGCGGCGCGTGTCCTCGTCGGCGGTCTGGAACGCGCGCCACCAGGCTTCGAGCTCGGCCGACACCTCGCCGCTCGCCGCGCGCAGCGCGAGGAAATCGTAGCCCATGCGGAAGCGCGGCGTCTCCATCAGCCTGAACGGGCGGCTGCCCGAGCGCTGCTCGAAGCGCGGCTGCATCTGCCAGATCTCGCGCATCGTGGCGGTGAGCCTGCGCGTGATGGCGAGCTTCCCGCATTGCAGGTCGAGCACCTCGTCCATCGCCGCCTCGAGCGCGGGGATCGAGCGCTCGCCGCGCTTCTCTCTCGCGCGCCACGCGGCGAGCACCTCGTGCCAGAGCAGCGCGGCGAACAGGAACGCCGGCGACACCGGCCGCCCGGCGCGCACGCGCTCGTCGGTCTGCGCGAGCGCGAGCGTCACGAAGCGCTCGCCGAGCGGCTGCTCCAGGATCACGTCCAGGAGCGGCAGCAGGCCCTTGTGCAGGCCCTCGTCCCGCAGCTGCCGCACGCAGGCGCTCGAATGGCCGGAAAAGAGCAGCTTCAGCATCTCCTCGAACAGGCGCGGCGGCGGCACGCGCTCAAGGAACGGCGCAAGCCGCCTGATCGGCGCTCGGGTGGCGGGGTCGATCGTCAGGCCGAGCTTGGCGGCGAGCCTCACCGCGCGCAGCATCCGCACCGGGTCCTCGCGATAGCGGGTCTCGGGGTCTCCGATCATGCGCAGCACGTGCTTGCGCAGGTCGGCAAGGCCGCCGTGGAAGTCGATGACTTCCTCGGTCGCCGGGTCGTAGAACAGCGCGTTGACGGTGAAATCGCGCCGCCGCGCGTCGCTTTCCTGCGTGCCGAAGACGTTGTCGCGCAGCACGCGCCCGTGCTCGTCCTTCTCCGCGGTGTCGGGGTCGGCGGAGCGGAAGGTCGAGGTCTCGACCGTCTCGCCGCCGATCATCACGTGCACCAGGCGAAACCGCCGCCCGATGACCAGCGCACGGCGAAACAGCGGCTTCACCTGCTCGGGGCGCGCGTCGGTGACGACGTCGAAGTCCTTGGGCTGGAAGCCGAGCAGCAGGTCGCGCACCGCGCCGCCCACCACGTAGGCCGAGAAGCCGCGGCCGGCGAGCACCTCGCAGACCTTCAGCGCGCCGGGGCTGAGCGAGGTGCGGCGAAGGCCATGCTTGTCGCGCGGCACGCGCAGCGGCTCGGCAGGACCGAGGCCGAGCACGCGGCGGATGAAGCGCTTGATCATGGGGCGCGGGATTATCTCAGGGATATGACCTGCCAGCCGCGGAGCCCGGCCTCGGCGGCGAGCGTCGGGTCCGGGTCCACCGCCACGGGCCGCGTGACGCGCTCCAGCAGCGGCAGGTCGTTGTGCGAGTCGCTGTAGAAGCTGCTCTCGGCAAAGCCCTCGAGGCGCCGGCCGAGCGAGGCGAGCCAGGCCTCTACGCGCTCGACCTTGCCGTTGCGGAAGCAGGGGGTCCCGGCCACGCGCCCGGTGAAGCGGCCGTTCGCGCGCTCGGGCTCGGTCGCAACCAGGTGCGGCACCCCGAACTCGCGCGCGATCGGCGCAGTGACGAAGCTGTTGGTCGCGGTGACCACCGCGCACAGGTCGCCGGCGTCGAGGTGGCGCTTGACCAGCGCGCGTGCGGGGGCACCGATCATCGGCGCGACGCGGCTGCGCATGAACTCCGCGTGCCAGCGCTCCAGCTCCTCGGCGGTGTGCGCGGCGAGCGGCCGCAGCGCGAAGCCGAGGAACTCGTGGATGTCGAGCGTTCCGGCCTTGTACTGCTCGAAGAAACTGGCGTTCTGCGCCTCGTATTCGTCGCGCCCGAGCACGCCGCGGTCCACCAGGAACTGGCCCCACTCGTAGTCGGAGTCGCCGGAAAGCAGCGTGTTGTCGAGGTCGAAGAGGCAGAGCTTGATCGCCGCTTTCATGGCTCGAGCGACCTCAGCGCCTCGCGCACCAGCGGCAGCGTCACCTGGCGCCGCAGCTCGATCGAGGTGCGGTCCAGATGCTCGAGGATGCCGCCGAGCGTGGGCAGGTCGCGCTCCACGTGCTCGAGCAGGTACCAGATCACCTCGTCGGCGAGCTTCATGCCGCGGCGCTCGGCCTCGGCGCGCAGGTAGAGCGCGCGCTCGGCGTCGGTGAGCGGCTTCACCTGGTAGACGAGGCCCCAGGCGAGACGGCTCTTCAGGTCCTCGCGCAGCGGCAGCTGCGCCGGCGGCGCGTTGCCCGCCGCGAGCACCGCGCCGCGCGCCTCGCGCGCCGAGTTGATGGCGTTGAACAGCGCGATCTGCGCCGCCTCGTCGAGCTTTTCGACGTCGTCGGCCGCGACGACGCCGCCCGGGCGGGTCGCCGCCGCGGCGGTCGCCGCGAGCAAGTGGCTGCGCCCCGAGCCGGGCTCGCCCCAGAGGTAGACGATCGCCTCGGCGAGCGAGCCGTCGGCGAGCGCGCGCAGGCGCGCGAGCAGCTCGCCGTTGGCGCCCGCGATGAAGTTCTCGAGCGTCGGTCGGCACGGCGGCGAGATGCCGAGCGCAAGCTGGCGCATGCCTGATCGGTTAGAATCGCTGCGGAAAAGCGCAATTCTATCGTGCGGCGCGCAAGCGCCACCTTCCATGCCAGACGGCCTCTCCTACCGCGACGCGGGCGTGGACATCGACGCCGGCGACGCGCTGGTCGAAGCGATCAAGCCGTTCGCGCGGCGCACGATGCGCCCCGAGGTGCTCGCCGGCATCGGCGGCTTCGGCGCGCTGTGCGAGATCCCGAAGAAGTACCGCGACCCGGTCCTGGTCTCCGGCACCGACGGCGTCGGCACCAAGTTGAAGCTCGCCTTCGCGCTCAAGCGCCATGACACGGTCGGCATCGACCTGGTGGCGATGAGCGCCAACGACGTGCTGGTGCAGGGCGCCGAGCCGCTGTTCTTCCTCGACTACTTCGCCTGCGGCAAGCTCGAGCAGCCGGTCGCGGCCGAGGTGATCCGCGGCATCGCGCGCGGCTGCGAGCTCGCCGGCTGCGCGCTGATCGGCGGCGAGACCGCCGAGATGCCCGGCATGTACCCCGAGGGCGAGTACGACCTCGCGGGGTTCTGCGTCGGCGTGGTCGAGCGCAGCCGCATCGTGGACGGGCGCGCGATCCGGCCGGGCGATGCGCTGCTCGGCCTGGCCTCGAGCGGCGCGCACTCCAACGGCTACTCGCTCATCCGGCGGATCGTGGCGGGCCCGAGTGTAAAGTCAGACTTTACACTCCGCGTCGGTGGCGCTGCTCTCGGCGACGCGCTCATGGCGCCGACGCGCATCTACGCGAAGAGCGTGCTCAAGCTCCTGGCCGAAGTGCCGGTGAAGGGCCTCGCGCACATCACCGGTGGCGGCCTGACGGGCAACGTGCCGCGCATGCTGCCCGAGGGCGCGCGCGCTGCGATCTCGAAGGCGAGCTGGCGGCGGCCCGCGCTGTTCGACTGGCTGCAGGAAAAGGGCGGCGTCGCCGAGGACGAGATGCACCGCGTGTTCAACTGCGGCATCGGCATGGTGATCGCGCTCGAGCGCGGCGAAGCGCAGCGCGCGGCGGCGCTGCTGCGCGCCGAGGGCGAGACGGTCTACGAGATCGGCTCGATCGAGGCGGGGCCTGCCGGCGAGCCGCAGGCGGTGATCACCTAACGGCGGCAGAACGCTTTTTCAGGGCTTCCCTAGTCCGAGCCGCGGCGGGCAAGGTAGATGCCGATCAACACCACCACGCCCCCGGCCACCTGCAGCGCGACCAGCGGCTCGCCAAGGAGCAGCCAGGCGAACGCCGCGGCCATCACCGGCTGGAAGAGCAGGCCTACCGAGGAGAACGCCGCCGGCAGGTGCGCGAGCGCGTAGGCGATCAGTCCCTGCCCCGCGGAATGCGAAATCCACGCAAGGCCGAGAAGCTTCAGCCAGCCCATCGGTGTTTGCGGCAGCAGCGCCTCGCCCGAGGCAAGCGCCACGGGCAGCAGGATGACGGAGGTCACCGTCGTGGTGACCGCCATCAGGCGCAGGGTCGAGGCGCCGCGGTCGCGGGTCCCCTTCACCGTCATCAGGTACCAGGCGTAGAACATGGCAGTCACCACGCCGAGCGCGTCGCCGAGCAGCGCGGTGGGCGAGAAATCGAGGCTGCTGCGAACCAGCATCGCGACCCCCGCCAGCGCGCTCGCCAGGCCCACCAGGAACAGCGCGCTCGGCCGCTGGCGCCAGACGAGCCATGCCGCGAGCGTGACGAAGATCGACGCGAGGTTGGCGAGCAGCGTCGAGTTGGCCACCGAGGTGAACTTGATCGACCAGTGCCAGAACGCGAGGTCGCCGGCGAATGCTACGCCCGCGAGCGCGAGCAGCTTCCATTGGCTGCGCGCGGCGGCTGGCTCGCCGCGCGGCGCGAGAGGAATCAGCGCCCAGAGGAGCGGCACCGCAAGCGCCACGCGCCAGAACGCGCTCGCGGTCGGCCCGACGTCGGCGACCCGCACCCAGATGGGCGAGAGCGCGATGCAGGTCGCGCCGGCGAACAGCGCGGCGAGCGCCACGCCGCCGCGCGCCGGCTGCGGCGGATTCGCGGACATGCGCCGATGGTAAACTTTTCGCCGTCCCCATGCCTGCTCCGCGCTACGTTCACCTGAGGCTGCACAGCGAGTACTCGGTGAACGACGGCATCGTGCGCGCCGAGGACGCGGTGCGGCGCGCGGCCGAGGACGGCATGCCCGCGCTCGCGCTCACCGACAGCGCGAACCTGTTCGGCATGGTGAAGTTCTACCGCGCGGCGCGCGAGGCCGGCGTCAAGCCGCTGATCGGCGCCGACTGCTGGGTGCGGAACGACGCCGACCGCGACAAGCCCTGGCGCGTGCTGCTGCTGTGCGCCTCGCGCGCCGGCTACCTCACGCTGTGCGAGCTGCTGTCGCGCGCCTGGCTCAGGAACCAGCACCGCGGCCGGGGCGAGCTCGACAAGGCCTGGCTGAAGGAGCTCGGCACCGAGGGCCTGATCGCGCTTTCGGGTTTCGCCGCCGGCGAGCCGGGAATGGCGCTTGCGGTGGGCAACGCCGCGGCAGCCGAGCGCGCCGCCGCGCAGTGGGCGGACCTCTTCCCCGGGCGCTACTACCTCGAGCTGCAGCGCGCCGGCGCGCCGCAGGGCGAGACCATCGTCGCCGGCACGCTCGCCGTCGCGGTGAAGCTCGGGCTGCCGGTGGTGGCGACGCACCCGGTGCAGTTCCTCGCGCCCGAGGACTTCCAGGCGCACGAGGCGCGCGTCTGCATTGCCGAGGGCAACATGCTCGGCGACCCCCGGCGCGCGCGGCGCTTCACTTCCGAGCAGTACTTCAAGTCGCAGCAGGAGATGGCGCAGCTGTTCGCCGACCTGCCGCAGGCGCTCGAGAACTCGGTCGAGATCGCGCGCCGCGCGAGCTTCGAGATCGAGCTGGGCAAGATCCGGCTGCCCGCGTTCCCGACGCCCGAGGGCGTGTCGCTCGACGATTACCTGCGCCAGCAGGCGGCGACGGGCCTCGCCGCGCGGCTGGAGCGGCTCTATCCGGAGCCGGCGCAGCGCGAGCGCGAGGCGCCGCGCTACCGTGCGCGGCTGGAGTTCGAGGCGGGCGTCATCGTGCACATGGGCTACGCCGGCTACTTCCTGATCGTTGCCGACTTCATCAACTGGGCGCGCGCGAACGGCGTGCCGGTGGGCCCGGGGCGCGGCTCGGGGGCGGGGTCGCTGGTGGCCTACGCGCTCGGCATCACCGACCTCGACCCGCTCAGGTACGACCTGCTGTTCGAGCGCTTCCTCAACCCGGAGCGCGTGTCGATGCCGGACTTCGACATCGATTTCTGCCAGGACGGCCGCGACCGGGTGATCGACTACGTGCGCCGCAAGTACGGCGGGGAGTCGGTGTCGCAGATCGCCACCTTCGGCACCATGGCGGCGCGCGCGGTGGTGCGCGACACCGGCCGCGTGCTCGACCTGAGCTACGCCTTCTGCGACCAGCTGGCGAAGCTGATCCCGTACCAGCCCGGGCGCACCATCACGCTGGCGGAGGCGCGCGAGATGGAGCCGCTGCTCGCCGAGCGCGAGAAGAAGGAGGACGAGGTGCGCGAGCTGCTCGCGCTCGCGGAGAAGCTCGAGGGCCTGACGCGCAACGTCGGCATGCACGCGGGCGGCGTGCTCATCGCGCCCGGCAGGCTGACCGAGTTCTGCCCGCTCTACGCTGCCGAGGAGGGCGCGAGCCACGTCATCTCGCAGCTCGACAAGGACGACGTCGAGGCGGTGGGCCTGCTGAAGTTCGATTTCCTCGGCCTCACCACGCTCACCATCCTCGACCGGGCGGAGCGCAACGTGCGCGCGCTCGGCGAGCGCGAGTTCGCGCTCGAGCGCGTGCCGCTCGACGACGCGGCGACCTACCAGCTGCTCTCGGCGGGCAACACCACCATGGTGTTCCAGCTGGAATCGCGCGGCATGCGCGACCTCATCCGGCGCGCGCGCCCGGACCGCTTCGAGGACGTGATCGCGCTGGTGGCGCTGTTCCGCCCGGGCCCGATGGAGCTGATCCCGGACTACATCGCGAGGAAGCGCGGCGAGCAGCGCGTCGAGTTTCTCGACAAGCGCCTCGAGCCGATCCTCGCGCCCACCTACGGGATCATGGTCTACCAGGAGCAGGTGATGCAGATCGCGCAGGTGATCGGCGGCTACACGCTCGGGGCCGCGGACCTGCTGCGCCGCGCCATGGGCAAGAAGCTGCCCGAGGAGATGGCCAAGCAGCGCGACATCTTCGTCACCGGCGCCGAGAGGAACGGCCTCGCGCGCGGCCGCGCACAGCAGCTGTTCGACCTGATGGAGAAGTTCGCGGGCTACGGCTTCAACAAGTCGCACGCCGCCGCCTACGCGCTGCTCGCCTACCAGACCGCCTACATGAAGGCGCATCACGCGGCCGCCTTCGTCGCCGCCAACCTGTCGGCGGTGATGGACGACACCGACAAGGTGCGCCAGTTCCGCGACGACGCGCTGGCGAACGGCGTCCGGATCCTGCCGCCCGACATCAACGCCTCGGGCTACCGCTTCGAGCCGGTGGACGCGCGCACCGTGCGCTACGGCCTGGGCGCGGTGCGCGGCACGGGCGAAGGCGCGATCGAATCGGTGCTCTCGGCGCGAAAGGACGGCGCTTTCGCGGACCTGTACGACTTCTGCCGCCGCGTCGACAAGCGCCTGGCGAACCGGCGCTGCATCGAGGCGCTGGTGCGCGCCGGAGCATTCGACGGCATTGAGAGCAACCGCGCGAGCCTGCTCGCGACCGTAGGGCGGGCGATCGAGGCCGCCGAGCAGGCCGAGCGCGCCGCCGCCCAGACGAGCCTGTTCGGCGAGACGGAGGGCGGGCGCGCGCAGGCGCTGCCGCTGGTGGAGGCCCGGCCCTGGGACAAGCGCCAGCTGCTGATGGAAGAGAAGGTGGCGCTCGGCTTCGCGCTCTCCGGGCACCTGTTCTCGGTCTACGAGCGCGAGCTCGCGGGCTTCCCGCGCACGCCGCTTGCGAAGCTCGCGAGCGCGGGCGAGCGCGCGTGGGTGGCGGGAATCGTCGCCTCGGCGCGGATACAGATGACGCGCCGCGGCCGCATGATGGTGGTGGTGCTCGACGACGGCACCGCGCAGGTCGAGCTCACGGTGTTCAGCGAGCTGCTCGAAAAGCAGCGCGACCGGATCAAGGACGACGAGCTGCTCGTGGTGCAGGGCAAGGTGCAGCGCGACGATTTCAGCGGCGGCCTGCGCCTGGCCGCCGACGACCTGCACGACCTCGCGAGCCTGCGCGGGCGCTACGCCTCGCGCCTGCGCATCGACCTCAACGGCCAGGCCGACGCGCAGCGCCTGATGCAGGCGCTCGCGCCCTACCGCGCCGCCGGCGCCTGCCCGGTGCTGGTGCACTACGAGAACGGCGAGGCGAGCTGCGACCTGGCGCTGGGCGAGAGCTGGCGCGTGCGGCCCGACGAGCGCCTGATCGGCGAGCTCTCGGCGTGGCTCGCGCCCGAGCGCGTGCAGGTGGTCTACAACGGCAACGGCGCGGCGGCGAGCTAGCCGCCCGGCCGGGCCGGGTCAGCCGATGGCATTCGATTCCCTGCTGCGCGGCGCGCCGCGCGTGATCAACATCGGCCTCGCCGGCTTCGCCGAGCAGCTCGCCGCGCAGGGCGTGGCGGTGGCGCAGGTGGACTGGCGCCCGCCGGCCGGCGGCAGGCCCGAGGGCGCGGCGCTGCTCGCGCGTCTCGCGGCGCACGAGGCGCGCATCGCGCGCGGAAACGAGGAGGTTCTGCGCCGCATGCTCGCTGCCGAGCCGGCGCTCGTGGACGTGGTGCCTGCCGCGCAGGCCATGCCCGGGCTCGGCGAGCGCGTGCTCGCGCACGCCGGGCCGCCGCTCGAGTGGCGGCGCATGTGCGGGCCGATGCGGGGTGCGGTCGCCGGCGCGATCGTGTTCGAGGGCTGGGCGAAGGACCTCGAGTCCGCGGCCGCGCTCGCTGCATCCGGCGGGGTCGAGTTCCATCCCAACCACCACTTCGGCGCCGTCGGACCCATGACCGGCATCACGACGCGCTCGATGCCGGTGCTGGTGGTCGAGAACCGCGCCTTCGGCAACTGCGCCTGCTGCATGATCAACGAGGGCCTGGGCAAGGTGATGCGCTTCGGCGCCAACGACGCCGAGGTGCTCGCCCGCATCGGGTGGCTGCGCGACGAGTTCGGGCCGGCGCTCGGTGCCGCGCTGCGCCGCATGGGGGGGCTGGAGCTCGCGCCGCTCGTCGCTCGCGGCCTCGCGATGGGCGACGAGATGCACCAGAGGAACGTCGCCTGCTCGGCACTCGTGCTGCGCGCGGTCGCGCCGCACCTTGCGCAGGCCGCTCCCGGCGACGCGCTCGAGAGGATGCTCGCGTTCATCGCCGGCAACGAGCAGTTCTTCCTCAACATCGGCATGGCCATGGGCAAGAGCGTCATGGACCCGGTACGCGGCATCGAGGCGTCCAGCGTCGTGGCCGCGATGTGCCGCAACGGCACCGATTTCGGCGTGCGCCTCGCCGGCACGGGCGACGCGTGGTTTACCGCGCCGGTCGAGATGCCGCAGGGCCTTTACTTCTCCGGCTACACGGAGCGCGACGCCAGCCCCGACATGGGCGACTCGGCGATCATGGAGACGGTCGGCCTGGGCGCGTTCGCCATGGCCGCGGCGCCGGCGGTGGCGGGTTTCGTCGGCGCGGGCTCGGCGCGCGACGCCGCGGGCTACACGAGCGCGATGGCCGAGATCGCGCTCGCGCGCAACGTGCGCTGGAGCATCCCGGCGCTCGATTTTGCAGGCGTACCCGCGGGGATCGACGCGCGGCGCGTGGTGGAAAGCGGCATCCAGCCCGCGATCAACACGGGCATCGCGCACCGCAAGCCCGGGGTGGGCCAGGTCGGCGCCGGCATCTCGCGGGCGCCGCTCGCCTGCTTCGAGCGCGCCCTCGAGGCGCTCGCAGCGAAGCTCGAGGGTCGCGCTTGAGCGTACTGATCAACCGCGTGAGGCGCGGCTACTACGCCGATTCGGTGGCGCTGATGCGCGCCGCGCGCACGCTTTCCGCGCTGCCCGGGGTGGCGCAGGCCTCGCTGATGATCGGCACGCCGGCCAACAAGGCTCTGCTCGGGGAAGCGCGCATGCTCGCGGCCGGGGGCGAAGCCGCGCAGGCTTCCGACCTCGTGATCGCGGTGCGCGGCGCGAGCGAAGCTGCCGCGCAGGCGGCGATTGCCGAGGCCGAGCGGCTGCTCGATGCGCGGCCCGCGCAACTGCCTGCGGGGCTCTCGCGCGCAACCAGCATCGGCGCGGCGCTCGCCGCGCTATCCGATGCGAACCTTGCGCTCATCTCGGTGCCGGGGGATTACGCCGCCGCAGAGGCGCGACGCGCCCTCGAGCGTGGCCTGCACGCGATGGTGTTCTCCGACAATGTGCCGCTCGAGGAGGAGGTGGCGCTCAAGCGCCTCGCGGTGGCGAAGGGCCTGCTGCTGATGGGACCGGATTGCGGCACCGCGCTGATCGCAGGCACGCCGCTCGCGTTCGCCAACGCGGTGCCGCGGGGCGACGTCGGAATCGTCGCGGCTTCGGGCACCGGGCTGCAGGAGGTGTCGTGCCTGCTTGCGCGCGCCGGGCGCGGCGTGTCGCACGCTATCGGCGTCGGCGGCCGTGACCTGAAGGAGGAAGTCGGTGGCCTCATGACGCTGGCCGCGATCGACGCGCTCGAGGCCGATCCCGGCACGCGCCACGTGGTGCTGATCTCGAAGCCGCCCGCCACGAGCGTCGCCGAACGCGTGCTCGCGCGCGTGGCGCGCAGCCGCAAGCCGTTCACGCTGTGCCTGCTGGGCGCGCGCGGCGCGAAGCTGCCCCGCAACGCGCGCTTCGCACCGACGCTGCTCGCGGCGGCGCAAAGCGCCTCGGGCCGGAGGATTGCCGCGGCGCGCGTGGCGCCGCCAGCGCGGCGCCGAGGATGGTTGCGAGGGCTCTTTTGCGGCGGCACGCTGTGCGCCGAGGCGCAACTGGTGCTGCAGGGCGAGGGGCTCGTAGTGCGCTCCAACGCGCCGCTGCCGGGAGCTCTGGCGGCGAGGGGCGCTGCCGGCGCGGCGCACACGCTGCTCGATCTCGGCGACGACGCGTACACGCGCGGCCGTCCGCACCCGATGATCGATCCGGCGCTTCGCAGCGAATTGCTTGTCCGGGCCCTGCGCGATCGCGCGACGGCGGCGGTGCTGCTGGATGTCGTGATCGGCTATGGCGCCCACGCCGACCCGGCGGCGCTGGTCGCCGGGTCGCTTGCGAAGGCCGGGAAGGACCGCCCGGCGGTCATCGCCTCGGTGACCGGCACCGAGTCCGATCCACAGGGGTACAGCCGGCAGGTAGCGACGCTGCGGCAGGCCGGGGTGCTGGTTGCGACCTCAAATGCGCAGGCCGCCCGCCTGGCCGCCAAGGCACTCATTTCCCCCAGCGCACCACGCAAGCCTCGCCGCGCAGCTTCGCGGTGACCTCGAGGTACCAGCGGTTTTGCAGGCGCTCGCCGGGATCGGCGCGGCGCTTCTCGGCAAGGAACGCCTCGAGCGCGGGGTAGCAGCGCTCGAGTTGCGCTCGGCTGGCGTGCGCCGCCTCGCAGACCGGGAACGAGCCGCCGCGCTCGATCGCGGCGGCGAGCAGCGCGCGTTTCACTTGCGCCGCGCGCACGCTCGCGCCGAGCGACGCGCGGAGCGCGAAGCGCAGCGTGACGCAGGCCCACTCGCGCGTCGCCCAGGGCAGGGCGGTCTCGCTTTCCGGCTTCAGCCGGCGGACGGTGATGCGCGCCAGATCGATGCGCCATTCGCCGGCGAGCGCGCGCGCTTCCCCGAGGTAGGCCTCGAGCGCGGCGGGCGGCAACAGGCAGTCGAGCTCGTGCCGCGCGGCCGCGGCGACCGGCGCCTGCGGCATGCGCAGCACCTCGGGCTCGAGCGCCGCCGCCGCGCTGCGCGCGAGCGAGTCCAGGCTCAGGGTCGCGCTGTAGAGGACGCCGAAAACGCCGTGGCCGCCGAGCGTGAAGCGGAACAGCTCGGGATTGAAGTCGCGCGAAGCTCGCTTGAGCTCGCCGTCGGGCGTGACCAGCGTGACGGTCTCGACGTGCGCGCTCACGGGCAGGCCGTCGGGGCCGGCTGCGTTGCGCGACACTGACTCCCCCACCGTGCGCGGCAGGCCGGCGGCGGACGCGAAGGCGTCGAGCGGCGAGCCTCGCCGCCGGACGTAGTCCGCCAGCGCTGCCCAGGTGGCCGCGGCCTGGACTTCCAGCATGCGGCGGCCGCCGTCGAGCCGCAGCACGCGGTCGAGCCCCGAGGCGTCGAGCGCCAGCGGCTCGGCCCGGGAGCGCTGCAGCGCCCCTCGCAACTCGTCGGCGGACCGCACCCTGACGGCGCGCGGCGGCGGCACTGGGAACGAACCGGCGATTCCGGGTGCGGCGAGCGTGGCATGCATGGCGGCCTCCTGCGTTGCGCGATGCGGCGCCAGATTGCCGCCGCCGCGCCCGCGGCCGCAATACCGTCGGCTGGAGTATCGGAATCTGCTACTCTGGGTGCCATGCCGGCGCGCAGCCGATTCGTCGAGGCGCTGAAGAAGGCGCTGCGTGCGCGCGGTGTGACCTACGCCGGGCTGGCCGGGCGCATCGGGCTGTCCGAGGCGAGCGTCAAGCGCATGTTCTCGCGCGGCAGCTTCACGCTGGCGCGCATCGAGCAGGTGCTGCGCGCGCTCGATCTGGAGCTCTACGACGTGGCGCGCATGAGCCGCGGCGAGCCGCGCGGCGCGGCGGAGCTCACGCTCGAGCAGGAGGCCGCGCTGGCGCGCGACGAGCGCTTGCTGTCGGTGTTCTGGCTGCTGCTCAACGACTGGCGCTTCGAGGAGATCCTGCAGCAGTTCGCCGTCTCGCGCAGCGAGCTGACGCTCGCCTTTGCGCGCCTGGCGCGCGCCGGGCTGATCGACTGGGGGCCGCGGGAGCGGGCACGCCTGCGGGTGCCGCGCGACTTCGCGTGGCGGGCGCGCGGCCCGGTGAAGCGCGCCTACGGCGCGCGCGTCATGACGGAGTTCCTCAAGGGGCGCTTCGACGGCCCGGCCGAGATGCTGCGCTTCGAGGCCAAGGAGCTTTCGCCCGAGTCGGCGGCGGTGATGCGCCGCAAGCTCGAGCGGCTGGTGGCGGAGTTCAACGAGCTCGCCGAGGTGGACGCCTCGCTGCCGGCGCGGCGCCGCGCCTCGACCGCGATCCTCGCCGCAGTGCGGCCGTGGGAATTCTCGGTGGTGAACGCCCTCAAGAAGCGCAGGGCGGCCTAGGGAAGCTCTGAACAAGTTCCGCGTGCGCGACGGCGGCGATTTTCGTGCAGGGCGAGCCAGCGGACGCCGCCGTGTGCTTGACGCCCACAAGGCGGCCGATGGCGACGCCATGCGCGAAAACTCGCCCCGTCCCCCGGGAAGGGACAGGGCCCCTTCCCCGTCCCTGGGGCGGCGAGGCGCCGCCGCGGGGCTCCAAGGCGAGAAGCCCTCGCCGCCCTCGGGTTGCGGCCGGAAGACGCGAACTCGGGCGACTGTCGGCGCGATGACACGGGCGCCTGCGTTGTTGCTCGGCCTTGCGATATCGACATATCGCTGCGGCCTCGCGCCTAGCAGGCGCCGCGTTCCGGCCGCAACGCGCACCCGCGCAACTTGTTCAGAGCTTCCCTAGCTCAGGCGGTCGGCAGCCAGTCGAAGCCGCAGTAGGGGCGGTCATGCTCCCCGGTGGCGGGCGCGGTCCGCAGCTCGGCGACCCGGGCCGCCGGCCGGCCGCGGCGCGCCCAGCCGAGCACCGCTTCTACGGCCGCAGCGTCGCCCTGCAGGACGGCCTCGACGCTGCCGTCCCGGCAGTTCCTCACCCAGCCGGCGACGCCGTGTGCGAGCGCCGCCGAGCGCATGCCGTCGCGATAGCCGACGCCCTGCACCCGGCCGCTGACCCGCACGTGAACCGTCATCGCCATGACAGGATTTTGCCTGCAGCCCCGAAAGTGGGTTTCGGGGCGCCGTGATAAAGTTTCCCGCATCCGAGGCATACAGGGGAGATGTCCATGCGCACAGTGCTGATCGTGGTCGCGGTTCTGGCATTGATCGGGTTCGTGGCGGTTTCGTTCATCCTGCCGGGAATGGCGGGCAGCGAGGCGAAGGAAGCCGCTCAGGCGCTCGTCGCGGGCGCCGAGGAGGCGAAGAAGCAGGTCGCCGCGGCAGCCGAGAAGGCCGGCAACGTGGCCGGCTCGGGCAGCGGCGTCAAGGTGGCGGCGAAGAACGATCCCAAGCACGGGCAGCTCAAATGGCTGGTGGACGCCAACGGACCGGTGCGCGGGTGGAACGAGAAGAACGCGATCGAGATCGCGATCACGCCCGCGTTGCAGGGTGGCAAGGTGAGCTGGACCTGCCGGGGCTATCCCAAGTCGGCGATGCCGGCGAGCTGCGGCGGCAGCTCCTAGCCCGAGTCGCGCGCCGCGGCCACCGCGGCGAGGATGCCCTGCATGATCGCGGTTGGCGTGGGCGGGCAGCCCGGCACCGCCACGTCCACCGGGATCACGCTGGCGACCCGGCCGCAGCTCGCGTAGCTCTCGCCAAAAACGCCGCCGTCGCAGCCGCAGTCTCCGACCGCAACCACCAGGCGCGGCTCGGGCGTCGCCTCGTAGGTGCGGCGCAGCGCGAGCTCCATGTTGCGCGACACCGGGCCGGTCACCAGCAGCATGTCGGCGTGGCGCGGGCTGGCGACGAACTTGATCCCCAGGCCCTCGAGGTTGGCGTAGGGGTTGTTGAGCGCGTGGATCTCCAGCTCGCAGCCGTTGCACGAGCCGGCGTCGACATGGCGGATGGCGAGCGCCCGGCCGAGGAGCCGCAGCACCTCGTCGTTGAGCCGTCCCGCAACCTGGCGCAACGACAGGTCGGGCCCCGGGGGGCGCTCGCTGACGACGCCGGTGCGGGCGATCTGGCGCAGGATCTTGAGCATCAGAGGTCCGCTCCCGCGTAGGACAGGTTGAACGACTTGTTGATCAGCGGAAAGTCCGGAACGATGTTGCCGATCACCGCGTGCTCGAGCGCCGGCCAGTTCTGCCACGAGGGATCGTGCGGATGGCAGCGGCGCACCCGGCCGCCGGCCGCGGCCTGGAGCGCGAGCAGCACCTCGCCGCGCCAGCCTTCGACCCAGCCGACGCCGAACGCGCCCTCCGGCGGTTGCGCCAGCGGCACCCGCAGCGCGCCCGCGGGCAGGTGCTGCAGGATGTGCCGCTGCAGGCGCAGCGACTCGAACGCTTCCTCGAAGCGCACCACGATGCGCGCCGCGACGTCGCCGTTGCGGTGCGAGGCGACCTTGGGCGCGAGCCTGTCGTAGGGCGCGTAGCCGGGATGCGCGCGCGCGTCCATGGCGTGGCCGCTCGCGCGCGCGGCGAGGCCCACGACGCCGAGGCGCGCGGCGGTGCGGGGCAGGACGCGGCCTGTGGTGATGCAGCGGTCCTGCAGCCCGGCGTGGTTGTAATAGATGCGGCGCAGCGTGCGCAGTTCCTCGCGCAGCCGCTCGCCCTCGGCGAGCAGCGCCTGCGCCTCGGCCGGCGCGACGTCGGCGGCGACGCCGCCGGGCACGATCCGGTCCATCAGGTAGCGATGGCCGAAGGCGCGCGCGTTGGCGCGCAGCCACTCCTCCTTCAGGCGCCAGAACTGCGCGAAGCCGAAGGCGAGCGCGCAGTCGTTGCCGAGGTATCCCAGGTCGCCGAGGTGGTTCGCGACGCGCTCGCGCTCCAGCATCAGCGCGCGCAGAAACAGGGCACGCTCGCCCGGCCGCGCGCCGGCCATGCCTTCGAGCGCCATCGCATAGGCCCAGGCGTAGGCCACGGTGCTGTCGCCCGAGACGCGCCCCGCGAGTCGCGCGCCCTCCTCCAGCATCATCGCCTCGAAGCGCTTCTCGATCCCCTTGTGCTTGTAGCCCAGGCGCTGCTCCAGCCGAAGCACCTTCTCGCCGACGATCGAGAAGCGGAAATGCCCCGGCTCGATGGTGCCAGCGTGCACCGGCCCCACGGGAATCTCGTGCACGCCTTCGCCCTCGACGCGCACGAACGGGTAGCCGTCGGTCTCGAGCCGGGGCACGCGCTCGAGGCGGAAATCCCTGTGCAGCGGGAAGGCGTCCGCGGGCCAGGCGCCGTGGCGCAGCCACTTTCGCGCATCGGGCACGCCGCCGTCCGCCGCCGCCGCGCGCACGCCGACCATGTCGAACGCCGCGCGCTGCATACGCCCCGCGCAGGCGAAGACGCCGGAAATGTCCGGGTAAGCCTGCGCGAGGTCGGGCACGTGCAGCTCGAGGCAGGCAAGGCCCTCGTAGAGCACGAGCAGTGCGCTGACGGAAAAGCCGCGGCCGCGGTCGCGCTCGTCGCTTGCCCACAGCGCGCCGAGCCGGCCCCCGGCGCGCGCCGCCGCTTCGCACGCCGCGCGCCAGCGGCGCGCGTCCACCTCGGCGCGCCAGGCCGGCGCCGCGCCGGCGACCGGCGCGAAATCGATTCCGGCAAGAGAGGGCGTCATGGCTTCAGCCGCGCATCTACCCGATCAAGCGCGCTGCCTGGCGGTACCACTCGACCAGGTAGGGCGGGATATACAGGCCGAGCAGCAGCACCAGCGCCAGGTGCACGAACACCGGCGCGAGCGCCGGCGGGTGCGGCAGGCGCCGCGCGGAGGTCTCGCCGAACACCATCGGCTGGACCTTGCCGAAGATCGCGGCGAAGGCCACCCCCAGCGCCACCAGCAGGAACGGCGTCGCCCAGGAATGCTCGTGCATCGCCGCGGTGAGGATCATGAACTCGCTGGTGAAGACACCGAACGGCGGCATGCCGAGGATCGCCAGGCTGCCGAGCGCCAGCCCCCAGCCGATGGTCGGGTTGCTGCGGATCAGGCCGCGGATGTCGCCCATGCTTTGCGTGCCGGTCTTCTGCGACGCGTGGCCGACGGTGAAGAAGATCGCGCTCTTGGTGAGCGAGTGCACCGTCATGTGCAGCAGGCCCGCGAACGCCGCCACCGGCCCGCCCATGCCGAAGGCGAAGGTCATGATCCCCATGTGCTCGACCGAGGAGTAGGCGAACATGCGCTTGATGTCGCGCTGGCGCGAGAGAAAGAACGCCGCCACCACGACCGACACCAAGCCAAAACCCATCATCAGGTTGCCGGAGAATTCCCTTCCCAGCGCGCCATCCACCAGCACCTTGCTGCGCACCACGGCGTAGAGCGCCACGTTGAGCAGCAGCCCGGAGAGCACCGCCGAGATCGGCGTCGGGCCTTCGGCGTGCGCATCCGGCAGCCAGTTGTGCAGCGGCACCAGCCCCACCTTGGTGCCGAAGCCCACCAGCAGGAACACGAACGCGAGCGACAGCACGGTCGGCTCGAGCTGCTCGCGCACGCCGTAGAGGTGCGTCCAGAGCAGCGCGGTGCCGCCCGCGCCGAGCACCTTCTCGGCGGCGAAGTAGAGCAGGATCACGCCGAACAGCGCCTGCGCGATGCCCACCGAGCACAGGATGAAGTACTTCCACGCCGCCTCGAGGCTCGCCGGCGTGCGGTACAGGCTCACCAGGAGAACCGTGGACAGCGTCGCGCCCTCCATCGCCACCCAGAGGATGCCGACGTTGTTCGCGAGCAGGCAGAGCATCATGGTGAAGGTGAACAGCTGGTAGGCGCTGTGGTACAGGCGCAGGCGCGCGGCGTTGACGCGCCCGTGGTGCTCTTCGATGCGCATGTACGGCCGCGAGAAGAGTGCGGTGGTGAAGGCGACGAAGGCGGTGAGCGCCACCAGGAACACGTTGAACGGATCGACGAAGAACTGCTCGTCGAGCGCGAGCATCGGGCCGTCGCGCACGACGCGCACCGTGAGCAGCGCGGCGGCGGCGAGCGTGGCGAGGCTCATCGCCGCGTTCAGCTCCGGGGCCCAGCGCCGGTGGCCGGCGAGCGCCAGCAGCAGCCCGCCGACGAGCGGCGCGCCGAGCACGAGCAGGATCTCCACCCTCAGTCCTCCTTGAGCTTTTCCATGTGCCGGATGTCGAGGCTGTCGAACTGCTCCCGGATATGGAAGAAGAAGATGCCGAAGATGAAGGTGCCGACCAGCACGTCGAGCGCCACGCCGAGCTCCACCACCAGCGGCATGCCGTAGGTGGCGCTGGTGGCGGCGAAGAACAGGCCGTTCTCCATCGCCAGGAACCCGATCACCTGCGGCACCGCCTTGCGGCGCACGATCATCATGAGGAACGAGAGCAGCACGCTCGCCAGCGCGATGCCCAGCGTCGAGCGCGTCACCGTGCTCGCCAGCTGCGAGATCGGCGCCGCCAGCGCGAAGGCGAAGATCGCGAGGCCGATGCCCACCAGCATGGTAGCCGGGATGTTGATCAGCGTCTCCACGTCCCAGCGCACGTTCAGCTGGTCGATCAGGCGGTGCAGCACCCAGGGAATCAGCATCACCTTGAGCAGCACCGTGAGCGCGGCCGAGAAGTAGAGGTGCCCCTGGCCGGTGGTGTACGCCACGATCAGCGTCGAGGCGGCGAGCGCCACGCCCTGCCAGGCGAACAGGTGGATGAGCGTGAGGATGCGTCGCTGCGAAAGCATGGCGAAGGCGAGCAGCAGCAGCAGCGCCGCGAGCAGGTTCACCATCTGCGCGAGGATCGGCTCGCCCATGTCAGCCGCGCACCAGGAAGTGGGTCAGCATGCCGAGCACCGCCAGCAGGAACGCGCCCGAGAGGAACTCCGGCGCGAGCAGCAGGCGCATCTTGGCGAGCAGCGACTCGAGCAGCGCCAGGCCCGCGCCCGCGAGCGCGAGCTTGGCGACGAGCGCGGCGAGCGCGAGCGGCAAGCCCGCCCAGTCGCCGCCCTGTGCGATGCCCCAGGGCAGAAAGAAGGCGATGCCGATGGTGGTGTAGGCAAACAGCTTGATCGCCACCGCCCACTCGATGAGCGCCAGGTGCCGCGCGGAGTACTCCAGGATCATCGCCTCGTGGACCATGGTGAGCTCGAGGTGCGTGGTCGGGTTGTCGATCGGGATGCGGGCGTTCTCGGCGAGCAGTACCATGATGAACGCCACCGCGGCGAAGGCGAGGCTGGGGTAGATCGCGAACTCGCGGTGCGCGAGCGTCTCGACGATGGTGGTGAGCTGGGTCGAGCCACTGATGAAGGCCGCGGTGAACAGCGTCATCAGCATTGCGGGCTCGGCGAGGAAGCCGATCATCATCTCGCGGCGCGCGCCCAGGCCGCCGAAGGAGGTGCCGATGTCCATTGCGGCCAGGGCCGCGAACACCCGCGCCAGCGCGAACACGCCCACCAGCGCGATCAGGTCGGCGGCCGGCGCGAACGGCAGGCCGGTGGACAGCACCGGCACGATGCCGGCGGCGAGCCACATGCAGCCGAACAGCACGTAGGGCGTGATGCGAAACAGCGGCGAGGCATCGCTCGCGATCACCGCGTCCTTGTGGAACAGCTTCGCCAGCGTGTAGTAGGGCAGCAGGATCCTCGGCGCGGAGCGGTTCTGCAGCCAGGCGCGGCACTGGTTGACCCAGCCGAGCAGCAGCGGCGCGGCAAGCACCACGAACACCGACTGCAGCAGCTGGAACGCGATTCCCGGCGCTTCGTTCATCGCACGAACACCAGCAGGGCGATGAGGGTGAGGAAGCTGTAGAGCAGGTAGATGCTGATCCGGCCCTGCTGCAGCATGCCGATCTTCGAGGACAGGTAGGCCGCGAGCCGCGCCACCGGCAGGTACAACAGGTACCAGTGGCGGTCCTCGATCTTCACCGAATAGCGCGGCGCCCTGTCGTCCGCCGCCGGCAGGTGGCGCTGCATCAGGTACAGCGGCCCGAACACGTGGCGGATCGGCTGGCCGAAGGCGTCGCCAGTGTCCTGCATGCGCGGCGTCTGCTCGGGGTAGCCGCAGTCCCAGGGATCGGCGAAGCGCACGCGGCCGTGGTAGAAGCGCCGCACCAGCACGAACGTGAGCAGCGTCACGCCGACGATCACCAGCAGGAATACGAGCGCGCTGTAGCTCGCCGCCGCCGGCGCGGTCGGCACCAGCCAGAGCCAGCTCGATTGCAGCGCCTCGGCCGAGAGCGCGAAGCCGGTGAGCGAATGACCTACCTGGTTGAGCATCACGAGGAACGCGGCCGGGAACAATCCCAGCACGAAGCAGCCCGCCGCGAGCCAGGCCATGCCGATGCGCTCCACGTTGCCGGCGTCGTGCGCGTGCGCGGTGCGTGCCGGCTCGCGCGGCCGGCCGAGGAAGGCGACGCCGTAGACCTTGACGAAGCACATCGCGGTGAGCGCGCCGGCGAGCGCCAGCACCGCGGCAAACAGCGGCAAGAGGCTGCGCACCACGCTGTTCTCGAGCAGCGGCGCCTGCAGCGCAGCCTGGAACGTGAGCCACTCCGAGACGAAGCCGTTGAGCGGCGGCAGCGCGGAAATGGCGAGCGCGCCGACCAGGAAATAGAACGCGGTCTTCGGCATGCGGCGGATGAGGCCGCCCATGTGGTTGAGGTCGCGCAGCCCCGTCGAGTGCAGGATCGAGCCCGCGCCGAGGAACAGCAAGCCCTTGAATACGGCGTGGTTGAGCGTGTGGTAGAGCGCCGCAACGAGCCCGAGGACGCCTGCCGCCGGGTGGCCGAAGCCGATGAACACCATCGACATGCCCAGGCCCAGCAGGATGATGCCGATGTTCTCCACCGAGTGGTAGGCGAGCAGGCGCTTCAGGTCGTGCTGCATCAGCGCGTACAGCACGCCGAAAAGCGTGGTGCCGGCGCCGACCAGCAGCACCACCATGCCCCACTCCCAGCGCACGCCCCCGATCAGGTCGTAGATCACGCGCACCATTCCGTAGATCGCGGTCTTGATCATCACGCCGCTCATCAACGCCGACACCGGCGAGGGCGCCGCCGGGTGCGCCTCGGGCAGCCATGCGTGCAGCGGGATCATGCCGGCCTTGGCGCCGAAGCCGAAGAACGCGAGCAGGAACGCCACCGTGGCCCAGGCGGGCGACAGCGTCGCCGCGCGCAGCGCGTCGAAGCTGTAGTCGCCCTGGCCGCCGTGCAGCACGCCAAAGCAGAGCAGGATCGCGATCGCCCCGAGGTGCGCCATCAGCAGGTACAGGAACCCGGCGCTGCGGATCGCCGGCAGCTTGTGGTCGGTGGTGACGAGGAAATAGGAGGAAAGCGCCATCGTTTCCCACGCCACCATGAAGAGATACGCGTCGTCGGCGAGGGTCACCAGCGCCATGCTGGCGAGGAACACGTGGTATTGCAGCGCGATCAGCGCCAGGCGCCCCGGCGCCTCGCCGCGGAAGTAGCCCGAGGCGTAGAACGTGACGCCGGCCGCGACGCCGCCGAGCAGCAGCAGGAAGAACCCCGCCAGCGCGTCGCTGCGCAGGTGGAACGGCAGGTCGGGCAGCCCGAGCGGCAGCGTCAGCTGCTCCGTCGGCAGCCATACGGCCTGCACGCCGAGCGCGCCGAGCGCCAGGCCGCCGAGCGCGCCCAGCGGGAACGCGAGCCGGCGCGCGAACCAGGCGTTGCCGGCGGGAATCAGCGCAAGTGCGCCGATCACGAGCCAGAAGATCGCGACCGCGAGCGAGCCGTGCAGGGGCGACACCACGTCAGCCCTTGAGGATGACCGCCGCGGCGAGCAGCCCGAGCAGCGCCGAGGCCGCGATCACCAGCGCATCGCGCCAGCCCCATGCGCGGCGCGCTCGCGGCTGCAACTGGCGCAGCAATTGCGTGGTCGACGCGTCAGCGCCCGCTGCCGGCCGCGCGGCGGTGAGGACGGCGAGCCGCTGCGTGGCCTCCGCGGAATCGAAGCCGCGCGCCAGGCCGTGCGCGGGCGAGGGCACGGTCGCTTCCGCGTCGTCGTCCGCGCGGCGCGTGCGCTGCACTGTCTGCGCCAGCACCACCGTGCGCGCCTCAGGCCCGATCGCCGCCGGCTGCGCGCCCGGGGCGAGCGCAGCTGCCGGGGCGCGGGGCGCGCGGGCGCTTGCGCCCTGGCGCTCGCACTCGCGCAGGTCGCGCGCCACGTCGGAGGCGTCCTGGTAGCGCTCCTCGAGCGACTTGGCGAGCATCTTCGCCACCACGTAGTCGAGCAGCTCCGGGACCGCCGGATTGAGCGTGCTCGGCGCGGGCGGCGCGAAGTGCACGATCTGGTACATGAGCGCATTGATGTTCTCGCCGCCGAAGGGCGCGGCGCCGGCGACCATCTCGTAGAGGATGACGCCGAGCGAGAAGATGTCCGAGCGGTGGTCGGCGCGCTTGCCGAGCACCTGCTCGGGCGACATGTACTTGGGCGAGCCCAGCGCCGCCCCGGTCTGGGTCTGGACTTCCGAGCTGCGCATGCGCGCAATGCCGAAGTCCATGATCTTCACGCCGCCCCCGGCGGTCACCATGATGTTGGCGGGCTTGACGTCGCGGTGCACGACGCCCTGCGAGTGCGCGTAGGCGAGGCCCTCGGCCACCTGCGCCGCGGCCGGCAGCGCCTGCGCGAGCGGCAGCGGCTTGCCGGCCTGGAGCATGGTGCGCAGCTCCACGCCCTCGACGAACTCCATCGCCATGTAGGCGACCTCGCCGCTCTTGCCGATGTCGTAGATGGTGACGATGCCGGGATGGTTCAGGCCGCCCGCTGCGCGCGCTTCCTGCAGGAAGCGCGCCTCGTACTGCGCCGCCTCGTCGCGCTCGAGCGCCATGTTGACCGTCTTCACCGCGACCGTGCGCCCCAGCACCGGGTCGTGCGCCTTGTAGACCACGCCCATGGCGCCGCGGCCGATCTCCGCGGCGATCTGGTAGCGGCCGAGCTGCGGAGCTTGCATTCCCCTAGCGGCGCGCTTTCGCGGCGCGGAAGGCCGGGCCCCACACCGGGTGGCCGGCCTCGGCGGGGCCGAGCTCCATCGCCGGGTCGAGCGCGAGCGCCTTGCGGAACTCGTCCTGGCACTGCTGCCGGCGGTCGGACACGCAGTGGATGAAGGCGAGGTACTTGTGCGCCGTAACCTGGTCGGCGCTCGCCAGGCCCTCGGCGAGCGCGCCCTGCAGGCTCCGGGTCGCGGCGGGATAGTTCGCCTCCTCGAACTGGCGGATGCCCTCCGCGAGCTGCTTGTCGCCGCGCGGCTGGAAAACGCCCTGCACCGCGCTCTTCACCGCGCGCACCGGCTCCGAGCTGCACGCCGCGAGCAGCGCCAGCGCGAGCAGGGCGGCGAGGGCGCGCGCGGTGGCGCTCATTGGAAGCGGTGCTTGACCCGCACTTGCTCGCCCGCGCGCACCTGGACGCGCTCGACGTAGGGCGGGAAACTGGCGTTGCGGATCTCGATGGTGTGCGCGCCGGGCGGCAGCTCGAGCACGCGCAGCGGCGGGCTCACGCCGCGGCTCCTGCCGTTGACGAACACCTCGCCCCAGGGCAGCACGCCCACCACCACCTGCCCGGTGGCGGAAGCGGCGGCAGGGCGCTCCGCGCTCGGCGCGGGCGCGCTCGCCTGGCGCTCCGCCTTGGGCGGCAGCGCCTTGTCAAAGCGCGGCAGCGGCACCGGTCGCTGGATCACGGGCGCCGGGGAGGGCGACGCGAGCGCCGCGGCGCGCGCCGCAGCCTCGCGCTGCTCGCGCCGGTTCTTGGCGCCGTTGGCGAAGGCGACGAGCAGCAGGAACACGAGCGGCGCGACGACATAGGTCGAGCGGTTGAGGCCGAGCGGCCCCGGCGCCACCAGCGCGCCCAGCAGGCCGCGCCGGGCGCTCGCTTCCGGCGCGGGCTGGGCCGCGCGGCGCGGCAGCGCCGCGCGCACCGAGTAGACCTCGTGCTCGCGCACGTGCTTGTCGGTGCGCGAGCCCTCGTGGGTGAAGAGCGCCGCGTAATCGCGCGACAGGCACGACACCACCTCGTAGAACGAGCGCGACACCAGCAGCTGGCCGGGATCGGCGAAGCTCATGACGCGTTGCGCGACGTTGATGCCGTCGCCGATGATGTTGACCTGCGAGTTGAGGTCGCGCACCAGGCGCACCGGTCCGAGGTTGACGCCGATGCGCGCCGCGAGGCCGCCTTGCGCGCCCTGCAGCGCGTCGCGCATCGACATGGCGGCGAACAGCGCGTCCTCCGGGTCGCCCAGGAAGGTGATCGCGGCGCCGTCGCCGGTGTCGAGCACCACCCGGTCGCGCGCCGCCACCCCTTGGAGCGCGCCCGCAAGCACCCGGTTGAAGGCCTGCTTGAGCTGCAGCTGCTCGGCGACCGGCTTCCTCGAATAGTTCGCGATGTCGAGGAACACCACGCTGCAGACCAGGGTGCGGCTCGCGCTCTCCATCTCATTTCACCCGCATGCCGGGCGCGGCGCCCGCGTCGGGGGCGACGAGGAAGATGCCGGGCCCGTCGCCCGAGGCGGCGAGCACCATGCCCTCCGACACGCCGAAGCGCATCTTGCGCGGCGCGAGGTTCGCCACCAGCACCGTGTAGCGGCCCCTGAGCTGCTCGGGCGCATAGGCCGCGCGGATGCCGGCGAACACGGTGCGCGTGCCGCCGCCGACGTCGAGCGTGAGCTTGACGAGCTTGTCGGCGCCGTCCACCTGCTCGGCGTTCACGATTTTCGCCACGCGCAGGTCGAGCCTGGCGAAATCGTCGATGGTGATGGTCGCCGCGGCCGCAGGCGCGGCGGCATGGCTCTGGTGCTCGGCATGGCGCTGCGGCGAAGGCGCGCGGGCCTCCGCGATCTCGAACAGGGCCTCGAGCTGGCTCGCCTCGGCGCGCTGCATGAGGTGCGTGTAGGGCCGCGTCGCCTTGAGGGCGGGCAGCGGCGCGTCCCAGCTCAGCGCGCCGCAGCCGAGGAACGCCTCGGCCTGCGCGGCGAGCGCGGGCAGCACGGGCTTCACCCACAGCGTGAGCGCCTGGAACGCGTGCAGGCATACCGAGCACACCTCGTGCAGCTCGCCGCGGCGCGCGGGATCCTTGGCGAGCTCCCAGGGCCTGCGCGCGTCGAACAGCCGATTGACGCGATCTGCAAACTCCATCGCCAGCCGCAGCGCCTTGCCGAACTCGCGCTGCTCGTAGGCCTCGGCGACGAGCGCCTGGACCCCCGCCGCGTCCAGCTCACGCCACACGGCGAGAGCGGCGACCTCGCGCACTGCGCCGCCGAACTGCCGGCCGAGGAACGAGGCGGCCCGGCTCGCGATGTTGACGTACTTGCCCACGAGGTCGCTGTTGACGCGCGCCACGAAGTCCTGCGGGTTGAAGTCGAGGTCCTCGACGCTGGCGTTGAGCTTCGCGGCGATGTAGTAGCGCAGCCACTCCGGGTTCATGCCCAGCTCGAGGTAGCGCAGGGGGCTCACGCCCGTGCCGCGCGACTTGGACATCTTCTCGCCCGAGACGCCGATGAAGCCGTGCACGTAGACATGGTCGGGCACGCGATAGGGCGCGCCGGCAAAATGCAGCATCGCCGGCCAGAACAGCGTGTGGAAGTAGATGATGTCCTTGCCGATGAAGTGCACCTGCTCGGTCGGGTCGGCAAGCAGGCCCGGGAAATCCAGCCCTTTCTTCGCGCAGTAGCTCTTCAGGCTCGCCAGGTACCCGATGGGCGCGTCCAGCCACACGTACAGGTACTTCTCCTCGGGAAGGTCCGGGATGCGGATGCCGAAGTAGGGCGGGTCGCGCGAGATGTCCCAGTCGGCGAGCGCCTGCTCGCCCTCGCCCTCGAGCCACTCGCGCGCCTTGTTGGCGACCTGCGGCTGCAGCCGCCCGGGCTCGCCGAGCCAGCCGCGAAGGAAAGCCTTGCAGCGCTCGTCCGAGAGCCTGAAGAAGTGGTGCTCGGAGCTCCTGGGCACCGGCCGCGCGCCGCTCAGGGTCGAGCGCGGGTTCTTCAGGTCGCTGGCGGCGTAGACCGCGCTGCAGTTCTCGCAGGCGTCGCCGTACTGGTCGGGCGCGCCGCATTTCGGGCACTCGCCCTGGATGTAGCGGTCGGCGAGGAACATGCCCTTCACGGGGTCGTAGAGCTGCTCGATCGCCCTGGTGTAGACCAGGCCGGCGCGCTTCAGGCGCCGGTAGATGTCCTGCGACAGCTCCGTGTTCTCGGGCGAATGCGTCGAGTGCCAGTGGTCGAACGAGATGAGGAAGCCCTCGAGGTAGCGCGGCCGCTCCGCGGCATAGCGCGCCACCAGGGCTTCGGGCGTCACGCCCTCGGCCTCGGCTTTGAGCATGATCGGCGCGCCGTGCGCGTCGTCTGCGCAGACGAAGTGCACCTCGTGCCCGCGCAGCCGCTGGAACCGCACCCAGACGTCGGCCTGGATGTACTCCATGATGTGGCCGATGTGGAACGACCCGTTGGCGTAGGGCAGCGCGGTGGTGACGAAGAGCCTGCGGCGAGGCATCGATTCACGCGGTGGAAAAAGGGGAATTCTAGCCGCCTTTTTCGGTACACTCCGCGCTATCCGCAGCAGGCCTGCATTCGATACTTCCCGCCATGTCCCTCACGGAAGCAGACATCCAGTCGGCGCTCGCCAAGATCGTCGATCCGAACACCGGCAAGGATTTCGTGTCCGCGCGCGCCGTGCGAAAGCTGAACGTGAGCGGCGACGCGGTGTCGCTCGAGCTCGAGCTCGGCTACCCGGGCAGGAGCCAGTTCGAGCCGATCCGGCGGCAGGTGATCGAGGCGGTGAAGGCCGCTGGCGCAGCGAGCGCGAGCGTCGTCGTGCGCTCCAGGGTGGTGGCGCACGCGGTGCAGCGCGGCGTGAAGCTCATTCCCGGCATCAAGAACATCATCGCCGTGGCCTCGGGCAAGGGCGGCGTCGGCAAGTCCACCACCGCGGTCAACCTCGCGCTCGCGCTGGCCGCCGAGGGCGCCGCGGTCGGAATCCTCGACGCCGACATCTACGGGCCGTCGCAGCCGACGATGCTCGGCATCTCCGGCACGCCGCAGACCAAGGACGGCAAGTCGCTCGAGCCGATGGAAGGCCACGGCCTGCAGGCGATCTCGATCGGGTTCCTGGTCGACGTCGACACGCCGATGGTGTGGCGCGGACCGATGGTGACCCAGGCGCTCGAGCAGCTGCTCAGGGACACGCGCTGGCGCGACCTCGACTACCTGGTGGTGGACCTGCCGCCCGGCACCGGCGACATCCAGCTCACGCTCGCGCAGAAGGTGCCGGTGACGGGCGCCGTGATCGTCACCACGCCTCAGGACATCGCGCTGATCGACGCGCGCAAGGGCCTGAAGATGTTCGAGAAGGTCGGCATTCCGATCCTCGGCGTGGTCGAGAACATGTCGATCCACGTCTGTCCCAAGTGCGGCCACGAGAGCCACATCTTCGGCGAGGGGGGCGCCGCGCGCATGTGCAAGGACTACGCTACCGAGCTGCTGGGGCAGCTGCCGCTGGACGAGTCGATCCGCGAGCAGGCCGATTCGGGCAAGCCGACCCTGGTTTCGGACCCCGACGGGCGCGTCGCGGCGATCTACAAGCGAATCGCGCGGCGCTGCGCCGTGCGCATCGCCGAATCGCAGCGCGACATGACCGCCAAGTTCCCCAACATCGTGGTGCAGAACACCTGAGCTATGTCGGTCAAGTCCGACCGCTGGATCCGGCGCATGGCCGCCGAGCACCGCATGATCGAGCCGTTCGAGCCGGGGCAGGTGAAGGAAGCGGGCGGGCGGCAGCTCGTGTCCTACGGCACCTCGAGCTACGGCTACGACATCCGCTGCTCGGACGAATTCAAGATCTTCACCAACATCAACTCGACCATCGTCGACCCCAAGGCCTTCGACGAGAAGAACTTCGTCGATTTCCGCGGCCCGGTGTGCATCATCCCGCCCAATTCCTTCGCGCTCGCGCGCACCGTCGAGTACTTCCGCATCCCGCGCAACGTGCTCACGGTGTGCTTGGGTAAGAGCACCTACGCGCGCTGCGGCATCATCGTCAACGTCACCCCGCTGGAGCCCGAGTGGGAGGGGCACGTGACGCTCGAGTTCTCCAACACCACGCCGC
>CAZVHU010000011.1:0-37741 GCA_964627075.1 uncultured Enterobacteriaceae bacterium | reverse complement strand
GCGATGTGGATGGTGGCGATCACCAGCACCGGCCCCATCACGTTGGGCAGCACGTGCCGCACCATGATCGCGAGCGGGTGCCGGCCGATGACGCGCGCGGCCTGCACGTATTCCTTGTTCTTCTCCACCAGAGTGCTGCCGCGCACGGTGCGCGCGTATTGCACCCAGCCGGAGATCCCGATGGAGAAGATCAGCACCGGGATCGCGATGCGGTCGTGCGCCTCGCTCGGCAGCGCGACGCGCGCCACGCCGTCCACCAGCAGCGCGATCAGGATCGCCGGGAACGAGAGCTGGATGTCGGCCACCCGCATGATGAAGGCCTCCAGCCTGCCGCCGAAGTAGCCCGAGAGCAGGCCGAGCGACACGCCGAGCGCGAGCGCGAACAGCACCGATGCGAGGCCGACCCCGAGCGAGATGCGGGCGCCGTGCATGATGGTGGAGAGCACGTCTCGGCCCTGGTCGTCGGTGCCGAGCAGGTACTCAGGGCGGCCCGCCTCGGTCCAGGCGGGCGGCGTGAAGGCGTCCGTCAGGCTGAGCGCGGCCAGGTTGAAGGGATCCTGCGGCGCGAGCCACGGCGCGAGCAGCGCGGCGCCGACGCACAGCAGCGTCATGAGCGCCGCGGCGATGGTCACCGGCGAGCGCCGGAAGCTCCACGTCAGGTCGTGCTGCCAGAACCGTGCGAGCGCGTTACGCATGGGACGTGAAGGAGTGAAGGAGTGAATGAGTGAACGGGTGGTGGCGCGACGACTCGAGCGTACATCGTGCGAGTTTTCACTCCTTCACTCCTTTACCCCTTCACCGCCTTTCAACGGCAGCGCCGCCTCGACCAGCGCGGCGAGGTAGCCGGCACCGAGCGGGATTACATCGTCGTTGAAGTCGTAGCCCGGGTTGTGCAGGAAGCAGTTGTTCGGGCCGCCGCCCTGGCCGAGGAATATGTAGGCCCCGGGGCGCGCCTGCAGCATGAAGGAGAAGTCCTCGCCGCCCATCGTCGGCTCGGCATCGGTGAATACGTTGCCCTTGCCGAAAAGGCGCTCGCCGACCGTCGCCGCGAACGCCGACTCGCGCACGCCGTTGACGGTCGCCGGGTAACCGCGCCGGTACTCGACCTCGGCGCGCGCGCCGAGCGCGCTCGCGATCCCTTGCGTGATCTCCATGACGCGGCGCTCGGCGAGGTCGCGCGTCTCGGGGCGGAAGCTGCGCACGGTGCCGACGAGCTTCACGAAATCCGGAATGACGTTGAACGCACCGAGCTGGCTCGTCTGCATCGAGCAAACGGAGACGACCACCGCGTCGAGCGGGCTGACGTTTCGGCTTGCGATGGTCTGCAGGGCGGCGATCACCTGCGAGGCGACCACCACGGGATCTAGCGTCAGGTGCGGCATCGCCGCGTGGCCGCCCTTGCCGTGCACCGTGAGCTGGATCTCGTCGGTTGCCGCCATTACCGGCCCGGGGCGCACCGCGATCTGGCCGGGCGGCAGCCCGGGCCAGTTGTGCACCGCGTAGACCTCGCTGGCAGGAAAGCGCTCGAACAGGCCTTCCTCGACCATCCTTTGCGCGCCGGCGCCGCCTTCCTCGGCAGGCTGGAAGATGAGGTAGGCGGTGCCGTCGAAGTCGCGCGTCTCGGCGAGATAGCGCCCGGCTCCGAGCAGCATGGCGGTGTGGCCGTCGTGGCCGCAGGCGTGCATGCGCCCGGCGTGCGTGGACTTGTGCGGCAGGTCGCCCGTCTCGTGCATCGGCAGGCAATCCATGTCGGCGCGCAGGCCGATCGCGCGCCCGCTGCCGTTCGTGCGGCCGCGGACCACGCCTACCACGCCTGTCTTCGCGATGCCGCGGTGCACCTCGATGCCCCACGAGGCGAGCTGCTCGGCCACGACCCGCGAGGTGCGCTCCTCCTCGTAGGCGAGCTCGGGATGGGCGTGAATGTCGCGCCGGATCCGGCGCAGCTCGCCGTGGAACTTGCGGATGGCTTCGATGGTTCGGCTCATGCGGCTCCCTGGATGCCTAGTGCCCGGCCATTGCGCGGTCGATCCGCAGGCGCGGGTCGACGGCGTAGTACAGCAGGTCCACGGCGAGGTTGATGATGACGAAGAAGAGGGCGATCAGGCACAGGTAGGCGGCCATCACCGGCACGTCTGCAAAGGTGACCGACTGGATGAACAACAGGCCCATCCCGGGCCACTGGAAAACGGTCTCGGTGATGATGGCGAAGGCGATGATGGCGCCCAGCTGCAGCCCGGTGATGGTGATCACCGGCACCAGCGTGTTCTTGAGCGCATGGCCGAAATGGACCGCGCGGTCCGACAGGCCGCGCGCGCGCGCGAACTTGATGTAGTCGGTGCGCAGCACCTCGAGCATCTCGGAGCGCACCAGGCGCTGGATCAGCGTCATCTGGAACAGCCCCAGCGTAATCGCCGGCAGGATCAGCGCCTTGAGGCCCGAAGGCGTCAGGAGCCCACTGCTCCACCAGCCGATCTGCACCGTGTCGCCTCGGCCGAACGAGGGCAGCCAGCCCAGCAGCACGGCGAACACGAGGATCAGCAGGATGCCGATGAGGAAAGTGGGCAGCGAAACGCCGATCAGCGACACCGCGAGCAGGATCTGCGACAGCCAGGAATCCCGTCGCAGCGCCGTGTATACGCCCATGCCGATCCCCGCGATCAGCGCAAAGCCCGCGGCGACGAGCGACAACTCGAGCGTCGCCGGCAACCGCTCCATGATCAGGGTCGAGACCGGCCGGATCTGGCGCAGCGACAGCCCGAACTCGCCTTGCACCGCGCGACCGACGAAATTGGCGTACTGGACGTAGAACGGCTTGTCCAGGCCGAGCTGCGCGCTCACGCGCGCGCGGTCTTCGGGGGTGGCGTCCTGCCCGAGCATGAACACCACCGGGTCGCCGACGAAGCGAAACAGCGAGAACGCGATGAACCCCACCGCCAGCATCACCAGCACGGCCTGGGCGAGCCGGCGAAGGACGAACGCGAGCATCCGGAACCTTACCTTGCAATAGAATCCGCGGGTGCCGGATTTTGCCCGGAAATTGGTCGCCTGGCAGCGCGCGCATGGCCGCCACGGCCTGCCGTGGCAGGCGAGCCGCGATCCCTACCGCGTCTGGCTGGCGGAGGTGATGCTGCAGCAGACGCAGGTCGGGCCGGTGATTCCCTACTACGAGCGGTTCCTGGGCCGCTTTCCGGATGTGCGGGCGCTGGCACGCGCGCCGCTGGACGAGGTGCTGCGGCTCTGGAGCGGGCTGGGCTACTACGCGCGCGCGCGCAACTTGCACGCCGCAGCGCGATTGGTGGCGCGCGAGCGTGGCGGACGCTTTCCGTGCACGGCCGCGGAGCTGCGGTCGCTGCCCGGGGTCGGCCGTTCGACCGCCGCGGCGGTCGCCGCGTTCGCCTTCGGCGAGCGCGCGGCGATCCTCGACGGCAACGTCAAGCGGGTGCTGGCACGCTGCTTCGGGGTCGAGGGCTTTCCGGGCGAGCGCGCGGTCGAGGCGCGCTTGTGGTCGCTCGCCGAGTCGCTGCTGCCGCGCCGCTCGATCGCCGTCTATACGCAAGCTCTTATGGACTTGGGCGCCACTGTCTGCACGCGCGCGCGCCCCGCGTGCGCGCGCTGCCCTGTAGCGGCCGGGTGCGTGGCGCGCCGCGACGGGCGCGTCGCACGGTTGCCGGCACCGCGGCCGCGCAAGCGCTTGCCGCTCAGGCGCGCCACCTGGCTCGTGCTGCTGCACCGGGGCTCGGTGCTTCTCGAGCGGCGTCCGGCGAGCGGCGTCTGGGGCGGGCTGTGGAGCTTTCCCGAGCTGCCGCAGGAGCGCTCGGGGACGGCCGAGGCGCGGGCGTTCTGCCGGCGCACGCTCGGCAGCGAGATCGGTGCGGTGCAGCGGCTGCCCGTGATCGAGCACGGCTTTACGCACTTCAGGCTGCAGGCGCGGCCGCTCGGTTGCAGCGTGCTCGCGCTGGCGCCGCGCGCGGAGTCGCCCGGGCGCATCTGGCTCGATGCAGGCGACGCCGCGCGTGCGGCAGTACCCACGCCGGTGCGCAGGCTGCTGGGAGAATTAGCGCTCGGGCGCTAGGCCGTGCTGCTCGAGGTACTTCTGCAGGATCTCGAGCCGCTGCAGGCTGTCGTCGAGCTCCATCAGCTTCTGCTTCGCGGCGAGCGGAACCGGCAGGATCTCGCTGAGGCGCGCGCTCAGCCAGGCGCTCGATTCGAAGCGCAGCGGCGCGGCGAACAGGTCCGCGCCGCGCTGTTGCACCACCAGCTCGATGAGGCGGCGGCAGGCGGCGAAGCGTGCCGGCACCGCAGCGTCGCTTTCGTCGTCGAGCACCTTCACCCGCGCGCGCGCCAGCCCGCCCGGCTCGATGCGCCGCTCGACGATCCTGAAGCGGCGCTCGCCCTGCGCGGTGACCTGCAGCAACCCCAGCTGCTGCATGTCCCATTGCACGATGCGCGCGAGGCAGCCGACCTCCTCGGGCGTGGCAGGCGCGCCGACTTCGGCGCCGCTGCGGATCAGGCAGACGCCGAACGCCGCGCCGCTCTTCAGGCACTCCTTCGCCATGTCCATGTAGCGCTGCTCGAAGATCCGCAGCGGCAGCAGGCCGCCTGGAAACAGCACCGTCTGCAGCGGAAACAGCGCAATCTCGGCGCCGGCGGCGGTCACTGCGGCTCCGCGTCCGCGGTGAGGCCACGGTGTCGCACCAGCACGCGCCACGACGGGCGGAACGCCTGCGCGAGGCGCTCGGCGAGATAGACGGAGCGATGCCGCCCGCCGGTGCAGCCGACGGCGACCGTAAGGTAGCTGCGGTTGTCGCGTGCCACTTCGGGCAGCCAGCGGCCGAGGAAGCCCTGCAGGTCGGAAAGGAACTGCTGCACCGCAGGCTGGCGCTCGAGGAACTCGATCACCGCGGAGTCGAGGCCGCTCAGGGGCCGCAGCGCCGGCTCGTAGTGCGGGTTGGGGAGCATGCGCGCGTCCACCACCCAGTCGGCGTCGAGCGGGATGCCGTCGCGGAACGCGAACGACTCGAACAGCAGCGTGAGCGCGCCGCCGCCGAGGCCGAGCAGGTCCTTGATCCAGTTGCGCAGTAGCCGCGGCTGCAACTCGCTCGTGTCGATGCGATGCCCGAGCTCCGCGACGCCTCCGAGGAGCATGCGCTCGCGCTCGATCGCCTCGCCGAGCGTCAGCCCGGCGCCGGCGAGCGGGTGCCGGCGCCGCGTCTCGGAGAAGCGCCGCAGCAGCGTCGGCGCGGTGGCCTCGAGGAACAGCACGCGCGTGTCGACGCCGCGCGCCTTGAGCGCCGCGATGTGCCCAGGCAGGTCGGGCAGCGCCGCGCTGCGTGCGTCGACGCTGATCGCGACGCGCTCGTGCCCCGCCTCGGCGAGGAAATCGAGCACCTCCACGAGCAGCGTCGCCGGCAGGTTGTCGACGCAGTAATAGCCGCCGTCCTCCAGCACGTCGAGCGCGATGCTCTTGCCGGAGCCCGAAAGACCGCTGACCAGGAGCAGCTGCATGCGGGGGCACTATATGCCGGCGGCGCCACGGGGCCCGGCGCCGGGCGGGCTTCAGTCGCCGGTGCCCTGCATGGCGCGCTTCTGGCGCGCGAGGAACTCGGCGGTCGAGTCGATGCCGCGAAGCTGCAGGATGTAGTTGCGCACCGCGGCCTCGAGCAGCACCGCAAGGTTGCGACCCGCGGCCACCGGGATCACGACCTTGCGCACCGTCACCCCGAGGATGTCCTCGGACAGCTCGCTGAGCGGCAGGCGCTCGGAGATGTCGCGGCCGCCGGCGGGCGCGGGCTTATCCAGGTGCGCGACGAGCTTGAGCCTCATCTTCGGGCGTACCGCGGCCTCGCCGTAGATGGTGCGGATGTTGATCAGGCCCAGACCCCGCACCTCGAGGAAGTCCTTCAGCATCGGCGGGCAGCGCCCTTCGAGGGTGTTCGACGCGACGCGCGAGATCTCGACCACGTCGTCGGCCACCAGGCCGTGGCCGCGGCTGATCAGCTCCAGGCCCAGCTCGCTCTTGCCCACGCCCGATTCACCGGTGATCAGCACGCCCAGGCCGAGCACGTCCATGAACACGCCGTGGCGCTCGGTGGTGTCGGCGAGCGCCTTGGCGAGGTAGCGCGCCAGCTTCTCGATCACCAGCGCCGCCGGCAGCGGCGTGGCGAACACCGGGACCTTCTCGCGCGTCGCCGCGGCGAGCATTTCCGGCGACGGCTGCACGGCGTCGGCGAATACCAGCGCCGCCGCGCCGGCCGCGGTCAGCTTGTCGGCGAAAGCCGCGCGCTGAGCGGAATCGGGCCCGCCGGCGAGCGCCGCCTCGAACGCGCCGATGACCTGGATGCTGTTGGGGTGGGTGAGGTTGAGGTGGCCGATCAGCGCGGCCGCGGCCGCGGCTTCGCGGCGCACCGCCTTGCGGCTGTCGCGCCCGGCGACCCAGGCAAGCGCCAGTGCATCGCGGTTGTCCTCATGCAACCGCGTGACGTTTACCTGAGACATCCGGCTGCCAGGCGGCGATGAGTTGGTGCAGGGCGCTCGCGTCCGGCGCCGCAGCCAGCGCCTCGCGCAAGGCCCGGTCGCTGAACATCTGCGCCAGCTCCGAGAGGATCTCGAGGTGCTTCTCGGTGGCCTGCTCGGGCACCAGGAGCGCGAATGCCAGCGTCACCGGCTTGCCGTCGGGGGCGTCGAACGGCACCGGCTGCGCCAGCCGCACGAAGGCGCCGAGCGCCTCCTTCAGGCCCTTGATGCGGCCGTGCGGAATGGCGATGCCCTGGCCCAGGCCCGTGGAGCCGAGGTGCTCGCGGGCGAAAAGGCTGTCGAACACCGCGACCCGGGAAATGCCGTGATGATTCTCGAACAGCAGCCCGACCTGCTCGAACAGGCGCTTCTTGCTCGACACCTGCAGGTCGAGCAGGATGTTCGACGGCGGCAGCAGCTTCGCGACCAGACTCATCGATGCGGGAGCAAGCGGCGCGGGGGAGGGGCCTTCAGAGGGCGCGCATTATAGCCCAGCCCCCGGGGCCGCGTGGGTCAGGCCCTGTCAGGGCGCTTCAGGGTCTGGTGCGGCTTTTCGAAGCGCCTGTCCTTGTACTTGATCACCTGCCGGTCGAGCTTGTCGGCCATCAGGTCGATCGCCGCGTACAGGTCCTGCTCCTCGCAGGCGCAATGGATGTCCTTGCCGCGCACGTGCAGCGTCACCTCGGCCTTCTGCCGCAGCTTGTCCACCGACAGGATGACGTGCGCGTCGATCACGTGGTCGAAGTGCCGCTTGACGCGCTCGAGCTTGGCGCTCACGTAGCTGCGGATCGCGGGGGTGACTTCGAGGTGATGGCCGCTGACGTTCAGGTTCATCTTTCGCTCCGTGGTGAATGGGGGCTACAGGCTCTTTCTCTGGCTCACCGGCGCGATCTGCAGCGATTCGCGGTACTTGGCGACGGTGCGCCGCGCCACCACGATACCCTGCTCGCCCAGGATTTGCGAGATGCGCGCGTCCGACAGCGGCGCGCACGGATCCTCGGCGGCCACCAGCTGCTTGATCAGCGCCCGGATCGCGGTCGAGGAAGCGGAGCCGCCGGTATGGGTGGCGACGTGGCTGCCGAAGAAATACTTCAGCTCGAAGGTGCCGCGTGGCGTCGCCATGTACTTTTGCGTGGTGACGCGCGACACCGTGCTTTCGTGCACGCCGAGCGTGTCGGCGATCTCGCGCAGCACCAGCGGCCGCATCGCCACCTCGCCGTGTTCGAGGAAGTTGCGCTGGCGGTCGACGATCGCCTGCGCCACGCGCAGGATGGTGTCGAAGCGCTGCTGCACGTTCTTGATCAGCCAGCGCGCCTCCTGCACCTGCGAGGACAGGGGGTTGCCGCCGCCGCGCTGGCGGGCCGCGAGCTCGGCGTACAGCCGGTTGATCCGCAGCCGCGGCATCGCCTCGGGGTTGAGGCTCGCGCGCCAGACGTTGCGCACTTTGCGGACGACGACGTCGGGTACGACGTAGCGCGCCTCGAGCTTGGCGAAGGCCGCCCCGGGGCGCGGATTCAGGCCGCGGATCAGATGCTGCGCCACGCGCAGCTGCTCGTCGCTCGCGCCGGTAAGCGCGCGCAGCCTGGAGTAGTCGCGCGCTGCGAGAAGCTCCAGATGCCTCTCGGCGACCGTGTGCGCAAGCCGATGGGCCTCGTCGTCGAGCCCCATTGCCCGCAGCTGCAGCGCGAGGCATTCGGCGGGCGAGCGCGCGCCGACGCCGGCGGGCTCGAGGTTCTGCAGGTGCTTGAGCGCGATGCCGAGTTCCTCGAGCGCGTTCTCGGCGCCGGACTCCGGCGCGGGCGGCACCAGCGCCGCGATCTCCTCCAGCGGCTGCGTCAGGTAGCCATCCTCGTCGAGCGCGTCGATCAGCAGCGCGACCAGCGCCCGGTCGCGCCCGCCCAGATTCGTGAGAGTGAGCTGCGCATTGAGATGGTCGCGCAGCGTCGGCACGTCCGCCGCGGCGTGCGTGCGGTCGCTTTCCTCGTCGTCCTCGCCTCCGCGCCACGGCGCCGCGAAATCGGGGGCGACCTCGTTCTCGGGTGCAGCCTCGCGTGACTCGCCGGCCGCGACCGGCGGCGCTTCCGCGTGCGCGCGTGCCGGTGCCTCGGCGTCGCCGTCCTCGCGCTCGAGGATCGGGTTCTCGGCCAGCAGCCGCTCGATCTCCTGGTTCAGCTCCACGGTCGAGAGCTGCAGCAGGCGGATCGACTGCTGCAGCTGCGGCGTGAGCGTCAGGTGCTGCGAAAGCCTGAACTGGAGTGTCGGCTTCACCGGGTCGGGGCGGCGCGCGGGGCGCGCGCTACATGCGGAAATTCTCGCCCAGGTAGACCCGGCGCACGCTGTCATTGTGCACGATCTCCTGCGGGCGGCCGTAGGCGAGCAGCGCGCCCTCGTTGATGATGTAGGCGCGGTCGCAGATGCCGAGCGTCTCGCGCACGTTGTGGTCGGTGATCAGCACGCCGATGCCGCGCTCCGTGAGGAAGCGGATGATGCGCTGGATGTCGAGCACCGCGATCGGATCGACGCCGGCGAAGGGCTCGTCGAGCAGGATGAACGACGGCCGTGTGCCGAGCGCGCGCGCGATCTCCAGCCGCCGCCGCTCGCCGCCCGAGAGCGACAGCGCCATGTGCTTGCGCAGGTGCAGGATGTTCAGGTCCGCCAGCAGCTCGGCGAGGCGCGGCTCGATCTCCTGCGGCTCGAGGTCCTGCAGCTCAAGCACCGCCTGCACGTTCTCCTCCACGCTCAGCCTGCGGAACACGGAGTTCTCCTGCGGCAGGTAGGAGATGCCGAGGCGCGCGCGGCGATGGATCGGCAGCGAGGTGAGGTCCTGCCCGTCGAGCCTGATGCGGCCGGCGTCGGCCGGGATCAGCCCGACGATCATGTAGAAGCACGTGGTCTTGCCGGCGCCGTTCGGGCCGAGCAGCCCGACCACTTCGCCGCTCGCGACCTCGAGCGTCACGCCGTTGACCACGGTGCGCGACTTGAAGCGCTTGCGCAGATTCTCCGCCCGCAGCAGGCTCATCGCGCGGGCGGCGAAGCGGCCGGCTTGCCCTGGTCGGGCGGCGCCTTGGGCTGGATCACCGCGCGCACGCGGCCCTGTGGCGACCCGGGCGGCGCGCCTTTGGCTGCGCTCACCGAGAAGAACTCGGTACGCTGGTCGATGAAGATGTAGTCGCCGCGCACCTCGTCCTTGTCGCGCGTGACGCGCGCCCGCTCGAACAATTCCACCTTCTCGTTGCGGTCGTCGATCTCGACGCGCAGCGCCTCGCCGTCGGTCCAGACGCCGTCGCGCCCGTCCTTGGGATCGGCGCGCTGCCTGAAGCGTACCGGCGCACCGGTGGCGGTTGCGAACTGATAACCGTCGGCATCCTGGCGCACCACGATGCGGTCGGCGCGCACCAGGATGGTTCCCTTGGTGAGCACCACGGCGCCTTCGAAGATGCTCATGCGGCGCGCGTCGTCGGCGCTCATCTTGTTCGCTTCGACGTGGGTGGGCTGATGCTTGTCGGCCCGCTCGGCCTGCGCCTCGGTCGCCGCCAACGGGCCGAACAGGAGCGCCGCGGGCAGGGCCGCCGCGAGCAGGGCGTGCGCGGCGCGTCGTAGGGCGCCCACGGTTACTTGGCGGCCGGCGTGAAACGCGCGCGCACGCGCTCGCGCAGGAACAGCTGCGCCGAATCGTTGTGGTACTCCATGCCGCGCCCCGAAAGCTCGCGCCCCCCTTCGGTGATCTGCACCTCGCGGTCGGTGCGCACCACCGAGCGTGTGCGCACCACGTGCAGGAAACTGGTGCGAATCTGCATCTCGGCCCGGCCGCGCGTCGCTTCGCGCACCAGCCGGACGTCGTCGTAGAGGAACACCTCGTCGCCGTCCCGCGCCAGCGTGCCGCGCTCGGCGCTCACCGTGACGCGCGGCTCGTCCGGCTTGGTCTGCACCACGCGCGGCGCGAGCAGCTCGGTCGAATCGTCGTCGGGGTAATGTACCATTTTCGTTGCAGCGAGCGTCGATTCAGCACGGCCGCCGGGGCCGAAACGCACCGCCTTGATGTTGTCGACGACGAAATCGGGATCATGGCGGCGCAGCGACGGGTGCGGGCGTTCCTCGTCGCGCACTGCGCGCTCGAGCCACAGCGTGGCGCCGGCGAGCGCGAGCATCAGCAGCAGCGGGAAAAGGCGCGTCGAGGAGAGCTTCACTTCAGGTAGCGGTCGAGCGCCGCCTCGAGCGTGCCCTGCGCGCGCATCACGAATTCGCAAATCTCGCGCGCGGCGCCGCCGCCGGCGGGCGCGCGCGCGACGTAGTGCGCGTGCTTCAGCACCAGTGCGTGCGCCTGCCGCGGCGCGCAAGCAAGCGCGCAGCGCCGCATGAGCGGCAAGTCGGTCACCTCGTCGCCCATGAACGCGGTCGCCTCGAGCGTGACGCCAAGGCGCCCCGCGAGCGGGCCGACCGCGGCGAGCTTGTCGTCAATGCCTTGCAGCACGTGGGCGATGCCGAGCTCGGCGGCGCGCTGCGCGACCGCCGGGGAACTGCGCCCGCTGAGGATCGCGACGGCGACGCCCGATTGCGCCAGCATCCTGATGCCGTGGCCGTCGAGGACGTTGAAGCCTTTCAGCGCCTCGCCTGAAGGCCCGTACCAGAGGCGGCCGTCAGTGAGCACGCCGTCCACGTCGAACAGCATCAGCCGTATCCGCTTCGCCCGCTTGAGCGCGGCGGCGACCTTGATGGGCATCAGATTACGCGGGCGCGGAACAGGTCGTGGATGTTGAGCGCGCCGACCAGCCTGCCCTCGCCGTCCACCACCGGCAGCTGCGTGGTCTTGCAGCGCTCCATCGTCTCCACCGCCTCGACCGCGAGCGCCTCGGGGCGCACGGTGCGCGGATTGCGAGTCATCACGGCGGCGATCATCTTGCCGCGCAAGTCGGCATCGCGCTCCATGGTGCGGCGCAGGTCACCGTCGGTGAACACGCCGGTTACCTTGCGAGCGCCGTCCACGACCGCCGTCATGCCCATGCCCTTGCGAGTGATCTCGAGGATCGCCTCGGCGAGCGTTGCGTCCTGCGGCACCGAGGGAATGGCAGTCCCTGTGCGCATGACGTCGCGCACGTGCGTAAGGAGCTTCCTTCCCAGCGAGCCGCCGGGGTGCGAGCGGGCGAAGTCGTCCGAAGTGAATCCGCGCGCGTCGAGAAGCGCGACCGCCAGCGCGTCGCCCAGCGCAAGCGCCGCGGTGGTGCTGGCGGTGGGCGCGAGGTTGAGCGGGCAGGCTTCCTGCGCGATGGCGCCGTCGAGGTGCACGTCGGCCTCGCGCGCGAGGGTCGAAGCGGGGTTGCCCGTCAGCGCGATGAGCTTCGCACCGCGGCGCTTGATCAGCGGCACGATGTTGAGCAGCTCGTCGCTCTCGCCCGAGTAGGAGATGCCGAGGAACACGTCGTCGCCCTGCACCATGCCGAGGTCGCCGTGGCTTGCTTCCGCCGGATGGACGAAATGCGCCGGAGTGCCGGTGCTCGCCATGGTCGAGGCCACCTTGCGCGCGACGTGGCCCGACTTGCCGATGCCGCTGACGATCACGCGTCCCTTGCATGCGAGGATCAGCGAGACCGCGGCCAGAAAATTCTCGTCGAGACGCGATGCCAGTGCGCGTACCGCTTCGGCCTCGATCGCCAGTACGCGGCGCGCCAGCTCGAGCGCCTGCTGGGAGGCGCCCGCGCCCTGTCCTGCCGCGCGCGCTGCGCTTATCATAAGCGCGGAGTATAGCCCAAGCCCTCGACGCTCCGCCGATGCAAGCCGCCGCAGCAGCGCTGCAACCGATCCTCATTCTGCTAGCGAGCGCGGTGTTCGCCGTGGTGGTGTGCAGGATGCTGGCGCTGCCGCCGATCGTCGGCTATCTCGCCACGGGCCTGCTGCTGGGGCCGCACGCGCTTGGGCTGATGCATGACGATGCGCAGACGCATCGCCTGGCCGAGTTCGGTGTCGTGTTCCTGATGTTCTCGATCGGTCTGGAATTCAGCCTGCCGAAGCTGCGCGTCATGCGCCGCGAGGTGTTCGGCCTCGGCCTGACGCAGGTCGCGGCGAGCATCGCGCTCGGCGTGGCTTTCGCATTGCTGCTCGGCGGCACCTGGCAGGTCGGGCTGGTGGTCGGCGGCGTGATGGCGATGTCCTCGACGGCGATCGTCTCCAAGCTGATCGCCGAAAGGCTGGAACTCGACTCGGCACACGGCCGCGCCATCCTGGGAGTGCTGCTGTTCCAGGACCTCGCGGTGGTGCCGCTGCTGATCCTAGTGCCGGCGCTGGGCCAGCCGGCGACCGAGATCGGCTGGGCGATCACGCTCGCGCTCATCAAGGCCAGCGTGGTGCTCGCCGCGCTGCTGCTTGCCGGGCCTCGCGTGATGCGCGCCTGGTTCGGCGTGGTCGCGCGGCGCCGCTCGACCGAGCTGTTCGTGCTCAACGTGCTGCTGGTGATCCTGGCGCTCGCGTTCGTGACCGCGCTCGCCGGGCTGTCGCTCGCGCTCGGCGCGTTCCTCGCCGGCATGCTGATCTCGGAAACCGAGTACCGCTTCCAGGTGGAGGAAGACATCAAGCCGTTCCGGGACGTCCTGCTGGGGCTGTTCTTCGTCACTATCGGCATGATGCTCGATCTCGGGGTCGTGCTCGGCAGGCTGTGGCTGGTGCTGCTGCTGCTCACGCTGCTCGTCGTGCTGAAGTTCGCGTTGATCGCGGGACTGGCGCGCGCTTTCGGCGGCGCTCCCGGATCGGCGCTGCGCACCGGGCTTGCGCTCGCGCAAGGGGGCGAGTTCGGGCTGGTGCTGATCGCGCTGGCAAGCGCGGCCGGCGTGGTACAGAGGGAGGTGCTGCAGGCGCTGCTGGCGGCGATGGTGCTGTCGATGCTCGCGACGCCCTTCATCATTGGCGCAAGCGACCGCATCGTGATGCGGCTCTCAAGCTCGGAGTGGATGCTGCGGTCGCTGCAGATGCACCGCGTGGCGGTGCAATCGCTAGAAACCGAGCGCCACGTGATCGTGCTTGGCTACGGGCGCAACGGTCAGCACCTCGCGCGGCTGCTCGACGCGGAAGGCGTGCGCTATATAGCGCTCGACCTCGACCCGGAGCGGGTGCGCGAGGCCGCGGCCGCGGGCGACACGGTGGTGTTTGCCGACAGCTCGCGGCGCGAGGCGCTGATGGCGGCGGGCATCCTGCGCGCCGCGGCAGTGGTGATCACCTTTGCCGACACTGCAGCGGCGGTGCGCGCGCTCGCGCACATCCATGCCCTTGCGCCATCGGTCCCGGTGATCGCGAGGGCGCGCGACGAGGCGGATATCGCCAGGCTCTCCGCTGCGGGGGCGTCGGAAGTGGTGCCCGAGGCGCTCGAGTCGGGCCTGATGCTCGCTTCGCACACGCTGGTCTGGGTCGGCGTGCCGCTCAACCGCGTGATGCGCAGGCTACGCGCGGTCCGGGACGAGCAGTACGGGCTGCTGCGCGGGCTGTTCCACGGCGCTGGCGACGAGCCGGAGACCGGGGAGGCGGCGCAACCGAGGCTGCACTCGGTCACGCTCACCGGCGGCGCTTACGGCGTTGGGCGCTCCGTGGCAGCGCTGGCGCTGGGGGAGATCGGCGTGCAGGTCAAGGCGATCCGCCGGTCTGGCGCGGCGCGCCGGCTCGCGCCCGAGGAGGCGGGCGACCTGAAGCAGGGCGACGTCGTGGTGCTGCTCGGGGCGCCCGAGATGCTGGCCGCGGCTGAGATCCGCCTCTTGCAGGGCTAGGAAAGAAAAAGGCCGGCGCGAGGCCGGCCTGCGGCAGAAGTGGTCTGCGAAGTTACAGCTGGCGACAGACGACGTAGTTGTTGGTGCCGGTTTCCGCGTAGGCCGCTGGCGGCGCGGTGGGGTTGTCCACCGCCTGGGTGGGCGAGGCTTGGAGCAGCGAACGAACAGAACCCGAGGCAGGCGCGCCATCGTCCATTTGAGCGTCCACCGCGATGGCGATCTTGTCCGGCAGGTTCGCCGAGCACATGATCAGGCCGCTGACGCCGCCCAAGGCGGAGGCGCCAGCCCCGTCCCCGGTCTGCACGCCAATGACGCCGGTGACCGCGTTGAAGGGCTGCAGCACACCCGCGCCGCCTACGAAGCCCGAGCGCCGCAGATGGTCCCACCAGCTGCATGACTCAACTGCAGCGGTGCAGGCCGCGCCGCCGTTGTTGTAGGTTCCGGCGACGATGCCGTTTCCGTTGCCCGCGGTGGCTGCCGGTGCCGTTGCCCAGCGCGCAGCCGCGTTCGGATCGTCCCCCGGAATGGCGCGATAGCGATCCTGGTAGCCATGGTAGGCGGCCGAGATCCCGGAGAAATCTGCAATCACGTTCTTAATCTTGGCCTGCGTGATCATCTCTTGGCCCTTCAGGATGCCGCCGAGCAGCAAGCCGATGATGACCAGCACGATCGCGATCTCCACCAGCGTGAAACCCTTCTGACGATTTTTCATGGTGTTACCCCTTGATCATGAGATTGGGCACTAAGATAGCAGCAAGTCCCATGCCCATTCGCAAGCAAGGACTCAGGCCGGTTTCGTGCGAAAAGTCCTGTCGCATCGCCGAAATCCAGACACATCTGACGAAAACTCAACGACTCTTTGCGTTCGAGCCTGCCTGGAGGCGCCGCTCGAGCTCCTCGAGCCGCCCCTCAAGGAAGCGGCGCTCCGCCGGATCGTTGATGCGACCCGTTGCCAGCAGCCCGCCGAGCATGACTTTGGCCGCCTCCAGCTCGTTCATGTCCTCGAGAACGAAGATCTCCATCTGGCGCGCCCAGAGCGGCACGGTCGGATCCGTGACGTTCCGATCGAGTGCTGCGGCATAGCGGCGCGCGAGCGGCAGGTCCTTGAGGCGGTGCTTGGCGACGAGCGCAGCGTGCGCAAGGGCCGGCCAGCGCTCGTTCGGGCGCTCGAGAAATCGCTGGTATACGAAGTCCAGCGCCGCGCGCACCTTGGCAGGATCGTCGTTTTCGGCATAGACGCGCGCGGCGGCGAACAGCGGATAGGCACTGCGTGGATCGAGTTGGAGGATCGCACCCAGCCACGCCGTCAGCCGGGCGTAGTCGAGCCGCTGGTAAGGCATCAGATTGCCGCCGCGACTGTCGAACCCCTGGAGCCAGATTGCGGCCAACCGCGACAAGGTGCTTGGCTCGCCGAGGCTGGCGAGTCGCAGCGCCGCCGCGGACGGTGCGGGCGGCAGGTCGGCGGACTCTCGGGGAGCAGTGGCGAGCGCTGCATGCCACGCGAGCTGCGCCGCCGCGCTTGCGCCTAGCAGCCACAGGACCCAGGCTGGAACCGCGGCGAGCGGCCGCTCGCGCCAGCTCACAGGTTGCGCCTCGAGATATCGAACAGCCCGGCCGCAGCGAGCAGCACGCAATACAGCGCCAGCGCGACGATCGCTTGCAGGTACGGGGCCGTGGCGGGCGCGCCATAGACCAGCCAATCGGTGCGCGTCACCGCATCGAGCCGAGGCAACAGGTACGCAACCGCGTCGACGGAACCGCGCGCGACCCGGCCCGCAACGGTCTGCTCGGCGAGCGGACCCGAAGCGATCGCCTGAATCGCAGTGATTGCGCGCGCGAGCAGGTAAAGGCCCGCCATCGCAACGAGGGCGGGCACCACTTGCGTCAGGGCCGAAGCGAAGAACAGCGCCGCCGCGGCAACCAACGCACATTCCAGTGCCAGCGACAGGCCCCAGGCGACAAGCTCAGCGGGTCCCGCCCAAAGAATCAGAGGCAATGCGCACGCGACCGCAAGCACCGCGCCGCACGCTGCGAAACCGAGCAATTTTCCGAGGTACCACGCATGCCTGGAAACCGGCAGCGCGAGCGCTAGCTCGATTCCCTTGTCGTTGGCTTCGCGCGCGATACTCGCGACGACGTGCACGGCGACCAGGAAGACCGCGCAGGCGCGCAGCAGCGCACCCGCGGCCGCGAGCTGCAGGCGACCCCCTTCTGTGATCGCGACCTGCGACAGGAACGCCGCCAGCGCCAGCGCCACGATAATGGAGCCGAGGGCGAGCCACGGCAGGCCGCTGCGTCGTGCTTCGAGCATCGTATACCGGGCGATCGTAGCGGCGGCGTGCACGGGTGCGGGGCGCGGGGTATGCGTTCGGTGCGCTAGACTAGCAGCGGCACTGCCACATGCAAGCTTCGAGCCCGGTCCTTTCTGCCAGCACCCGCCTCGGGAACGCCGCCTGGAGCTTGAGCCAGAAGCACTGGCGCGTTGTGGTGGTCCTGATGCTTGCGTTGCTGCATGTCGCGGTGCTGAGGGGCGCTGGCGACGGCTGGGCGCGCGCGCTGCTGCTCGCCCACCTCGGCTTGATGCTGCTCTGGCAGCCGTTCGTGCCGGGCGCGCAACGTATAGGACTGATGCAGGCCGGGATGATCGCGCTCAGTGCCGCGGCGGTGATGCTTTGGCTGGATTGGTGGCTGCTCGCGTTCTGGGTGGTGGTGCTCGCCGGCCTGGTCGGCGGCAGGGTGTTCCTGCACCAGGCGCGCTGGCAGAGGCGCTTCTATCTGCTGGTGCTGGTCTACCTGCTCGCGCTGCTCGCGGTGGTGATCCTGCCCGAAATCGCGCCGCGCCGGGAAATCTCGGCCGAAATCCATGCGGCGGCCGCCTACGGACTGCCGCTGCTTATCTTGGCGATCGCCGTGATGCCCGTGGAGTCCGAGACCGCCGAGGCGCCGCAGGTCATTGACCTGTTCTACAGCGTGTTCCTGATGCTGGTGCTCGGTACCGTGGTGCTGGGGAGCTTCACGCTGATGACGCTCGCGCGGCTCGGCTATCTCGAGGCGCTGGCGCGCACCCTGTTCGGGGTCGCGGCGGCCATCCTGGCAATCGGCCTTGCATGGAGCCCGCGCACTGGCGGCGGGCTGAACATGTTCTTCTCCCGCTACCTTTTCTCGATCGGATTGCCGGTGGAGCGCTGGCTGTCCGTGCTCTCGGAGCTGTCGCAGCGCGAGGCGGATCCCGAGCGCTTTCTTGCGGAGGCCGCATCGGCGCTGGTGCGGCTGCCGTGGATCGCGGGCGCGTCATGGCGCGCCGGAGGCCGGTCAGCGGAGACAGGTTCGACCAGCAGCTATCCGGTGACGTACCGATTGCCGGATATCGAGGTGACGCTGTACTCGCGCTACCGCATCGGCCCGGCGCTGCAATGGCACCTGCAGCTGCTCGGCAAGCTGCTGGCGGAGTTCCATGCCTCCAAGGCGCGCGAGCAGAAGCTGCGTGAAGCGAGCTATCTTCAGGCCGTGCACGAGACCGGAGCGCGCTTGACGCACGAGGTCAAGAACCTGCTGCAGTCGTTGAACGCGCTATGCTCACTGGCGGCGAGCGAAGACTCCCCCCAGGTGCTCTCGCTGATCCGGCGCCAGCTGCCCGCGATCTCGCAGCGCCTGACGACGACGCTCGACAAGCTGCAGCGCCCGGGCGAGGGCGAGTCGCAGCTCGCACCGGCGCAGGAGTGGTGGCAGGCGTTGACACGCCAGTACCAAGAGCGGGGCGTGGAACTCACAGCCGAGGACCTCGCGCCGCACGTCACGGTGCCGCGCGCGCTGTTCGACAACGTCGCCGACAACCTGCTGCAAAACGCGCTCGCCAAGCGCGCCGGCGGCGCCAGTGTGCGCGTGCGCGTGACGCTGCGCTGCGCGCCCGCCGTGGAACTACGGGTGTGCGACAGCGGCTCGGCAGTGCCTGAGGAATTTGCGGGGTCGCTGCTGCGCGCGCCACTGCAATCTGCGACGGGGCTCGGAATCGGCCTGTACCAGGCGGCGCGCCTCGCCGAATCGCTGGGCTATTTGCTGGAGCTGGCGAGCAATCGCGACGGCGAGGTCTGCTTCGTGCTGCGCCCCAAGGGCTGACTGCTAGGGCAGCACGCCTGCCGCGATCATGCGGCTGTAGAGCAGTCCTGCGGGAATCCAGGTCAACAGGTCGTCGAACTCGCCGCCCGCCGCTCCGGCGGGGTCTGGGGGGCGGCTGACAAACACGGCGTCCACGGTCCCGGAGCCGTCCACGTTCTCCGTCTCGTTGGCTCCTTGTGGCCCAGCTCCCCCATTCTTGCCTGTGGACAGCACGACCGCGACGACGACGTTCTGGTTAGTTACTGGAATCCCGACGGCGCACGTGGCGCCAGCCTGCGACTGACTGCATACGAGGAGATCCGCAGGCTGGCAGGAAATGCCATTGTTCCTGAGATTAACGGCGTGGGTGAAATGCGGAAGCGTCGGAGCAGCAGTGCAGCTGGCGACGTTGCGCGCGAGCGCATACCGGATCCGGTTGCCCCACGCGTCGACGGCGAACCCCTGGTTATCCACCGGCTGAAAGCCGATCGATACTGCGGGGAGAAAGCCCCCGGTGACGCCGCCTCCGAGGTCGCCACCGTAATGGTCCAGAACGCCCCCGCCGTCGCGGCACTGTCCGAACGTGGGGCTTGGCGTGGCGCTGTCGTTATCGCGAACTTCGATGCCGAGACTGTTGCTGCGCGCGGGGCACGGCAAGCGGCCGTTGATCATCGCGAAGCCAAGCAACAGCTCTTTGGCGTTTTCGAGGCGGCGAAGCGTCTCGGCGCGGTTGGACTGATCCACCTGCGCCGAAATCGTGAGCAGCATGCTGCCGAGCACCAGCCCGACGATGAGCAGCATCACCGCCAGCTCGACCAGGGTGAAACCGCGCGCGGGTCTTGGCTGCCCTCGCGCGGAGACGCCCGCGGTCGTCACGGGGGCGGTCCCTCGTTATAGGCGCTCAGCGTTGCGAAACGGTCGTTGAGCGTCGCGCCGGCAGGCTTGCGCTCGAAGCTCGCATTGCCGTCCCGGTTGGAGCTGATGTCGATGTAGTCGGCAATGTTGGAGCTCGGGCGCGTCTGTCCGCTCATCGGGCGCCCGACGAGCATCAACAGGGCGTGCTTGCAGGCTTTCTTCTGCGTTGCCGGATCGGCCGGCGGGCAGGGGTCGCTCACCGTCAGGCACGCCGGATTCCCGGGCGTCCCGCACTGGCTGTTCCAGCCCGGCGTGAACCCTTCGGAGACTGCGTAGTACGCGAAGCGTTGCCACTGGTTGCGCACGAACCAGCCGGTGCTCGAGTGATTCGGGTCGAGCATGGGGTGGTCCGCGAGGAAGCCGATCGGGAGGTTGAACCAGTGCGTGCCGTCCACCGCGCGTTCGGGCAACACCACCTCGGCGTAGATCCACGCGGAGCCGTCGTAGTCGAGGTAGCCGTCGTACCAATTGAGGGACGCCGCGCCCGCCGCCAGCGCGGCAGCCGGGCTGAACGCGCGCAGCGAATTGCCGACGTTGTAGGCCTGCGCCCAGAAGCCGAAGACCGGGCGCCCCGAGTAGTTCACCTCGCACCACAGCTCGGTGGAGGAAAACCAGGTCAAGCAGTCGTACCAGTTGACCGACCCGCTGTAGGACCAGGAGTGCCAGGCCGAGCTCGCTCCGGGGTTCCAGGAGACGAATCCGGGGTTGGCCGCCGCGGTGGCCATCGGCAGCAGGCCTTGGTAGGTAGCAGGGCTGGACGAGCCCCGGTAGTTCGAGGTGCCCGGATCGGAGAACGGCACCGCGAAAGGATAGTGCGGGTAGTTCGCCGACCATCCGTACCAGCTGCCCACGCCGGATTGCGCTACGGTGTACACGTTCTCCAGCACCGGCCCGATATCGCGCTCGATTCGCGCGGCGATTGCAGCCTCCAGGGCGGGCATGATGTCCGCTACCGTGATCCGCAAGACCTGGTCGTTGAAGGATGCCGCAGGTCCAACGGATACAAAACCCGCGTCCGCCGGCGAGGTCGCGTTGTCGCACTCCAGGTAATCGCGCAGGTCGGGTGCTCCGGCCGTTGGGCGTGCCTGGTCCCTCGGCGCGCAGCCGGCCGACGACTGGACGTTCATGGCACGCCCCGGCGCGACAATCAGTGCGACCGCCGCGTTGGGCGAGCCATCCACCGTCAGTTGGCCCTGCGATGCGGAATTGATCGTCAACAGGCTGCCACTGCTTGCAAGTGCCCAACCCGGTGAAACGACGTACCACAACGGTTCGCCTGCGGCATCGGTGAGCTTGTCCAACCCGAGAGTCCTCCACGGCAGGCGGCCGACCGCCGGCAAAGTGCAATTGCCAGCTGCTATTCCCTCGTTCGCGGTGCCGAAATATCCGGGCGCCTCGGGGCAAGGCAGCCTTCCGGGGTTCCTCTCGCCCAATTCGGGGTAATCGTTGTCCTTTTCCAGGACCTGCCTGGCGACCCAAGCGACGACTGCCTCCTTCGCCTGCTTCATAACGGCCGCGTTGCGCGCGCGGTCCGCTGCGGCCTGCGACGCCGCGTCCCCCATGGCCGACACGATCAGCCAGGTCGATCCGGTCGCGACCAGCGCCATCATCAGGGGCAAAGCGTAGCCGCGCTCGCGGCGTGGTTTGGGCTTGAAAAGGCTCATTTGGTTACCCTGATCCTTCCGTCGCCGATCACGTCGCGCACTTCGCCGCTGCCGCGATCGAGCTTCTCGCCGACGCGCAGGTCGAACCTGCGCTCGCTTTCGCCAACCGTCACCGACACCTTCCCGGGTTCGCTGCGGCCTGAGCGCACGCGCAGTCCCTCCTGCTCGACGCCTTCGGGCGCCGGCTCACCGTTCACCCAGATCGTAGAGCGTCCGCCCGAGCGCAGCACATGTCCGTCGACGCGCGTCGTGGGGGACTCCGCGACGACTGCGGCGGGCTTGTCCGGAATCCGGGCCTTGCGCCGAGCGTCGAGCGCCGTGCGCTGCTCTGGCGTGAAAAAAAGCCGCCCCAGAGGTTCCTGGGCATGCGCTGCGGCCACCGCCTTGAGCAGCAGCGCCAAGCCGATCGGAATTGCGCTGCGCTTCATGCCTTGGACGCCCGGTCTAGAATGGTGATCAGGTCGATGTCGCAGTTTGCGCGCAGCCGCGGCACCAGCGAGGTGCCGGTGGCGGCTTGCCCGGTGCGCGCCACCGTACAGCGCTGCACCGAGTAATAGGCGTTGCCGGAGGCACGCAGGTCTGCGAGGAAGCCGAGCAGGTCGCCCTCGTGCAGCAGCGCCAGCTCCACCTTCATGGTGCTGGCGAAGAAATCCACGTTGGTCGGCTTGCCAGCGGCGCTTGCGATCAGGCGCTGGCGCTCGACGCGATAGCGCAGGTCGAGAAGCTCGCGGCTGGCGCGGATGCGGGCCATCGAGTCGACCCACTCCAGGCGCCGTTCCGGGCCGATCACGTTGATCTGCTTGAGCTGGCGGTAGAGCTCGATGTTGCGGTTCACCTCCCGCTCTTCCTCCGCGATCGAATTCAGGCGGCGAACCGCCTGCTGGCGCTCCGCGCGCGCCTTGCCGAGTTCCTGCTGGTCGCGCTGCAGCGCCTGGCCCGCGTGCCAGATGAGCGCAGCGCCCGCCGCGATCATCGCGACGAAGCCGATCGCCGGCACGATCATCTTGCTCAGCTCGGTGCGCTTGACGATCATGGCAGGCGGCGGCCGATGCCGATGGTGAAGCGGGGCGCCTCGCCGCGCTCCGCGGTCTCGCCGATGTCCCCGGAAAGGGTGCCTTCGGGCGTGATGTCGAAGGGCAGCTGCGTGTGAACGATTTCGTACCCGCCACCAGCCGCCAGCGCGTTGGCGAAACGCTGCACGTGCGCTGTAATGGCGCGATAGTCTCCGCGCTGCGTCGCCTGCACCCGGCCTTGGACTTCCAGCAGCAGCGACGCAGACGCTGCCGCAGCAGCGCCTGCAGCCGGCTTCGCGGGGGCGCTCGCCGCTGACTTCGCGTCGCGCCGATCGGTCGGCCCCTCGACCGTCCAGGTCACCGAGTCAAGCTCGATCTGCGGGAACTGCTCCATGACGCGCGACAGATGTACCAGCGACGGCTCAGGCGTTGCGGTGCGCGCAGCGATCTTCTGGAACTCCTGCACCGCGGCCTTGAGGTTGTCGCTCGTGGTCTGGGTCACTGGGAAGGTGGCAGTGATGCGCTGGTGCCGGGCCGTCGCTTCCTGAGCAGCGCGGCGCGCGTCGGCGATCTGCTCGCGCACCGAGAGGACGTCGAGCCACTTGATCCCGGCGTACAGCACGCAGGCGGCGAATCCCAGCGCGCCTGCGGCAAGCACTGCGCGCTGCGCCTTCCAAAGGATGAAGCTGCGACGCTCCTCGGTGCGAGCGAACTGCTCCTTCGGCGCGCGCCGGACCGCGGTCTGCAGGAACAGGTCCTCGGCCTTGGCTCCGGCGGGCGTAGCCTTGAGGCCCACGCGGCCCGCGGCTTCCGTCATGCCAATCGTGCGGAACGTCAGGCGGCTGTCGGAAACCAGAGTCCGCTGGAACTGCGATACCTGGTCTTGCGGCACGATCACCAGGACGTCGACCGGGGTACCCTCGCGCGGCATGGCACGCTGCGTACCCAGGTACTGCGCCAGGCGCAGGGTTTCGGAACGCACGAAGGCAGCCGCCGCATCTCCACCCACGTCGCCAAGCCGCTCGAGACGCGCGAAGCGCAGCTTGCCGTCCTCGACGTAGCATTGCCGCAAGCCCGCGCTGGTGGCTGTCACGAGGAAGCAGCGGCCGCCGCGGGCGCCGAGCCGCCCAGCCAGCGCCGGCGCAAGCAGGGGCACCGAGTACACGCCCGAGAGCTTTGCCCCGGCCTCGGACAGCGCATCCAGCCACGGCGCGAACTGCTGCGTGTTGGTAAACGACGCAAGCAGCAGCCGCTCGTTGCGCCGTTCGCCCTCGACGACGCCCAGCGACAACGCTACTGCGAGGCGCGTGTCACGATAGCGCTGCAGCAGGCGGCGCTGGATGACCGCCTGGCGGTCGCTGCCTCGCAGGTACGGGATCTGCTCCTCGTGGAAGTCCTCGCCGGCGAGGTCCGCAACCACGTACGCGAGCGAGCCGCGGTGCCGCTTGAGCGCTTCGCGAAACTGCTCCAGCCCCTGATCGTCGGCGCCGAACCGCGCCTCGGGCTCGAGCGCACGCCGCGACCAGCGGTACAGCGCGTGGCCCGCAGCGGCGAAGTACAGGACGAGCTTCGACGCCATGGCTCAGAATTTCATTTTCGAAATGGTGTCGTACACCGGACCGAGTACCGACAGCATGACCCAGCCCAGGATCGCGCCCAGCACCAGCGTCATGGCCGGCTCGATCATCGCCTGGACCTTGCCGATCGCCTCCCTGACCTCGCGGTTGTAGAAATAGCTCACGTTGAGCAGCGCAGTGTCCAGCGCGCCCGTGTTCTCGCCGACGCGCAGCATCCGAATGACCAGCGGCGGGAACAGGCCGACGTCCTGGAACGCAAGTGTCATGTTCTTGCCCTCGGCGATCTGCTGGCCGGCCGTGCGCAGCGCGTTCTCCAGCGGCTTGTTGCCGACGATCTCCTCCGAGGAATGGATAGCGTCGAGCACCGTGATGCCCGAGGCGTACATCATGGCGAAGCTCGAGGCGAAGCGCGACAGGATGATCTTGCGCAGGATCGGGCCCACCAGCGGCGCCGAGAGCTTGTAGCTGTCGAGCGCGTGCGCCACCGCCGGATAGGCGCGGGCAGCGGCCCGCATGCCGAACCACAGCGCCACGGGCGCGGCGAGGATCGCCCACCAGTAGCTGACGAAGAATTTCGAGACCTCGATCAGGATCACGGTGTTGAGCGGGAGGTCCTGCCCCATGTTCCGGATGAACCCGGTCATCTGCGGCACGAGGTAGATCATGAGAAAAAATGTCACCACCACCACGATGCTGCCGACGAACGCCGGGTACATCATCAGCTTCTTGGTCTGCGCGGCGAGCTCGTCTTCCCACTTCAGCGTCTCGGTGAGGCTCTTCAGCACCTCCGCGAGCTTCCCGGTCTGCTCCCCGGAGCGGATCAGGCTGACGAACACCTTGCTGAACACCTCGGGATAGTCGGCGAGGGCCTGCGACAGGCTCTTGCCGCCTTCGATTCCCTCGATCAGCCCTGCCACCACCTCGCGGAAGCGCAGGTTTTCCATGCTCTCGCGAAGGTCCGTGAGCCCTTCCACGATCGGCACGCCGGCGCTGGTGAGCTGCTCGAGGTGAAAGCAGAAATTGATCAGGTCTTGGCGGGTGACGCCCGCCTTGCCGAGCAGCCGGCCGCGCTGGGCGGTCTCGCCCCCGTCGACCAACTCGAGCTCCATGCGCGCGAGGCGCTGCTCGAGATCGAAGATGTTCGCTGCCTCGATGCGGCCGGCCACCGCCTTGCCGCGCCGGTCGATCGCCTTGTAGCTGAACAGTGGCATCGATCCAGTCTCCGCGCGGTTGGCCGCGCTCAGGCCATGCGGTCGGTGAGGTCGGCGACGCGCATCAGCTCGTCGACACTGGTGACGCCGGCGCGCACCAGCCGGATGCCGTCTTCGGCGAGCGTCTTGAATCCCTTGGCGCGCGCCGCCGTGAGGATCTCGCGGGCCGTGGCGCGCCGGGCGATCAGCTCGTCGATGCCGGCGTCGATCTTCAGGATCTCCATGATAGCGACGCGCCCCCGGTAGCCCTGGTAGTCGCACTGCTCGCAGCCAACGCCCCGGTAAAGCAGCGCTGGCTCGGCGGGTGCCATCCCCAGCAAGCGCCGGTCCCTTGCATCCGGGTCGTAGGATTGGCGGCAGGTCTGGCACAGCCTGCGCACCAGGCGCTGCGCCACCACTCCGATGATGTTGCCCGCCATGATGTCGGGAACGATGCCGATGTCGAGCAGCCGCGGAATCGCGCCGACGGCCGAGTTGGTGTGCAACGTCGAATAGACCTGGTGACCGGTCATGGCGGCGCGGAACGCCATCTCCGCGGTGTCCTCGTCGCGGATCTCGCCCACGAGGATCGCGTCAGGATCCTGTCGCATCATCGCCCGGATGCCGTTGGCGAAATCGAGCTTTGCCGCCTCCGCCACCGAGGTTTGGCGAATCAGCGTCATCGGGTACTCGACCGGGTCCTCGAGCGTCATGATGTTGACGCCGTCGGAATTGATGTGATTGAGGATCGAGTAAAGCGTCGTGGTCTTGCCGCTTCCGGTGGGGCCGGTGACGAGAATGATCCCCTCCGGCCGCGCGATCATCTTCCGCAGCAGCTCGAGTTGCCCTTCCTCCAGGCCGAGGCGGTCGAGCGGCACGATGCCCTTCTGCCGGTCGAGAATGCGCAGCACCACGTTCTCGCCGTGCGTCGTCGGCAGGCTGGAGACGCGGAAGTCGACTACGCGGCCGGACATGGTCGCCGAGATGCGCCCGTCCTGGGGCGCCCGCGTCTCCGCGATGTTCATGCGTGACATCACCTTGAGCCGCACCGCCATCGCCGGCCAGTAGGTCTTGTGCAGCGAGCGGATCTGGCGCAGCACGCCGTCAATGCGGTAGCGGATGCGAAGAAAATTCTGTTCCGGCTCGAAGTGAATGTCCGAGGCGTTACGCTCGACCGCGTCAGCGAGCAGCGCCGAGATCAGGCGCACCACCGGCTGGCTGTACTCGTCGGTGTCCGAGATTGAGGTGTAGTCGACCTCGCCGGTCTCGATCTCGCGCAGGATGCCGTCGATCGAGAATTCGTGGCCGTAGTACAGCTCGATCGCGCGCTCGATCTCGGAATCGCCCGCGAGCCGCAGCTCGAGCTCGAGGTCCGTGTTCAGGTGCGCGCGCAGCTGATCGATGGCGACGATATTGTTGGTGTCGGCGAGCGCCACCATGAAGCGCTTGGCCTGGCGGTCGAGCGCTACCGGGAACATGCGATAGCGCCTCGCGAGGTCGCGCGGCAGCATCTTGAGCGCCGAGGGGTCGACGATGATGTGCGCCAGGTCCACCGATTGCAGGCCGAGCTTCTCGGAGAGCGCGTCACGGAGCGTCGCTTCCGAAACGAAGCCGAGCTGCACCAGCAGTCGCCCGACCGGCAGCTGCGACTTCATCTGCTCCAGTAGCGCGATGCGCAGCTGGTCCTCGGTCAGGATCCCCTGATCGATCAGGATCTGACCGATGTGCCGCTTGGCCTGGGGAATGGTGGGCGAGTTCATCGAGCGCTCAATGATACCCGCCGGGGCACGCCGCCGCAGCGCAAATTGCTGTCAGCGCGACAGTTGCTGGATGCGGGCGCGCGCCGCCTCGGGTGAGAAATTTGCCACACGTTTCTCGGCGAGCGCGAGCGCGCGCCGATAGTGCTCGAGCGCCAGCCCCGGCTGGCGTAGCTGGTCGAGGCTGACCGCGAGATTGAATGCGAAATCGGGGTTCTCCGGATCCGCCGTGTGTGCCCGGAAATACGCCTGCTGCGCCTCCGGCCAGCGTCCCTGCTGCGCGAGTTGATTGCCGAGCGTGAAATACAGCACACCCGAGTCCGGGTTCGCGGCGAGCAGCGTCTTGACGCGGCTCTCGCTCAGCACCGGATCGACCTGCTGGCTGCGCAGCGCAAGCATCCCGGCATTGGCATGCGGATCGCGCGGGTCGGCGCGCAGCAGCCGCTGGTAGAGCGACTCCGCGATGTCGTAGCGCTGCGCACGCATCTCGACTGCGGCAAGGCCGAGCAGCGCGTCGCGGTTGGTCGGCTCCGCCGTGAGCGCCTGCTGATACTCGTCGCGCGCCTTTGCCAGATCGCCTGCCTGATACGCGGCGTAGCCTGCGGCGACACGGGGATGGATCTGGGGCGCGGCGCGGGTGAAGCTGAGTGCAGGCTCGGCAGGCCCCGCCTTCGGCGCATCGCTGCTTGCGACGGTGGCGGGTGCAGGCTTGGGCGCTGGCCGCGACGGTGCACCGCTCGCTGGCGTACGGGCCGCAGGTGGCGCTGGCTTGACCTCCGCAGGTGCTGCCGGAGGCTTGGCTATCGGCTCAGGCGCAGATGGTGCGGGCGTCGCAGCAACCGGGATTGGCGCGGACGAGGCCGCTCCCGGAGCACCTGGCAGACCGGGGATCTGGGACTGCAATTGACCCTGGGCTGTCTGCGTTCCGGAGGCCGTCGACGGCGCCGCGGGAGCCGCCGCCGGCGTCTCCTGCGCGCGAGGCGGATTCGGGTTCACCAAGGGCGCGGGCGGGCGCAGTTGCATCCAGAAATAAATCACTGCCGCGATGGCGATAACGCCAAGGACGGCGAGCGTGATGTAGAACGGCAGCCTCGGATTGGGCTCCTTGTACCTGGCCTCGGGAACGGTCCTCGCCATGGCGCGCTCCACGGCTGGTTGGTCTTGATCGTTCACGGTCGCCGCCGGCTCGCGCTGCTGGGCCGGCCTGGATTCGGGACTTGCAGCCATGGGCTGCGCATCGGCGGGTTCAGGGGCGGATGGCGCGCGCGGCGCGCTCGCATTGAGGTCGTCGGTCAGGATCTCGAGCGGCGCGGAGATGTCGGGCAACTCGTCGCGCGTCACGACGCGCTTGGTCGCATCGCCCTGCGCGGGCTCAGAGCCGCGCTGCGCATCCTGCGCGGCGTTTTCCTGGGCGCCGCGCTGTGCCTCCTCCTTGGCCTTCTCCGCCTTCTTCAGCGCTTCGAGCAGCAGGCTCATGTCACTCCAGCAAGGGCGGGCGGCCGGGGTTGGGCTTGGTGAAATAGTCCTGCCCTGGCAGCAGTTCCTTCATGGGGCGGTAGTCGCCTTCGATGCTCGGATCGCGGATTACCGTGGCGCGTATGAAGATCACGAGCTCGGTCTTCTTGTTCCCGTCCTTGCGTTGCTCGAGCAACTGGCCGATGCCCGGCAGGCGGTTCACGCCGGGAATCGTATCCTCGGTCAGGGAGCGCTGGTCCTCCATGAGCCCGCCGAGGACCGCTACCTGCCCGCTCTGCATGCTGAGGATCGACTCCATCTCGCGCGACTGGATCACCGGCACGAGGCTCGTCACGCCCGCAGTCGCGAGCGACGGGTTCGGGTCCGCCACGTCGCCGATCTTGCGCGAGATGATCGGCTTCATCGCCAGCGTAATGCCGTCGTTCTCGCTGATCTGCGGCACCACGCTCATGATGAAGCCGACCGGCACTGTATTTAGCGTGGTGGTAAAGGTTGTCAGTGCGGTGGTCTGAGCCTGCGAGGTAGTCGACTGCAGCGTGAAATAAACCAGGTTATCCACGACTTTGAGGATGGCAACCTGGTTGTTGAGCACGCTCACCTTCGGGCTGGAGAGCACGCGCACCTCGCCGAAGGACTCGAGCAAGCTGATGGCTACGTTCAGATTCAGGCTCGTGATCGCTCCCCCGAGGAGAAAGGCGGTGGTATTGACGCCCGCCGGAGTGCCCGGGGAAAACTGGCGGAATTCCGCTCCGCTCTGGCCGGTTCCCCAGCCTGGGACCCCGACGGCCGCAGCGCCGGTACGCAACCGGCGCCAATCGATGCCACGCTGATACTGGTTGTTGAGGCTCACTTCGACGATGGTCGCCTCGATCAGCACCTGGCGCCGCGCGCTCACCAGCACCTGATCGAGGAACTCCTGGATTTTTTCATGCTGACGGGAAGAGGCACGGATCGTGAGTACGCCCGTCTCCGCGTTGGAAATCACGGATGCAGCCTCGCGGAACTCCATCGAGGGCTGAGGAGGCGGCGGCGCGGCAGGCGCTGCTGCGGCGCCTGTCTGCGCGACCGCTGGCGCAGCCGCTGGGACCGCGGCAGGTGGCGTCAGCGGCACGATCTTGTCGGTCTCGCGCAGGATATCCTTTACGTTCGCCACCAGCGTGTCCCAGAACTTGTTCGCCGACACGGTGTTGATCACTGCGGTGGCGGTGTTTTGCCCGGCGCCGGCCGCCGCCCCCGGCGCTCCGGTGCCAGTGACCTGGGTGGAAAGGTTGGCGACGCTGCGCGCGTCGCGCGCCAGGTTTACGTAGTCGACACGGTAATTCCTCAAGAATGGCGTGTCGCGCATCACGATCAGGTTCGGGCCGTCGACTTCGTAGCGCATGTCGACCTGCTTGCTGATGCGGTTCAGGATCTGCGGCAGGGTCTGGTCGATGGCGTTGAGCGTCACGCTGCCGGTGACGCCCGCGTGAATATCGACGTTGAGCTTGGCGTCGCGCGCGAGCGCGAACAGCAGGTCCTGCACGCGCACGTTGTTGACGACCACGCTGTAGGTCTCGGCCCGCGCCGACGGCTTGGGCGGGGGCAGCACCGGGCCTGCCTGCACAGGGGCCGGAATTACGCCTGGCGGCCTCGGTTCATCGGGCTTGATATGCCCTGGCGATTGCTGGACAGGAATTTGGCCGCAGCCGAAGACGAGCAGGATCAGCGCGGCGCCGGCGCCACGCGGCAACACTGCCCCCAGACCCCCCTTCATATGGCAAGCATAACATGATTCGGATTTTCGATAAGTCTTCTAAAGGTCTGTCAAAGCGGGGCTTTTCCCTTGTTTGCAGACCTATCCGAGGTTCCTGTATCGGGACCCGCCAAGGCTAGCGTGACAAGCGTCACGCTTACTCCCGGGCTCGAGCCCCCGTCTAGCCACGGGGCTTTGCTTTGCGGCGGGTAGGCGTGCCCCCGACAAGCCGTTTGAGCGCACCCAGCTCCTCGCTGATCTGCCGGTACCGCCTCTCGAGATGCCTCAAACGAAGGGCATCGGCGCTTGCCAAAAGGTCGATCTTCGTGCTGCCCGCTGCGAGCCTGCCGGTGCGCAGCTGCTTACGCCACAGCGACAAGGTCCGGGGACGGATTTCGAGCGCTGCGGCAACGTCCTTGACGCGCACTCCGGGCATCCGGCTTAGGCACACGGCGGCGACCCTCAGGCGATCGTCGTAAAGCATCGCGCACCGTGCCTTCCCGAGGGCACTTACGGCACTCGCCGTTTCTGCCCCAGGCGCCCTGTGGATCGGCGCGAATTCGGAATCGGCGATCGCCGCTTGGGCGTGTGCCAGGGCTACGGTGCGCGAATCGTTCATGAACGCGGCCAGCAGGGCCTTGTCGGAGAGCACGTTGATCCGTCGCGTGAGCCCGCCCGATGCCTCGGCGATCGCGGCGAGCGCTTCGCTGCCGAAGATCTCCGGTCCGCTGCAGCCTGCGGCATGCAGGCGGAACGAGATGTACTTCGAGACTTCGTCCGGTGTCAGCGGCCGCATCCTAAAACTGTGCGTGATGCGGTCCTTCAGCTGGCGCAAGGACGGCTTGTCGAGCGCCGTATCGAGTTCCGGCTGGCCGAAGAGCACCAGCTGGAGCAGCTTGTGGCGATGGGCTTCGAGGTTGGAAAGCAGCCGCACCTGCTCGAGCGTCTCCTCGGGCATCGCATGCGCCTCGTCGATCAGGACTACAACGCGCCGGCCGCCTGCGTAGACCTGGATGAGGTGCGCCTGGAGCTCACGCAGCGGCGGCGCCCCCGCCGCCGCCGATTGCACGCCGAGCTCCGCCGCGATCGCCTGCAGGATCTCGCCGCGCGAGAACGACGGGTTGGCGAGAAACACGGTTTCGACTTCCGCCGGCAGACGCTCGATCAAGACGCGGCACAGCATCGTCTTGCCGCTGCCGATCTCGCCGGTGACCTTGACGATCCCCTCGTCATTGAGGATCGCGTATTGCAGCGCGTCAAGGGTTGCGCCGCGGTCCGCACCCTGGAAGAAGAAATCCGTGTGCGGGGTGATCCGGAACGGCGGCTCCTTCAGCCGGAAGTGCTCGAGGTACACGCCGTCGTTACCCAGACTTCGGCAAGTCCGGCGGCGGCGTGCCGCCGGCCAAGCCGGCTCCCTCGGGATTGGACTTCGCTGCCTCGCCGTCGGTCGCCTGCATTCGGCTGTAGAGCGTCGTGCGATTGACGCCCAGCAGTTTCGCCGCCTGGCTGACGTTGCCGCGCGTCTGGCGCAGCGCAGACTCGATAAAGCTCGCTTCGATCGCGTTCAGGATCTGGTCGAGTTGCACCGGCTGGCCACGCTCGAGCCGCTGGAGCGCCCGCTCGATGATGTCACCGTCGCCAGCGGCGGGTGGCGCGGCAGGCGCCTCGAGATCGAACTCGGGCTCGAGTTCCGCAGGCGAGAGCCGCTTGCCCGGGTATTTCGCGGTCAGGCGTATGACGATGTTGCGCAGCTCGCGCACGTTGCCCGGGAACGCGTAATTGAGCCACCCGCTCTCCGCGGCCTCGTCCAGGGAGAAAGGCGCGACACCCGACTGGCTGGCGTAAAACGCCCGAAAATGCTCGAGCAGCAGCAGTTTGTCGGCTCCCAGTTCCCGCAGCGGCGGCACGACCAAAGTGAAAACCGAGAGCCGGTGATAGAGGTCGGCGCGGAACGCACCGCGCCGCACCTCCTGTCGCAGGTCGCGGTTGGTCGCGGCGATTACCCGGGCGGCGGACCTGCGCGCCTGCGTTTCCCCCACGCGCTGGTATTCGCCGTTCTCCAGCACGCGCAGGAGCTTCGCCTGCATCTCGAGCGGCAGCTCGCCAATCTCGTCGAGAAACAGCGTTCCTTCGCTCGCGTCCTCGAAGTAGCCCGACTTGTTGCCCGTGGCGCCGGTGAAAGCGCCCTTGACGTAGCCGAACAGGGTGGGCTCGACCAGGGTCGGCGAGATCGCGGCGCAGTTGAGGGCGAGGAATGCCTTGCCGGCGCGCTTCGACAGCTGGTGCAGGCTTCGGGCGACCAGCTCCTTGCCGGAGCCGGACTCGCCTTCGACCAGCACGGGGTAGGGAGCATCGGCGAACTGGGCGATCTGGCTCCTCAGTTCCAGGAGCGGCGGGCTGCGGCCGACCAGGTCGCCGGCGCCGCGGTCGCGCGTGCGCTCGGCGTCGCGCACCGCGAGTGCGCGCGCGAGCAGCGTCTTTAGCACCGCGGGTTCGCATGGCTTGGCGACGAACTCCGCCGCGCCGAGCGCGCGCGCGTGCCGCGCGTTGGCTGCGTCGCTCTGGCCGGTGAGCACGAAGATGCGCATGCTGGGCGAGTGCGCGAGCAGGTCGGCGATCAGTTGGAATCCCTGCTCCGGCGAATGTGGCGTCGGCGGCAGGCCAAGGTCCACCAGCGCGAGCGGCGGCGGCTCCGGCAGCTGGCGCAGCACGTCGACAGCGTTCTGGCGCGAGTCGCAGGCCAGCACCTCGAACTCCGTTCCAAGCGCGAAGGCGAGCGTGTCCGTGATCAGCGCATCGTCGTCGACGATGAGCAGCGCCGGCTTTGCGTCACGCGCGGGCAGCAGCTGGCTCGGCATGGTCGCGTATGCATCGCAGGAATGCGCGCTCGAGACTGGGCTCCGCGTAGCGCGCGCACAGCTCGGCAGGGGCGCCGCGAAAACGCACCGTGCCGCGCTCCAGCACCACGATGCCGCGGCACAGCTCCTCGACGTCGCTGAGGACGTGCGAAGTGAAGAACAGCGCGCGCCCTTCGCCGCTGAGCCGCGTGAGCACGTTCTTGACGGCGACCCGGCCCGCCGGGTCGAGCCCGCTCATCGGCTCGTCGAGCACGTACAGATCGCGCTCGGCAAGGAAGCACCCGGCGAGGCCGAGCTTCTGCATCATGCCCTTCGAGAGCTGGCGCACGGGGCGCGCCAGCGCGGCCGGATCGAGCTCGAGTTCGGCGGCGAGCGCCTCCGCGCGCTGCCGGCTGTAGCCCGCCCCGGCGAGCGCCAGGGTCATCTCGAGGAACTCCCTGCCGAGCAGGTAGTATGGCGGCACGAAGCGCTCGGGCAGGTAAGCGATGCGCGCGCGGGCCCGTGGCTCGGTGCTCGGCTGCCCGAAGATCTCGACCGATCCCGAGTCGAACCCGCACAGATCGAGCGCGCACTTGATGAAGGTCGTCTTGCCGGCGCCGTTGGCGCCGACCATCCCCAGCGCGGCGCCGGCCGGTACCTCCAGATCGACGCCTGCGAGGGCCGCGTTGCGGCCGAAGCGCTTGCGCAAGCCCTGGGCGCGCAGCGCGGGCGCGGAGCCTGTTTCGGCCGGGGAGGCAGGCATGCGACGCATACTATAGAACGATTGCGGCGCAACCCGGTTTGGGACGTCGCGCGCGCGGGGCGCTGCTTGCCGGTCGAGTAGAATCGCGCCTTCCACATCCGCCCGTGCCGCAGTGGCGAATTCCGACATCGTAGAGATCGAGAACGTTTCGTTCGGCTATGACCCGGCAAAGCCGGTGCTGCATGGCGTCAGCCTGCGAATCGGCAGCGGCAAGGTGGTCGGCATCATGGGCCAGTCGGGCTGCGGCAAGACCACGCTGCTGCGGATCATCGCCGGGGCGCTGCGTCCGAGCGCAGGGAGCGCGCGTGTCCTGGGTCAGGTGGTGAACCGGCTCGACGAGGAAGCGATCTTTGCGCTGCGCCGCAAGATGGGGATGCTGTTCCAGTTCGGCGCGCTGTTCACCGACATGACGGCGTACGACAACGTCGCGTTCCAGATGCGCGAGCACACCGACCTGCCCGAGGAGCTGCTGCACGACCTGGCGCTGCTCAAGCTGGAAGCCGTGGGCTTGCGCGGCGCGGCGCAGCTCATGCCTTCCGAGCTCTCCGGCGGCATGGCGCGGCGCGTGGCGCTGGCGCGCGCCATCGCGCTCGATCCGCAGCTCATCCTGTACGACGAGCCGTTCACCGGCCTGGATCCGATCTCGCTCGGCGCCATCGCGCGCCTGATCCGGCGGTTGAACGACTCGCTCGGCGCGACCTCGGTGGTGGTGAGCCACGACGTGCAGGAATGCTTCGACATCGTGGACTACGTCTACATGATGTCCGCTGGCCGCGTGGTCGCCGAGGGCACGCCGCAGGAGCTGCGGCGCTCCAGCGAGCCCTTCGTGCACCAGTTCGTGCACGGCGAGCCCGACGGCCCGATCCCGTTCCATTACCCGGCACCGGGCTACGCGGCCGACCTCGAAGCGGGCGCGGCGCATGGCTGAGCGCGCCAGGCTCGCGGCGGCGCGCGAGTTGCTCGAGCGTCTCGGCGCGACGGTGACGGCGCGCGTCTGGCGGCTCGGCTTCGCCAGCCGCTTCTTCGTCTACATGATCTTGCATTCCGGGGTCGCGTTCCGGCGCTTCTGGCTGACGATCCGCGAGATCTACTTCACCGGCGTGCTGTCGCTGATCATCATCCTGGTCTCGGGGCTGTTCGTCGGCATGGTGCTCGGGCTGCAGGGCTACGAGACGCTCCAGCGCTACGGATCGAGCGAGGCGCTGGGGATCCTGGTCGCGCTCTCGCTGGTGCGCGAGCTCGGGCCGGTGGTGGCCGGGCTGCTGTTCGCCAGCCGCGCCGGGTCGGCGATCACGGCGGAGATCGGCCTGATGAAGGCTACCGAGCAGATCGCGGCGATGGAGATGATGGCGGTGGACCCGATCGCGCGCGTGGTGGCGCCGCGCTTCTGGGCCGGAGTGATCTCGATGCCGCTGCTCGCGACCCTGTTTTCCGCCATGGGGATCTTCGGCGGCTACCTGGTCGGCGTGCAGCTCATCGGCGTGGACGAGGGCGCGTTCTGGTCGCAGATGCAGGCGCAGGTGGATTTCCGCGAAGACGTCATGAACGGCGTAATCAAGAGCGTGGTATTCGGCATCGCGGTCACCTGGATCGCGGTGTTCGAGGGCTACGACGCGACGCCGACCGCGGAAGGCGTCTCGGGCGCCACGACGCGCACCGTGGTCACCTCCTCGCTGGCCATCCTCGCGCTCGACTTCGTGCTCACCGCGCTCATGTTCACCGGAGGAAACGCAAGATGAAACGCTCCACCATCGATCTCTGGGTCGGCACCTTTGTCGCGGCCGGGTTCGGCGCGCTGTTGTTCCTCGCCCTTAAGGTGGGAAATCTTGCGGCATTCTCCACGGCGCAGACATACGTCGTGCAGGCCAAGTTTGCTAACATTGGCGGCCTGAAGGTGCGGGCGCCGATCAAGAGCGCGGGCGTGGTGGTAGGGCGGGTGACCGACGTGCGGTTCGACAACGAGAGCTACGAGGCGATCGTCACGTTCAACATCGACACCCGCTACCAGTTTCCGCGCGACACCTCGGCCAAGATCCTCACGTCGGGGCTGCTCGGCGAGCAGTACGTGGGACTGGAGGCGGGGGGCGACGGCGTCATGCTGAAGAACGGCGACCGCCTGCGGCTGACGCAGTCGGCGGTGGTGCTGGAGAATCTGATCAGCCAGTTCCTTTACAACAAGGCGCAGGAAGACAAGGACACGAAGGCGGGCAAGTGACACGGGGTGGGGCGGCGGCGGGATGGCTGCGACGGGCGCGCAACGTGGCGCTCGCGGCGGCGCTTGCCCTGGGCTCGGGCTGCGCGACCGTCAACGGCAATGGCGAGGTGAACGACCCGCTGGAGCCCTACAACCGGGCGGTGTTCGGCATCAACGACACACTCGACACGCTGGTCTTCAAGCCCGTCGCCGAGGGTTACGTGGCGATCCTTCCCGACCCGGTGCGCGACTGGGTGCGCAATTTCTTCGCCAACCTCGACGACCTGATGATCGGGGTCAACAATCTCCTGCAGGGCAAGCCGCTCGATGCCGCGACCGACTGGATGCGCTTCGCGGTGAACACGATCTTCGGCTTCGCCGGCATCAACGACTTCGCCAGCGCCATGGGGCTGGAAAAGCACGACGAGGACTTCGGGCAGACCCTCGGCCGCTGGGGCATGGACTATGGCGCCTACATCGTGTGGCCTTTTACCGGGTCGAGCACGCTGCGCGATTCCCTCGGCGGGATCGTCAACTGGCGCACGGACATCGTCTGGCAGCACCGCCCGATCGCCGAGCGCAACGCCGCCTTCGCCTTGCGCGCCATCAGCCGGCGTGCCGACTTGCTGGTTGCGAGCACGATCCTCGAGGAAGCCGCGCTCGACAAGTACATCTTCCAGCGCGACGCCTACCTCGCACGCCGCCGCGACCTGATCTACGACGGCAGGCCGCCGCGCCCCCGCGAGGACGCGCCGCGCTCGCAGCAGCAGTCGGCGCCTGCGCCTGACATGGCGGCACGTCTGCTCGAGGAGCCGGCCGTCGGCCCCGAGGCGCCGCTGCGCGGTGCCAATGCCTACGAGCCGCGGGTTCCGAGGAATTACGAGGCGGTGCTCGCGGCCTCGACCAGCGGAGAGTGAACATGCTGCAGTGGCTCGTACGAATCGCGGCGCCTGCCGCGCTGGCGCTGGCTGCGGTCGCCGGCACGGCGCGGGCGCAGGAGATCACCCCGCCGGACACGCTGGTGAAGAACGTCACCCTGGAGGTGGTGGACCTGCTGCTCAAGGACAAGGAGCTTCGCGGCGACCGGGCCAAGCTGATCGCGCTGATCGAGGCGAAGGTCCTGCCGCACTTCAACTTCGCCGCCATGGCCTCGAGCGCGGTGGGCAAGAACTGGGAGAAGGCGAACGCCGAACAGAAGGCGAAGATCACCGAGGAGTTCCGCACGCTGCTAGTGCGCACCTACTCGAGCGCGATTGCCGCCTACCGCGACCAGAAGTTCGACTTTCGCCCGCTGCGCGCCAAGCCCGCCGACACCGACGTCACGGTCAACGTGCGCATCCTCGAGCAGGGCGGTGGGCGCCAGCCGATCACGCTCGACTACGACATGGAGAAGCGTCCCGGCGGCTGGAAGGTCTGGGACGTGCGCATCAACGGCATCAGCCTGGTGGCCAACTACCGCACCGAGTTCGACAACCAGGTGCGGCAATCGGGCATCGAGGGCCTGATCCAGGCCCTGCAGGCGAAGAACAAGACCCTCGAGGCGAAGCCCGTCGCGGGGGTGGACAAGAAATGATCCGCCGCGAAAGCGAGCGCATGCTGCTGAGCGGGCCGGTGACGCTTGCCAACGCCGCCGCGCTGCTCGAGCAGGGCTACGCGCAGATCGGCAACGGCGTGAAGAGCGTAGACCTGGCGGAAGTGACCGACCTCGATTCGTCGCTGCTCGCGCTGCTGCTCGCGTGGCGGCGCGCCGCCAGGAAGCGCAACGCCGAGCTGACCTTCGCCAACCTCCCCAGCGGACTGGAAACCATCGCCCGGCTGTACGGCGTGGCCGAGCTCCTGCCGGCCAGCGCAGCCGAGCGCAGCAAGCACCACTGAGCGGCCGCCCGCGCCGGCGCCCGCGGCCTGCCGCGCGCACGCCGCGCGGGCATCCACGCCGATGACACCCGCGATCGAGATCCTTGACGTCGAAAAGCGCTACGGGGCGCTGCGCGCGCTCGCCGGGGTGACGCTCGCCGTCGAGGAGGGCGAGTTCTTCGGCCTGCTCGGCCCCAACGGCGCTGGCAAGACCACGCTCATCAGCATCGTCGCAGGGCTGGCGCGCGCGAGCGCCGGCAGCGTGCGCGTCCTGGGCGCCGACGTGGTCGCGGACTACCGGCGTGCGCGCCGCCTGCTCGGCGTGGTGCCGCAGGAGCTGGTGTTCGACCCCTTTTTCACCGTGCGCGAGACGCTGCGCATCCAGTCGGGCTACTTCGGCCTGCGCCGCAACGACG
>CAZVHU010000010.1:0-38639 GCA_964627075.1 uncultured Enterobacteriaceae bacterium | reverse complement strand
CGGCCAGGCGTAGGCGGCGAGCGCGCGCTTCGCCTTGTCGGTGAAGCCGCGCAGTTTCTTGCCGTGCAGCGCGCAGTACTTCGCCAGGAAGCGCTTGGCGAGCACCGGGATGTCCTCCTTGCGCTCGCGCAGCGGCGGGATCCTGATCTGGTAGGCGTTCAGCCGGTAGTACAGGTCGGAGCGGAAACGGCCCTCCTTCACCAGCTTGGACAGGTCGCGGTTGGTCGCCGCGATCAGGCGCACATCCACCTTGCGCGTCCTCTGGTCGCCGAGGCGCTCGAACTCGCCGTCCTGCAGCACGCGCAGGAGCTTGCCCTGCGCCGGCAGCGGCAGGTCGCCGATCTCGTCCAGGAACAGGGTGCCGCCGTCGGCGCGCTCGAAGCGCCCCTGGCGCGGCACCAGCGCACCCGTGTAGGCGCCTTTTTCCGCGCCGAACAGTTCCGATTCGACCAGCTCCGGCGGGATCGCGCCGCAATTGATCGCGACGAACGCTTGCTCGCGCCGGGGTCCCGAATCGTGCAGGCAGCGCGCGAACATCTCCTTGCCGACGCCGGTCTCGCCCAGCAACAGCACGGCGATGCGGCCCGCGGCCGCCGGCTTGAGCAGATCGTAGGCGGCGCGGAAGCCGGGCGACACGCCGACCATGTCCGCGGGCAGCGTTTCCTTCTCGCCGATGCTCGAGCGCAGCTGCACCACCTGCGTTTGCAGCTCGAGCAGCCGGTCCGCGATCGGCTCGGGCGCGAGAAAGCGCATCTGCTCGGCTGCGTCGTCCCATTCCCCGGCCGGCTTGCCGATGATGCGGCAGTTGGCGTTGCCGGCGCCGACGCACTCGGTCTCCTTGTACAGCACCTGCTGGCCCATGAAGGCCGAGGTGTAGCCGCTCGCGTAGCCGATCTGGGTCCAGCACACCGGGGTCGGATGGATGCCGTAGAAGCGTCGGTGCCACTGGCCCTCCCAGGAGTTTTCCCACAGGAACTCGCCGTAGAACTTCCCGGCGACGCGGTCGAGCTCGAGCTTCACCGGCGTGACGCGCACGATCCCCTCGAGCGCGTGCAGTTGCGGTCCGGTCATGAACGCCTCGAGGTCGGTCGCGCTCTGCGCGCGCGTGCGCGCGAGCTCCGCGTCGCGCACCCCCGAGGCATAGCCCATGCGCATGAGCAGCCCCTGCGCGCGCTCCATGCCCAGGCTGTCGATGAGCTCCTTGCGAAGCAGCGCTTGCGCCTCGGCGTGCACGAGAAGCATGCGGTGCTCGTGCAGCCAGATCTGGCCTGTCTCGGCGCAGAAATGCACGCGCGCGCGCAAGTCCTCGTCGGCGGCGGCGGCGCGCTCGATCACGCGAAGCGTTGCCATGCGCCAATCTCCTCCCGAAACGGGCATTTTGTTGACCGGCCCTTGCGCTGCCGTTGATGTGTATCAACAGGGCACCACAAAGCCGCGCTTCACCAAATGATCGAAAGCAGCCGCGCTTGGCCGCAGGGACCTGACCAAATGATCAATCGCCTGCCGGCGCGGAGAGCGCATTCGCGAGTGGCATTTTTGTGCAGCGCGTCACAGGGTGACAGCAGCACGCGGATGCTGCGTCGCGCAACGCCGATTGGCACGGCTGTTGCAGAGAAGCGGCAATCAGCGGCCACGCTGACCACAGGAGGAGACACGCAAATGAAATTCCCCGTCCCGCACGACGTCAAGGCAAAGGCCATTCCCGGCACCGAAGGCTGGGAGCGGATGTATCCCTACCAGTACCAGTTCGTCACCGACGACCCGGTGCGCAACCAGTACGAGAAGGACACGTTCTGGTTCTACGACGGCCTGCACTACCCCGAGCCGCTCTATCCCTTCGACACGATCTGGGACGAGGCCTGGTACCTCGCGCTGTCGCAGTACAACAACCGCATCTTCCAGGTGCCGCCGGTGCGCGGCGTGGACCACCGCATCATCAATGGCTACGTCTACATCTCCCCGGTCCCGGTGAAGGACCCCGAGGAGATCGGCCGCCGCGTGCCGAACTTCATGGAGCGCGCGGGCTTTTACTTCAAGAACTGGGACGCGCTCGAGGCGAAGTGGAAGGCCAAGATGGAGGCGACCATCAAGGAGCTCGAGGCCCTGCAGGTCCCGACGCTTCCCGAGCTCGAGGACATGTCGGTGGTGACCGAGGCGCTGGGCGAGTCCAAGGGCTTCCACCTGCTCAAGGCCTACGACGACCTCATCAACCTGGGGATCAAGTGCTGGCAGTACCACTTCGAGTTCCTGAACCTGGGCTACGCGGCGTACGTGTTCTTCCTCGACTTCATGCAGAAGCTGTTCCCGAGCATCCCGCTGCAGCGGGTCACGCAGATGATCTCGGGCATCGACGTCATCATGTACCAGTCCGACGAGGAGCTGAAGAAGCTCGCGCGCAAGGCGATCGAGCTGGGCGTGGTCGAGGCGGTCACCTTCAGCAAGGAGTGGGCGCAGGTCGAGCCGGCGCTGAAGAAACTGCCCAAGGGCCGCGAATGGCTCGAGGCGCTGGAGAAGGTGCGCAACCCGTGGTTCCACATCTCCACCGGGACCGGCTGGTACCACCACGACCGCTCCTGGAACGACAACATGAACGTGCCCCTCTCGGGCATCCAGACCTACGTGGCGAAGCTGCAGAAGGGCGTCAGCATCGAGCGGCCGATGCAGAAGGTGCGCGACGAGCGCGACCGCATCACGGCCGAGTACCGCGGCCTGATCCAGAAGGACGAGGACCGCAAGCAGTTCGACGAGCTGCTGGGTTGCGCCAAGACCGTGTTCCCGTACGTCGAGAACCACCTGTTCTACGTCGAGCACTGGTTCCACTCGATCTTCTGGAACAAGATCCGCGAGGTGGCGGCGATCCTGAAGGGCCACGGCCTGATCGGCGAGATCGAGGACGTCTGGTACCTGCGCCGCGACGAGATCAAGCAGGCGCTGTGGGACGTGGTCACGGCGTGGGCCACTGGCGTCACGCCGCGCGGCACCCAGACCTGGCCCAGGGAGATCGCCTGGCGCAAGGGCGTGATGCAGAAGTTTCGCGAGTGGCGCGCGCCGCCCGCGATCGGCACCGCGCCCGAAGTGATCCAGGAGCCCTTCACCATCGTGCTCTGGGGCGTGACCAACAAGTCGCTCGCCGACTGGGCCGCGGTGACGGAAGTCAAGGATCCCGCGACCATCAAGGAGCTGAAGGGCTTCGCGGGCAGTCCCGGCATCACCAAGGGGCGCGCGCGCGTGTGCCGCACCGTGGACGAGATCGGCCAGCTGCTGGAAGGCGAGATCCTGGTCGCGCCGACCACCTCGCCCTCGTGGGCGCCGGCCTTCGCCAAGATCGGCGCCTGCGTCACCGACGTCGGCGGCGTGATGAGCCATGCGGCGATCGTCTGCCGCGAGTACGGCATGCCCGCGGTGGTCGGCACCGGGCACGCGACCAAGATCATCAAGACCGGGATGATGCTGCAGGTCGACGGCTCGAGCGGCGCGGTCTCGATCGCGCGCTGAGCGAGGAGGCGGCATGGGCGCTGCGCCCATCGTCTGCTGGTTCGAGGACTGCGCCAGCACCTCGGCCGGCCTGGTCGGCGGCAAGTGCGCCTCGCTCGGCGAGCTGATCCGGGCCGGGGCGCGCGTGCCGCCGGGCTTCGCGCTCACCACCGAGGGCTACCGCCGCTTCATGGGCGCCTCGGGCCTCGGGCGCGAAGTCGGGCTGCGGCTGCGCGGTGTGGACGCGCGCGACCTGGACGCGCTGGAGCGTGCGAGTGCCTCGATCCGCGAGGCGATCGAGGCGCAGCCGTTCTCCGCCGAGATGGAGGACGCGGTCGGCGAGTGCTACCGCAAGCTCTCGGTGCGCTGCTGCATGCCCGCGGTGCCGGTGGCGGTGCGCTCCAGCGCCACGGCGGAGGACCTGCCGGAGGCGAGCTTCGCCGGCCAGCAGGACACCTACCTGTGGATCCGCGGCATCGACGAGGTGCTGCTCCACATGCGCCGCTGCATCTCGAGCCTGTACACGGCGCGCGCGATCGGCTACCGCGCCGGCCGGGGCTTCGAGCACGAGCAGGTCGAGATCAGCGTCGGCGTGCAGAAGATGGCGAAGTCCTCGACCGCGGGCGTGATGTTCACGCTCAACCCGTCGAACGGCGACCGCTCGGTGATCGTCATCGACGCCAACTTCGGCTTCGGCGAGTCGGTGGTCTCGGGCGAGGTGACGCCCGACCATTTCGTCGTCAACAAGGTCACGCTCGACATCCTGGAGCGCACCATCTCGACCAAGGAGCTGTACTACACGGTCGATCCCAAGACGCAGCGCTCGCGCGCCTTCGAGGTTCCCTTCGAGCGGCAGAAGGTGCAGTCGCTGGTCGACGACGAGATCACCGAGCTCGCCTGGACGGGCAAGAAGATCGAGCAGCATTACGGCCGCCCGCTCGACATCGAGTGGGCCGTGGACAAGACCCTGCCCTCGGGCGGCAATCTCTTCATCCTGCAGGCGCGACCCGAGACGGTGTGGAGCCGCAAGCCGAGCGCGGCCACCGCCGCCCCCGCCTCGGCGATGGACTACATCGTCTCGAGCATGCTGCAGGGACGGAAACTGGGCTGACAACCACATTCGACAGCGAAGGGAAATACACATGAAACGCATGGAAGTGAGACCGATCGACGATCTGCGCAGCTACATCGAGGCGTGCGAGGCGCACGGCCAGCTGCACCGCGTGAAGACCGAGGTGGACTGGAAATTCGAGCTGTGCCACATCTCCAAGGTGAACGAGGAGACCAAGGGCCCGGCGCTGCTCTACGAGAACGTGAAGGGCTACAGGATTCCCGTGTTCACCAGCGCCTTCACCACGCCGCAGCGCCTGGCGATCGCGCTCGAGCAGGACCCGTCGCTGTCGATGAGCAACCTGTCGAGGAAGTGGATGGAGCTGACCACCAAGCAGATGGTCAAGCCGCGCTTCGTGGACAAGCCGCCGGTCATGGAGAACGTGCTCGAGGGCGCCGCGGTGGACATCGAGAAGTTCCCGAGCCCGTATTTCTATCCCGACGACGGCGGCCGCTTCTTCGTCACCGCCGGCTACCTCGTCACCAAGGACCCGGACACCGGCTGGACCAACCTCGGCACCTACCGCGCGCAGGTGCTCGCCAAGGACATCCTCGGCTCGCAGATCATCAAGGGCAAGCACGGCGACATGCACATGAAGAAGTACCAGGAGCGCGGCGAGCTGATGCCCGCGGCGTACGTCGTGGGCTGCGACCCGGTGCTGTTCCTCGCCGGCTCGACGCTGGTTTCGGCGCAGACCGACGAATACGACATCGCGGGCTCGCTGCGCGGCCGCCCGGTGCCGGTGTTCAAGTCCGATCTCACGGGCCTGACGCTGCCGGCGAACGCCGAGATCATCGCCGAGGGCTTCATCGACCCGAACGAGCTGATGGACGAAGGGCCCTTCGGCGAGTACACCGGCTACTACTCGGGCAACAAGGGCAAGGACTACCCCAAGCCGGTGCTGCGCATCAAGCGCATCCTGCACCGCAACGACCCGGTGTTCTGGGCGACCACCGTCGGCAAGCCGATCAACGACATCCACATGATCCAGTCGCTCAACCGCACGGCGACCCTGTGGTACGACCTGGAGACGATGCGGGTGCCGGGCGTGCAGAGCGTGTACATCCCGCCGGAGGCCTGCGGCCGCTTCTGGGTGGTGGTGTCGGTGAAGCAGATGTACCCGGGCCACTCGAACCACGTCGGCAACGCGGTGATCGCGAGCACCACCGGGCATTACGGCGTCAAGGGCGTGATCACCGTGGACCACGACATCGCCGCCGACGACTGGGACCGCATCTGGTGGGCGCTCGCCACGCGCTTCGATCCGAAGCGCTCGGCGCAGATCATCGACCGCGGCCGCTCCACCCCGCTCGACCCGGGCCTGCCGATCGAGGCGCGCGAGGTCACCAGCCGCATCCTGCTCGATGCCTGCACGCCGTTCGAGTGGAAGAACAAGCCCAACGAGATCTTCATGGACCGCGCGGTGCTGCAGAAGGTGTCGGACCGCTGGAACGAGTACGGCTTCAAGGGCGCGAGTCCGGTCGCCGACATGATCCCGCGCCTGACCCGGCCGGAGGCCCCGAAGAAGGCCCAGGCCAAGTGAAAAAGGGCATCGTCATCGTCTGCAACCTGGATACGCGCGGCGAGGACATCGTCTTCGTCAAGCGCCTGATCCAGGACCGCGGCCACGAGGCGATCCTGCTCGATTTCAGCATGGAGGAGCCGCCGCCGTTCCCCGGCGACATCCGCACCGAGGAGGTGGCGGCGCGGGGCGGGCTGCCGATCGAGGCGGTGCGCGAGAAGTACCGCTCGGACCGCGATGCGGCCACGCAGAACCAGATCAGGGGCGCCGCGGCGATCGTCGAGGAACTGGTCAGGCAGGGCCGCGCGCACGGCGTGATCGGCATCGGCGGCGGCACCGCGACGCTGGTCGCCACCTCGGTCATGAAGCGGCTGCCCTTCGGCATGCCCAAGCTCATGGCCTCGCCGATGGCCGCGCACCCCGCCTACATCGACAAGTACGTCGGCACGCGCGACATCACCATGCACCACACGGTGCTCGACATCGTGAAGATGAACCCGCTGCTCAAGGCGCAGATCATCAACGCCGTGGGCGCCATCTGTGGCATGGTCGAGATGACCCAGGGCACCGACATCAAGTTCGACCGGCCCTGCGTGGCGGTATCTTCGTTCGGCTTCGGCGAGATGGCGGTGCAGGCGGCGCTCGGCATGCTCGAGCAGGCGGGCTTCACGCCGGTGGTGTGCCACGCGCAGGGCAAGGGCGACCGCGCGATGGAGGAGATGATCCGCGACGGCGTGTTCCACGGCGTGCTCGACCTGTGCACCGGCGGCGTGATGGAACATCTCTTCAAGGGCAACCGCGACCCCGGGCCCGAGCGCCTGATGGCGGCGGTGGAGAGCGGAATCCCCATGGTGCTCGCGCCCTGCGGGCTGGACATCCTGTCCTACGGCGGGCGCGCCGACATGCTGGAGAAGACCAAGGACCGGCCGCAGTACGTGCAGGACGCGCTGCGCGTGCAGGTGCGCACCACGGCCGCGGAGCTGCGGCAGGCGGCCGACGTGTTCGCCGAGCGGCTCAACCGCGCGCGCGGGCCGTGGAGCTTCCTCGTTCCGTTGAAGGGCTGGTCGTCGCTCGACAAGGAAGGCCGCCCGATCTACGACCCGGTAGCGGACGCGGCGTTCGCAGCGCGCTTGAAGGAAAAGCTCGCCGACCCGGGCCGCGTGAAGGAGCTCGACCTGCACCTGTACACCCGCGAGTTCGCGCGCGCCGCGGTGGACGAGTTCGTGGGGCTGTACGGCGCCAAGGAGGCAAGGCCATGCTTGTCCGCGACTGGATGAGGCCGGACCCGGCGACCATTCCGGGCGACACCCTCGTCACCGAGGCGAAGCGCCTGCTCGCCGATCAGAACCTGCACGCGCTGCCGGTCGTCGAGCAGGGCAAGCTGCGCGGGCTGGTGACGCGGCACATCCTGCTGCGCGCCGGCCACTACGTGCTGCGCACGCAGGATCCCGACGAGCTGGATTTCTTCGCCACGCGCCTCAGGGTGAAGGACATCATGGTGCGCAATCCCGCCACGGTGCAGGCCGGCGACACCATGCAGCACTGCCTGAGAAAGGGGCGCGAGCTCGGCGTGGCGCAGTTTCCGGTGATGGAAGACGGGCAGGTCGTGGGCATCATCTCCGCGAACGAGATCTTCCAGCTCGCCGCGCACTGCGTGGAGCGGCACGCATGAGCCGGCCGCTGGTGGTGGCGATCACGGGCGCGACGGGCGTCGTCTACGGCGTCGAGCTGCTGCGCGTGCTCCGCGACCTGGGGCAGGAGACGCACCTCATCCTGAGCGAGGCGGCGGGGCTCAATCTCTCGATCGAGACCGAGTACGGCATCGACGAGGTCAAGGCGCTCGCGCACACCGTCTACAGCAACAAGGACGTCGGCGCGGCGGTGGCGAGCGGCTCGTTCCGCACGCGGGGCATGATCGTCGCGCCCTGCACCGTGAAGACGCTCTCGGCGATCGCCAACTCCTTCACCTACAACCTGGTGGTGCGCGCCGCCGACGTGACGCTGAAGGAGCGGCGGCCGCTGGTGCTGATGGTGCGCGAGACGCCGCTGCACAAGGGCCATCTCGAGCTGATGGCCCGGGCCGCGGACTGCGGCGCCGTCATCCTGCCGCCGATGCCCGCGTTCTATCATCGGCCCGCGACCATCATGGACCTCATCCACCAGAGCATCGGCAAGGCGCTCGACCAGGTCGGAATCGAGCACGAGCTGTTCCGCCGCTGGAGCGGGCATGCCCGGGGCGAAGCGCAGCGCGACTCGCTCCGCGTCGCGAAATAGCGGCGCGGGCGCCTCGTTCTGGCGCTACTCGCTGCGCGCGTGGCGCGCGCCGGCGATCGCCAGGGCCTGCCTCGCGCTTCAGGAACGCTGCGGCGCGGACGTGAACCTGCTGCTTTTCTGCTGCTGGAACGGGCGCGCCGGGCGCAGGCTCGGCGCGCGCGAGATGCGCTCCGCGCTCGCCGCGGTCGCACGCTGGCAAGAGGAGGTGGTGCGGCCCCTGCGGCGCGCGCGCCGCGCGATCGCCAAGGAAGATCGCGGATTGCGCCGGCTGAGGCGCCGCATCGCCGCCGCGGAGCTTGCCGCCGAGCGCGTGGAGCAGGAGTTGCTCGGCAAACGAGCCGGGGGCCTGCGGCGCTCGAATGCCGGGGTCGATTGCGGGATTGCCGCGAGGGCCAACCTCGAAAGCTATCTGAGGTTTCTGGGAAGAAGGATCGCGCGGCGCGAGGCGCGCCTGATGGAAGTGCTGGCCCGCGCCGCGTGCGCGGGAGCCGGTCGCTAGGAGAACCGGCGCGCGTGTCCTCCCGCAGCGCGGCGCCCCGGCCCTTGCGCGCGGCGATCTTCGACTTCGAGGGGACGCTGGTGGATTTCCAGTGGCGGCTCGCCGACGCCGAGCGCGAGCTGCGCCTCGCGCTCGCGCGGCTGGGACTCGAAGGCGGGGAGTTCGCCACGGGAAATTACGCCACGCTGTGGAACGCCGCGGCAGCGCGGTACCGATCGCCGGGCGAGCTTGCAACATTGCGCCGCGCGCTGTGCCCGATCTACGACCGCTGGGACGCGGACGCGCTCAGCCGATGGACGCCGCGGCCGCGGGCGGCCTCGGTGCTGCAGCGCCTCGCGACTGCGGGTTGCGCAGCGGGCATGGTCAGCAACATCGGCCGCGCGGCGCTCGGGCAGGCCTTGGCGCGCTTCGAACTGGAGCGGTGGCTGCAGCCGGTGGTGAGCCGCGACGAGGTCAGCCGCATGAAGCCCGATCCCGAGGGCATCCTCCGGGTGCTGCGCGAGTGGAACTTGCCGGCCGGTGAGGTACTCTTCGTCGGCGACAGCCGCGCCGACGTGCTGGCTGCGCGCGCCGCCGGGCTCCCGGTGGCAATCGTCCGGGGCGGGGAATGCAGCGAAACCGACTTCGCCGACGCGCTGCCCGATTTCATGATCGCCCTGCTGGATGAGATCCCGGACCGGGTGCGCGCGGGTGGAGGCGGCGCGCGCGACCCCGCGTTGCGCAATCCCGGGCGCGGGGCGTCATAGTGTAAAGTGTGACTTTACAGTCGGGGCGCTAGCGGCCGCCCGAAGCGATCACGCCGTTCATCCAGCGGGCGGCCGCCGTCACGCCGCCGAAGCTGAACACGTGCACGCCGACCACGTTGCAGTCCTGGTGCGCGGCGCAGTAGCGCGCGATCGCGGCGAGTTGCTCGCCGGGATCGGTGTGCGTCACCAGGCGCACCGCGTCCAGCCCCTGCGCGCGGAGCGCGCGCAGCGAAGCGCTCACCCCGCAGCGCTGCGCGAAGCGCAGCAGTGACATCGCTTCGGTGGGGCCAGCAAGCCCTACGTACACCGACAGCGAAGGGGCGCTGCGCGCAAGGCCCGAGCAATACTCGATGACGCGCGCCGGGGCGAAGGAGAACTGCGTCACCACGTAGGCGCCGAGGCCTTGCTTGCAGATGAGATCGAGCTTTTCGGCGAACGCGCGCTCGAGGTCCGCTCGCAGGATGCGCGGATGGCCTTCGGGGTAGCCGGCGATGCCCACCTCGCGCAAGCCGGAGGCACCGAGCAGGCCCTCGCGCAACACGGCGACGGCGTCCGCGTAGGGGCCGCGTGCCGCGGCTTCGTCGCCACCGATCACGAGGGCCTTGGCGACGCCCGCTTCGCGCACCGCGCGCCTGAGGAACTGCTCGAGCTCGGTGCGGCTTTCGACGCGGCGCGCGGAAATGTGCGGCACCGGCTCGAGGCCCGCGGCGCGCACCGCGATGAGCGAGGCGAGCGAATCGTCGAGCGTGTGGCGCGGCAGGTGATTGACGTACACGGGCGTGCCGGCGGGCAGCACCGCGGCGATCGCGGCGGCGTCCTGCGGGCGGTGCGCGCCCATCTCGAGCGAGCCGCTCGCCACCAGGTCGGCGGCGATGCTCGCAGCGGAGACCTCAAGCGCGCTTGCGGGAGACGACATAGCTTTCATCCTGGAACCAGAGCTCTCCGTGCTGCTGCAGCACCTCGCGCGTGGCATCGAGGTACCTGCGGTCGCCTACGACGCGCGCCAGGCGCTCGTCGTCGATCTGCGCCACGTACACCGCCGCGTTCCACGCCGCGAACAGTGTGGAAGTGCCGATGGTCTCGGAGATCTCGCTCGGCAGCGTGTGCATCGAGTAGCGGAACACCGCGCGCGCGTCCGAGTACGCGTTGAAGTTGTAATGCCGCGCATCCCTGCCGAGATCCGCGCGCGTCGCGCGCAGGACGTCGTGGCGCCCGGCGGTGAACGGGTTCTCCTCCGGCCAGACCTTGCGGATGATCTCCAGCCCCGGGTCACGGCCGTAGGAGTGGATGCCGAGCAGCCTCCCGCCTGGCCGCAACGCGCGCGCCAGCGGTGCGATCACCTTCGAGGCCTTGAACTCCGCCGGCACGCGCGCGCGGTAGGGCTGCGAGGCGATCACCAGGTCGTAGTCGGCGCGCGCCTTGCCCTGGCGCGGGATGACGTCGTCGAGCAGGAACCGGTAGTCCTCGCGGTAGAGCACGAGCGCCACCGGCCGCTCGTAGATCGGGTTGCCGCTGCGCGGGCTGTGGCGCGCCTGCCAGTTCCTGGCGAGGAAGGGCGCGAGCGCCCCGATCTGCTCGCTGAACTCGTGCGCCGTGCTGCCTGTTAGCGGCGCCTCGTGCCACACCAGCGAGGTCGCCGCGCTCACCGACTTGGGCGCGAGCCAGGGCGCCTCGTTGTAGTACATGTTGGTCACCACCAGCACGGTGGCCGGGTGCTCGAAGAAGCGGTCTGCCATCTTCTCAAGCGTGAGGCGCACGTCCTCGAGGCTGATCTCCTTGCCGGCGAAGTAGAACGGCATGCAGGGAAAGCGCCGGTGCATCTCGCGCATGACGCGCGTCGCCACCGTGCCGTCGCCCATGCCGGCGTCGAAGATGCGCACTGCGGGCGGGCTCGGGTGGATGTGCGCCAATTCCATCCCGACGCGCTGCGCGATCACCGCCTTCTCGCCGCAGGTGTTGACGAACAGGAGGTATTTCTGGCGGTTGTCGAAGAAGCGGAAATTGCGCGACGGCGCGCCCTCGGGGGGGATCGCGCCCGGTGCCGGCCGCACCGCGGGGCGGATGAGCTGCATCAGCTCGCGCGGCGCACCCGGCGCGGCCACGCCCTGCGCCGCCATGTAGCGGGCGACGCGCTCGAGCGTCTCGGGGGTGATGCGCGCGCCGTCGCGCAGGCGAGCTACAAACTTCCCGTCATTCACTGCGCGCCGGCCGAAGGTGGACTCGGCCATGCCGGTGCGGCGGCAGAACTCCGCGATGCTGTCGAGCAGCGCGGCGTCCTCGCGCGCCGGGGCCTCCACCGAGTCCGCCTCCATGACACGCGACGCTACGCCTGGGGCGGTTGGGAAATCAACCACGATCCAGGACGAGTCCGGAGTGGGATTGCTCCCACTTCATCAAATCAATAGCTTACCCGTCCCCGGCGGGCGCTAGAATCGGCCGACCATGAGCCAGACACCCAGGGGCCTCGGCAGGGGCCTCACCAACTACGGCGACGCCGGCTTCTCGCTTTACCTGCGGCGCTCCTTCGCCAAATCGATGGGCTACTCGGGCGAGATGCTCGCCCGGCCCGTGGTCGGCATCGCCGACTCGCGCAGCGGCTTCAACAACTGCCACCGGCATTTTCCCGAGCTGGTCGAGGCGGTGAAGCGCGGCGTGCTCGCCGCCGGCGGCCTGGCGCTCGACTTCCCGACGACCTCGCTCGGGGAGGTGTTCCTGAACCCCACCTCGATGATGTTCAGGAACCTCATGGCGATGGACGTCGAGGAGATGATCCGCGCGCAGCCGATGGACGCGGTGGTGCTGGTGGGCGGCTGCGACAAGACCGTGCCCGCTCAGCTGATGGGCGCGGCATCCGCCGACATGCCGGCGGTGCAGCTCCTTGCCGGGCCGATGATGCCCACGTCGTTTCACGGCGAGCGCCTCGGCGCCTGCACCGATTGCCGGCGATTCTGGGCGCTGCACCGCGCCGGCAAGGTGGACGCAGAGCAGATCGGCGAGATCGAGGGCAACCTCGCCACCACCGCAGGCACCTGCGCGGTGATGGGCACTGCTTCCACCATGGCCTCGCTCGCCGAGGCGCTCGGCATGACGCTGCCCGGCACCGCGGCGATTCCCGCAGTGCACGCCGACCGCCTGCGCGCGGCGGAGGCGAGCGGCGCGCGCGCGGTGGAATTGGCGCGAAACCCGATCCGCCCCTCGCAGGTGATCACGGAAAAATCGGTCGAGAACGCGCTTCGCGTGCTGCTCGCCATCGGCGGCTCGACCAACGCCATCGTGCACCTCACCGCGATCGCCGGCCGCGCCGGCATCGATGTGTCGCTCAAGCGCCTGAACGAGCTCTCGGATTCCACGCCGGTGCTGGTGGACCTCAAGCCCACGGGTCAGCACTACATGTCGGATCTCCATGCGGCAGGCGGCCTGGGTGCCGTGCTTTGGGAACTGAAGCCGCTGCTCCACCTGGATTGCATGACGGTCGCGGGCGAGACGCTCGGCGAGCGGCTCGCCCGGGCGCCCGAGTGGATCGACCGCGCGGTGGTGCGGCCGTTCCCGGATCCCTACCAGAAGGCGGGAGGGCTGGTGGCGCTGTTCGGGTCGCTTGCGCCCAACGGCGCGATCCTCAAGCGCTCGGCCGCCGACCCGAAGCTGTTCGAGAAGGAGGGGCGTGCCGTGGTGTTCTCGTCGCTCGACGACCTCGCCGCGCGCGTGGACGACCCGGCGCTCGACGTGACGCCCGACGATTTTCTCGTGCTGCAAAATGCCGGGCCGAAATCGGGCTACGCGATGCCGGAGGCGGGCTACCTGCCGATTCCCGCGAAACTCGCGCGCGCCGGCGTGAAGGATATGGTGCGGATCTCGGATGCGCGCATGAGCGGCACCGCGTTCGGCACGATCGTGCTGCACGTCTCGCCCGAGGCCGCGATCGGCGGGCCGCTCGCGCTCGTACGCAACGGCGACCGCATCCGCGTCTCGGTGAGGGAGCGGCGCATCGACCTGCTGGTGCCCGAAGCGGAGCTCGCCGGCCGGCGCGCGCAGTGGAAGGCGCCCGCCGCGACCCCCGCGCGCGGTTATGCGCGGCTCTACATGCAGCACGTGCTCCAGGCCGAGCACGGCTGCGACTTCGATTTCCTGCGCAAGGCCTGACTACTTCTTCTCGTAGTCGTAGTTCAGCTCGAACCGGCCTTCGCTGGTGATCGTGAGCCGCGCGGTCTTCCACGCGCGCTGCTCCTCGGTGAGGTTCTGGTTCAGGGCGAAGAAGCCCTCGACAAACGGGTCCCAGGCGCAGGGCTTGAGCGGCTGGCCGGTCTTGTCGGCCATGTCGCTGGCGTAGTAGGCGCTGATCCGGAACTTGCCGGGGACTTCTCCGGGCGTCTCGGCGGTGACGGTGACCCAGGTCTTCTTCCAGTCCTTCGGCAGCCCCGGCGCGAGGCACCCGAACATGCGCTCGATCACCGCGGGGTCGGGTGCTTGCTGCTGTGCAAAACCGGAAGGCTTGGACGATTCGGCGGCGGCAGGTTTCTGCCCGGGCATCCTGAGCTGTGCGAGGGCGGGCGCGGCGAGAGATATCGCAAGTGCAGCAACGAGCAATTTTTTCATGGCATCAACGATAGTGATCAGCCGGCACGATACACCATGGCATGCGCGGGTGTATCCTGCGCGCCAGCACTGATAAACCAACCTGAGGGGGGAGGCGAATCATGGCGACACGCGGCTGGCGCACCGAGGACTGGATGGCCGTGATCCTCGGCTTCGTGGTCATCCTGCTCACGATCGGCGTCTTCAACACCAAGGCGTTCGAGCTCAGGCAGGTGGTGTCCACTTACCGATGGACCACCGACGGGCAGGTCCAGGCCCGCATCCCGGGATGGATCGCGAGCGTGGACGGCATCGTCAGGCAGGCCGAGGAGAAGAAGCAGGCGAACATCGTCGCGGCCGCGAAGCCGCTCAAGGACGCGCTCGAGAAGCGCGACCGCAAGGGGCTCGAGACCGCCGCCGCGGCCGCGCAGAAGCAGGCCCCCAAGACGCTGCTCGCCGCGCTCGCCGGAGAGATTCGCGGCCACGCCGCCGCGACCGCCGAGAGCAAGATCTTCACCTGGGCCAACCTGCAGAAGGTGGTCTGGGTCGGCATCGGCTACATGGTGCTGGCGGCGATCGGCTTCGCGCTGCTCGGCGGCAAGGCGGTGCCGTTCATCATCGGCTTCCCGGCGCTGTTCGCGCTGGCGTGGCTCGCCCGCGTGATCGCCGGCAACGGCCTGTTCATCGACTGGGGCATCGAGTACGTCGTGTTCGCGCTCGTCATCGGGCTGCTGATCAGCAACACGATCGGCGTGCCCGACTGGCTCAAGCCCGCGGTGCAGACCGAGTACTTCATCAAGACGGGCCTGGTGATCCTGGGCGCGGGGCTGCTGTTCATGGAGATCCTGCAGGCCGGGATGCTCGGCATCCTGCAGGCGATCCTGGTGATCTTCGTCGTGTGGTACGTGTGCTTCTGGCTGTGCCGCAAGCTCAAGGTGGACGACGAGTTCGGCGCCATGCTCTCGACCGCGGTGTCGATCTGCGGCGTGTCGGCGGCGATCGCCGCCTGCGGCGCGATCCAGGGCGACAAGAAGAAGCTCTCCTACGTCGCGGCGCTGGTGCTGATCATCGCGGTGCCGATGATGGTCATCATGCCGTGGATCGCGAAGGAAACCGGCATGGACCACCTCGTCGCGGGCGCCTGGCTCGGGGGCACGCTCGATACCAGCGCCTCGGTGGTGGCGGCCGGTGCCCTCATCAGCGAGCAGGCGATGAAGACCGGCGTCATCGTCAAGTTCTCGCAGAACGCGCTGATCGGCGTCGCGGCCTTCGTGCTGGCGATCTGGTGGGCGTTCAAGGCGGGCGCCGCCGGCGGCGAGAGGCCGAGCGCGGGCATCATCTGGGAGCGCTTCCCGAAATTCATCATCGGCTTCGTCGCCGCCTCGATCGTGTTCTCGTTCCTGCTGCCCGCCGACGTGGTGAGCGGCACCAAGAGCGCGCTCGGCGAGCTGCGCCTGTGGTGGTTCACGCTCGCCTTCATCTGCGTCGGGCTCGAGGGGCGCTTCATCGACCTCGCCAAGATGGGCGAGGGGCGGCCGGCGCTCGCCTTCGTGCTGGCGCAGGGCGTGAACATCCTCTGGACGCTGCTGCTCGCCTGGCTGATCTTCGGCGGGATCATCTTCGCGCAGCCGGTGATCAAGTAAGCGCGGCGCGCGCGCCGCGCGCGCGCGCTCGGAGGATGCCTTGCCTCCAGGCCTCGCCCGCCTCGCCGGCCTGTTCAGTGCCGAGCGCGGGCTGGCGATGGCCTGGGAGCTCGAGCGCGGCGGCGCGCGCTCGGTCCTCGTAGGCCTCGCGCCGTTCTTTCCCTACCGCTTCCGGCGCGCGCTCAAGCCGCTGGTGACCGCCGCGCGCGAGCTGCTCGTCGAAGGACCGGTGGACGAGCAGGCGGTGCGCACGCTCGCCGCGCGCGGCGCCTGCGAGCCGACGAAGCCGTCTCTCGCTGACCTGCTCGATCCGGCCACCGTGCTCAAGGTGAACGCCGAGTTGCGCGCGCCCACGCCGTCGCTCGGCCTTTACCTGCTGTCGCAGCAGATCTCGGGCAAGCCGCCGCCCGACCTCGCGGGGGTGGCGGTGCGCGGCTTGAAGCCCTGGATGGCGTTCTTCGGCGTCTGGACGAGCTACCTCGCGCAAAGCGGCTGGACCAGCCGCCTGGACGTGGACGCGCACGAGCTCGCGCGCACGCTCGGCAGGCCGGTGCGCTACCTGGAGACGATCGACGAGCAGGTCGACGCGCTCGAGGCGGTGCCGGTGGAGCGCATCGTGCGCTTCATGGCGCAGGCCGACTGGACGGGCTACCGCCGCGACTACGCGCGCTGCTACCTCGCGGGCGACCTGCAAGGCCTCGTCGCGCGCGCCGGGATCTTTCCCACCTTCTGCGAGCCGGTGATCGGCGCCCGCGCCCGGGTGCTGCACCGGCGCCTGGTGCCGGAGTTCGAGAACGGCGGGGTGCTAGCGCTGGTGGGCGTCCTCAACTGCGCACGCTTGCTGGAATTGCTGGCCGCCGACGGCTTCCGGATCCGGAAAAGGGGTCAGGACCCTGTTTCCGCTTAGCGGAAACAGGGTCCTGACCCCTTTTCTGCCGCATTCTTTAGGTTTAATCTATTCAAGCCTAGAGGTTTTGATGCTGCGTACCGCCTTGAGCCCCGCCGCCCCGCCCGACCGCGAGTCGGCGGCGAGCGCCGACGACCATCGCGCGCTGCGCCTGTGGCTGCGGCTGCTCACCTGCTCGCAGCTGATCGAGCGCCAGGTGCGCGCGCGGCTGCGCGCGCGCTACGCCACCACGCTGCCGCGCTTCGACCTGATGGCGCAGCTCGCGCGCGAGCCGGGGGGGCTGAAGATGAACGCGCTCTCGCGCCGCCTGATGGTCACCGGCGGCAACGTCACGGGGATCGTGGACCAGCTCGCGCGCGAGGGGCTGGTCGAGCGAACGGCCGACACCGACCGGCGCGCCTTCCGCGTGCGCCTGACGCGCGCCGGCGAGCGCGCCTTCGCCGACATGGCGCGCGTGCACGAGGAATGGATCGCGGAGCTCCTCGGGGGCCTGACGCGCCGCGAGCACGCCGAGCTTTTCGCATTGCTGGCCAAGTTGAAGCAACACATCCTGGAGAAAGAACGATGAAACAGTTCCGCAAGAATTTCGCCGGCCACCAGGCCAGGCACTTCCAGTGGCGCGCGGAGGGCAAGGTCGGCGTGGTCACGCTCAACCGCCCGGAGCGCAAGAACCCGCTCACCTTCGATTCGTACGCGGAGCTGAGGGACCTGTTCCGCGCGCTGCAGTACGCCGGGGACGTCAAGGCGGTGGTGTTCACCGGCGCGGGCGGCAACTTCTGCTCCGGCGGCGACGTGCACGAGATCATCGGGCCGCTCACCAGGATGGCGATGCCCGAGCTGATGGACTTCACCCGCATGACGGGCGACCTCATCAAGGCGATGCGCAACTGCCCGCAGCCGATCATCTCGGCGATCGAAGGCGTGTGCGCGGGCGCCGGCGCGCTGATCGCGCTCTTTTCCGACCTGCGCTACGCATCGCCCGACGCCAAGGTGGCGTTCCTCTTCACGCGCGTGGGCCTTGCCGGCTGCGACATGGGCGCCTGCGCGATGCTGCCGCGCGTGATCGGCCAGGGCCGCGCTTCCGAATTGCTCTACACTGGGCGCTCGATGTCGGCCGAGGAGGGCCTGGCGTGGGGCTTCTTCAACGGCGTCAAGTCGCCGGTGCTTCCAGCGGCGATGGAAGCGGCCGATTCGCTCGCCAGCGGCCCGACCTTCGCCCACGGCATGACCAAGAAGATGCTGCACCAGGAGTGGAACGCCGGCATCGACGAGGCGATCGAGATGGAGGCGCAGGCGCAGGCGATCTGCATGCAGACCGGCGACTTCCGCCGCGCCTTCGAGGCCTTCGCCGCCAAGCGCAAGCCCGTGTTCGAGGGCGATTGATTGGACCGCTTCGCGCACTACGCCTGGCCGTTCTTCGTGCCGCGCCACGCGGCGCTCGCGCGCGAGGCGGACGCCTGGGCGGCGAGGAGCCTTGGCTACGCGCACGACGCCGATGCCGACGCCGTCTGCAAGCGGCTGGTGCGCGAGCTGGGCGCGGCCGGCTACCTGCGCCACTGCGCGCCGGGAGGCGAGGAGTTCGACGTGCGCGCGATCGCGCTGCTGCGCGAGATCCTCGCCTACCACGCCGGGCTCGCGGACTTCGCCTTCGTCATGCAGGGGCTGGGGAGCGGCCCGATCGCGCTCGCGGGAACGGCCGCGCAGAAAAGCGCCTGGCTGCCGCGCGTGGCGGCAGGCGAGGCGATTGCCGCGTTCGCCCTCTCCGAGCCCGACGCCGGCTCGGACGTTGCTGCGCTCGCGACCACGGCGCGGCGCGACGGCGAGCACTGGGTGCTCGACGGCACGAAGACGTGGATTTCGAACGGCGGCATCGCCGACCTCTACGTGGTGTTCGCGCGCGAGCCGGGCACGAGCGGCACCAGGGGCATCTCCGCCTTCGCAGTGGGCAAGGGCACGCCCGGGCTGGACGACTCGCAGCGCATCGACATCGTCGCGCCGCACCCGATGGCGACCATCCGCTTCAAGGGCTGCCGCGTGCCCGCCGGCGCGCTCGTGGGCGAGGAGGGCGGCGGCTTCAAGCTGGCGATGAGGAACCTCGACGTCTTCCGCACCACGGTCGCGGGCGCCGCGCTCGGCCTCGCGCGCCGGGCGCTGCACGAGGCGCTCGGGCGGGCCCGCGAGCGGCGCATGTTCGGCGGCGTGCTCGCGGACCTGCAGCTCACGCAGGCGAAGCTCGCCGACATGGCGACCGGCATCGAGGCGGCGGCGCTGCTCACCTACCGCGCGGCATGGAAGCGCGACACCGGCAAGGCGCGCATCACGCGCGAGGCGGCGATGGCGAAGATGCAGGCGACCGAAACCGCGCAGGACGTGGTGGATGCGGCGGTGCAGATCCTCGGCGGCCTGGGCGTGACGCACGGCCACCCGGTGGAGGGCCTGTATCGCGAAGTGCGCGCGCTGCGCATCTACGAGGGCGCGACCGAGGTGCAGAAGCTGATCATTGCGAGGGAACTGCTCAAAGGCGGTGAAGGAGTGAAGGAGTGAAGGAGTGAAGGAGTGAGGGGGGCGGTGGCGATCGCGGCGTGGGTGTTCGCTGCGGCGGCGCAGGCGCAGGCTCCTGCGCAGTCGCCGGGCGAGCGGGTCGTCGCGCGCGTGTTCGGCGCTCAGGTGACCGCCGCGGAGCTCAGATGGATCGAAGGCAAGCCGGCCGCCGAGGCGGTGGCGCCCCTGAGGCAGCGCGTGCTCGCCGCCGCCACCGAGCGCTTCATGGCTGCCAACAGCCTCTACGCGACCGAGGAGGACTACGCGGCATTCGGCAAGTTCGACGCCGAGTTCCGGCGCGCGGAGATCGCGCGCCGCAAGGAGCAGAAGGCCGGGCTCGAGCAGGAGCTGAAGCGCGCCGACCTCGACGCGAAGCAGCGCCAGGCCTACGAGCAGCAGCTCGGGGTGCTGGCGAGCCTGGAGAAGCACCACGCCGAGCGCGCCGCGATGCCGATGGGCGATGCCGCCAGGCGCAGCGTCTGGGGGCCGTGGATCGCCAACTACAAGGTGAACAAGGCGCTTTACGACAAGTACGGCGGCCGCGTGGGAATCACAAAGTGGGGGCCGGAGCCCACCGGCGCGATCGAGGCGCTGCTGCGCGAGCACGAGAAGAAAGGCGACTTCGCGATCCTCGATCCCGCTCTCGCCAAGGCGTTCTGGGACTGGCACGCCACGCAGCCGCGAATGCCGATGCGGCCCGAGCAGGTGGATTTCGGCTACTACTGGCTGAAGCCCGTGAAGGGAAGTGAAGGAGTGAAGGAGCGAAGGGGTGAAGGAGAAAAGGAGTGAAGGCGTGAAGGGGGGAACGGCGCACGTCGATACTTTCGCGCGCGACAACCTGCCGCCGCGCGAGCTGTGGCCTGAGTTCCGCTTCGACCTGCCCGAGCTGCAGTACCCCGAGCGCATGAACTGCGCCACGGTGCTGCTCGACGAGATGGTGCGCTCGGGGCATGGCGACCGGGTGGCGATCCGCACGCCCGACGGGCAATGCAGCTACGCGCAGCTTCTGGCGCAGGCGAACCGCATCGCGCACGTGCTGGTGCGCGAGATGGGCCTGGTGCCGGGCAACCGGGTGCTGCTGCGCGGCCCCAACAACCCGATGATGGCGGCAAGCTTCCTCGCGGTGATGAAGGCGGGCGGCATCTGCGTGGGAACCATGCCGCTGCTGCGCGCCAAGGAGCTGACCGACATCGTCACCAAGGCCGAGGTCTCGCACGCGCTGTGCGACAAGCGGCTCGAAGCGGAGCTCGCCGCGGCGCTGCCCGCCTGCCCGACGCTCAAGCGCATCAAGTACTGGTACGACGACTCGCCCGGGTCGCTGGACGCCCGCTGCGCCGCGCAGCCGATCGAGTTCGCGAACGCGGACACGCTGGCCGAGGACGTGGCGCTGATCGCCTTCACCTCCGGCACCACCGGCAAGCCCAAGGGCACGATGCACTTCCACCGCGACGTGATCGCGATGTGCGACTGCTTCCCGCGCTCCTGCCTCAAGCCCGCCGCGCACGATGTCTTCATCGGCACGCCGCCGATCGCCTTCACCTTCGGCCTCGGAGGGATGCTGTGCTTCCCGCTGCGCTTCGGCGCGAGCACCGTGCTGATCGAGAAGCTCGCGCCCGAGACGCTGCTCAAGGCGGTCGGCGACTTCAAGGCGACGATTCTCTTCACCGCGCCGACCATGTACCGCGCGATGGCGGGCATGGCGAAGGACTACGATCTTTCCAGCCTGAAGAAGTGCGTCTCGGCGGGCGAGGCGCTGCCCGACGCCACGCGGCAGCTGTTCAAGCAGGCGACCGGCATCGAGATCATCGACGGCATCGGCTCGACCGAGATGATCCACATCTTCATCTCGCACGACCCGGCGCACGTCAGGCGCGGCGCCACCGGCCACGCCATCCCGGGCTACACCGCGACGGTGCTGGACGACAAGGGCGAGCGCTGTGCGCCGGGCGTCGTGGGGCGACTCGCCGTCAAGGGCCCGACCGGCTGCCGCTACCTCGCCGACGAGCGGCAGAAGAACTACGTGCAGAACGGCTGGAACGTCACCGGCGACGCCTACATGATGGACATGGACGGCTACTTCCACTACCAGGCGCGCACCGACGACATGATCATCTCGGCGGGCTACAACATCGCCGGGCCGGAGGTGGAGGGCGCGCTGCTTGCGCACCCGGCGGTCGCCGAATGCGGCGTGGTCGGCTGGCCCGACGAGGAGCGCGGCATGATCGTCAAGGCCTTCGTCGTGCTCAAAGCCGGCCAGCCGCGCGGCGCGGCGATGGTTTCCGAATTGCAGGAGCACGTGAAGCGCAGCATCGCCCCCTACAAGTATCCGCGCGCGGTCGAGTTCGTGGACTCGCTGCCGAGGACGGAGACGGGCAAGCTGCAGCGCTTCAAGTTGAGGGCGAAGTGAGGGAGTGAGGGAGTGAAGGAGTGAAGGAGTGAAGGAGTGAAGGAGTGAAGGAGAAGAGGAGGAAGGGATGATGCAGATCTTGCAGCCGCCCGGCTGGGCGCGCCCCAAGGGCTACTCCAACGGCGTCGCGGTGAAGGGCGGCAAGACCGTCTACATCGCCGGCCAGGTCGGGTGGAGCGCCGAGGAGAAGTTCGTCGAGAAGAGCTTCGGCGGCCAGTTCAGGCAGGCGCTCGCCAATATCGTCGCGGTGCTCGCCGAAGCGGGCGGCCGGCCCGAGCACATCGTGCGCCTCACCTGGTTCGTCATCGACCGCGACGAGTACATGGGCTCGCTCAAGGAAGTCGGCGCCGCCTACCGCGAGATCATCGGCAAGCATTACCCGGCGATGTCCGTGGTGCAGGTCGCCGGGCTCGTCGAGGCCGGCGCCCGATTGGAAATAGAAGCTACCGCCGTGGTACCTGACTAAAGAAAGCATGGGCGCAAAGACGCGAAGAACGGCAGGAAAGGACGCAAAGAAAGGCCACGGGCATTTCCGGGTGTTGCGTTTTCCTGCGATCCGCCTTTCTTTGCGTCCTTTGCGTCTTTGCGCGCATCGCCTTTCTTAGCCAAGCTCACACCGAAGGAATTCGTTCATGAAGGTCACTGTTATCGGGGGCGGGCCCGGCGGGCTGTATACGGCGCTGCTCGTGAAGAAGGCCTGGCCGCAATCGGAGATCACGGTCTACGAGCGCAACCGCCCGGACGACACCTTCGGCTTCGGCGTGGTGTTCTCCGACCAGACGCTCGACACCTTCAAGGCCTACGATCCGCCGTCCTACGAGATGATCCGCCGGCGCTTCGCCTACTGGGGCGACGTCGACGTGGTCTACAAGGGGCGCGTGATGCGCTCCGGCGGCAACGGCTTCTGCGGCTGCTCGCGCGTGGCGCTGCTGCAGATCCTGCACGAGCGCTGCAAGGAGCTGGGCGTAAAGCTCGTGTTCCAGCGCGAGGTCGAGGGGCTGGAGGAGTTCGCGGGGTCCGACCTGATCGTGGTCGCCGACGGCATCAACTCGAAGATCCGCGAGCAGCACAAGGCGCACTTCCGGCCGAGCGTGGACCTGCGCCCGAACAAGTTCGTGTGGCTCGGCTCGACCCGGCCGCTGGATGCCTTCAAGTACTTCTTCCGCGAGACGCCCGAGGGCATCATCCTGGCGCACTGCTACCAGTACGAGAAAAACCAATCCACCTGGATCTTCGAGACCGACGAGACGACCTGGAGGAACTTCGGCTTCGACAGGAAGGACGAGGCGCAGATGATGGCCACGCTCGAGCGCGCCTTTGCCGAGGAGCTCGCCGGCCACGGGCTGATCGCCAACCGCTCGATCTGGCGCAACTTCCCGACCATCGTCAACCGTACCTGGGTGAAGGCCGACGGGAAAACGGCGGCGGTGCTGGTGGGCGACGCCAAGGCGACGGCGCATTACTCGATCGGCTCGGGCACCAAGCTCGCGATGGAGGACGCGATCGCGCTGTACGAGGCGCTGAGGAGCCAGGGCAGCGTCAAGGGCGCGCTGGCGAAGTACGACACCGCGCGCCGCGAGGAGGTGGAGAAGACGCAGCACGCGGCCAACGTCTCGCTCGCCTGGTTCGAGCACATGAAACGCTACTGGAGCATGGACCCGCTGCAGTTCGCCTTCGGCGTGATGTCGCGCTCCAAGCAGATCACCTGGGAGAACCTCGAGCTGCGCGACCCGGCGTTCGTGCGCGAGGTGCGGCAGTGGTTCGCCGCGAGCGTGCGCGCTCTGGGGCTCGACGTCGACCTCGCGCACCCGCCGGTGCCGATGTTCACGCCGTTCAAGTTGCGCGGCATGGTGCTCGAGAACCGCGTGGTCGTATCTCCCATGGACCAGTACTCGGCGGTGGACGGCGTGCCGAACGACTGGCACCTGGTGCACCTGGGCTCGCGCGCCATCGGCGGCGCGGGCCTGGTGTACGTGGAGATGACCTGCGTCTCGCCCGAGGGCCGCATTACACCGGGCTGCACCGGCCTGTGGAACACGGCGCAGCGCGACGCCTTCAAGCGCATCGTGGACTTCTGCCACGCCAACTCGAAGGCGAAGCTGTGCATGCAGATCGGGCATGCGGGCAGGAAGGGCTCGACGCAAATCGGCTGGGAGCGCATGGACCACCCGCTCGAATCGGGCAACTGGCCGCTCGTTTCCGCCTCGCCCATTCCGTACCTGGAAGGCGAGTCGCAAGCGCCGCGCGAGATGACGCGCGCCGACATGGACAAGGTGCGCGACGATTTCGTGCGCGCGACCAGGCACGCGCACGAGGCCGGCTTCGACATGCTCGAGATCCACATGGCGCACGGCTACCTGCTCGCGAGCTTCATCTCGCCGCTCACCAACCGGCGCAAGGACGAATACGGCGGCTCGATCGAGAACCGCATGCGGTACCCGCTCGAAGTGTTCCGCGCCTGCCGCGCCGCCTGGCCGAAGGAAAAACCCATGGCGGTGCGCATCTCGGCGACCGACTGGGCGCCGGGAGGACTCTCGGGCGAGGACCTGATGGCGATGGCGCGCATGCTCAAGGAGGCGGGTTGCGATCTCATCGACTGCTCGACCGGCCAGACCGTGCCGCAGCAGAACCCGGTCTACGGCCGCATGTACCAGGCGCCGTTCGCCGACTGGGTGCGCAACGAGGTCGGCATCGCCACCATGACCGTGGGCGCCGTGACCACCGCCGACCAGGTGAATACGCTCGTCGCAGCGGGCAAGGCGGACCTCGTGGCGCTCGCGCGCCCGCACCTCTCGAATCCCTACTTCACGCTCCAGGCCTCGGCCTGGTACCAGCACGCCGGCCAGTACTGGCCGCCGCAGTACCTGTCGGGGCGCGACCAGGCGTTGCGCAACGCCGCGCGCGAGCGGCCCGAGATGATGGATCTGCGCATCCGCGCCCGGCCCGCGAGCCACGAGGTGAAGCTCGACGAGGCGTTCGAGGATGCGGCGGCGCGCGTGCGCCACGGCGCTCGCGTCGCCGGCGGCACGGCCTAAGGGCTGAATCGGCGTTTTCGCGGGCGCCTGTCGGCAGAACCCGGCGTCGCGCGTTGAGTCGGCTATCGGGTGCCGATTTGCAGAGCGATCCGCCGATGCAGTGTTGCAGTGCACGAACCCCCGGTCTATCCCGCCAGGGGCTTCCGTGACCACCCGCTTTGGATTGCCGATCGAGCGTGTCGAGCGTCGGATACTCCTGATCCGCGGCCAGAAGGTGCTGCTCGATGCAGACCTGTCTGCTCTCTATGGTGTCACCACGAAGCGGTTCAACGAACAGGTGCGTCGTAACGCTGCGCGCTTCCCGGCCGATTTCATGTTCCAGCTCTCTTCCGAGGAGTGGAGATCTCTAAGGTCGCACTTTGCGTCCTTAAAGGCAGGGCGCGGGCGGCACCGCAAGTATCCGCCCCTTGCCTTTAAGTTGATGGCGCCACCCGAGCCGAGGCGCCGGCCGATCGGTTTCGTCGTTCCCGACGACAGGAAGAGAAGCTGGAAGTAGGCTAGCATCGCGCCGGCGATGCGGTTGCTTCTACTTTCCAACTCGCGCAACCCCGGCGGCGGCTACCTCGCGCACGCGCGCGAGGCGCTGCGCGGGTTCCTCGGCGCGCCGGGAAAGCGGCTGCTCTTCTTTCCGTTCGCCGCGGTGCGCATCGCGTTCGACGATTACGCGCGCCGGGTGCGCGCCGCGCTTGCGCCGCTCGGGCATACGCTCCTCGCCGCGCACCGCGCGCCGCTTGCGCGCGCGATCCGCGAGGCCGATGCGTTCGTGGTGGGCGGCGGCAACACCTTCTGCCTGCTCGATGCCATGCAACGAAACGGCGCCCTGACTGCCATCGAGAAGCGCGTGCGCAAGGGCACGCCCTACATCGGCTGGAGCGCGGGCTCGAACCTCGCCTGCCCGACGATCCGCACCACCAACGACATGCCCATCGTCGAGCCGCGCTCGCTCGACGCGATGGGCCTCGTCCCCTTCCAGCTCAATCCGCATTACACCGAGCGGGCGCTTTCGCGCCACGGCGGCGAGACGCGCGATGAACGCATCGCGGAGTTCCTGGCGAAGAACCCGCGCGTTGCGGTGCTGGGCCTGCGCGAAGGGACGCTGCTTCGCGTAGAGGGGCGGCGCGCGACCGTCGAGCTTGGGCCGGGCGCACGCCTCTTCCGGTATCGGGAGCGGCGTCGCGACCTCGAGGCCGGCGCCGACGTTTCATTTCTCCTGTAGCGGGATGAAAAGAAGGAGATCCGGACCCAAGAAGCGCTGCGCCTGGGCGCGCAACCCGCTCGCCATCGCCTACCACGACCGCGAATGGGGCGTGCCGTTGCGCGACGACCGCAAGCTCTTCGAGCTGCTGGTGCTGGAAGGCGCGCAGGCCGGGCTCTCCTGGGACACGATCCTCGCCAAGCGCGCGAACTACCGCCGCGCCTTCGACGGCTTCGATCCCCGGAAGGTCGCGCGCTACGGCGCGGCGAAGAAGCGCCGCCTGATGGCCGATGCGGGCATCGTTCGCAACCGCGCTAAGATCGAGGCTGCGGTTGTCAACGCGCGCGGCGTGCTCGCGTTACAGGAGGAATGCGGCAGCTTCTCGCGCTACCTGTGGGGCTTCGTCGGCGGCCGGCCCATCCAGGGGCGGCGCCGTCGGCTCGCCGACATACCGGGGCGAACGCGCCAGTCCGACGCGCTGTCGAAGGATCTCAAGAAGCGCGGCTTCAAGTTCGTGGGCTCGACGATCATGTACGCTTTCATGCAGGCGACCGGGATGGCGAACGACCACACGCGCGACTGCTTCCGGCACAAGGCGCTCGCGCGATGAGGACGCTCGCCGCCGCGCTCCGCTCCGTCGCCTGCGCGCTGCTCGCAGCGGCCGCGCCCGCCGCGCTCGCCTTCGACGCCAACGGCGTCGCGCTCGGCGCTCGCGAGGCCGACATCAAGCGCGCCTTCCCGGCGGCGCACTGCAAGCCGCTCGAGTGGAAGACCGACGCTGCAGACCGGCGCTGCGACGACGGCCGCGCCTCGATCGCCGGCGTGCAGTCGAAGATCACCTTCTACCTCAAGGCCGACGTCATCCAGGCCTTCGACATCCGCTTCTCGGCCAACGACGCCGAGCGCGTCAAGGCCCACCTCAAGTCCGCCTGGGGCAAGCCGCTCTCGGAGGCCACCGAGACCCTCTCGCGCAAGGGCGGCGAGGGCAGGAAGATCTCGAAGGCGCGCTGGGAGAAGGGCGCGGATCGCGCCATCTTCACCTCGGCGCAGGACCGCCGGCGCGGCGGCGTGGAAGTCTCGCGCGGCAACTTCCCGGACGAGGTCTACCGGGTCAAGTAGGCAGGCGCCAGATCCAGGGCCGGCGCTCGCGGTCGCCGGCCTGCCAGGCCGCGATGTCCGCCTCGCGCGCAAGCGTCACGCCGATCGCATCCAGCCCCTCGAGCAGCGCCTTGCGCTGCATCGGGTCGACGAGGAACGCGATCTCCTCCCGGCCCCACGCCGAGATCGCCTGGCGCTCGAGGTCCACGGTGAGCGTCGCGCTCGCCGGGTCGCCTGCGAGCGCGAGCAGGGCGTCCACGTCCTTGCGCGGCAGGCGGATCGCGAGCACGCCGTTCTGCAGGCAGTTGCCGTGGAAGATGTCGCCGAACGAGGTCGCGATCACGCAGCGGATGCCGATGCCGGCGAGCGCCCAAACGGCCATCTCGCGCGAGCTGCCGCAGCCGAAGTTGTCGCCGCACACGAGGATCTGCGCCCTTCGCCAGGGCTCGCGATTGAGGACGAACGCGGGATTCTCGGCGCCGCCGGGCAAATAGCGCGCGCCCTCGAAGGCGTAGCGCCCCATCTCCGCCTTCGGCGTGCGCGCGCAGCGCTCGACCCGGATGATGAAGTCGGTGTCCACGTTCGCCTGCGGCAGCGGCGCGGCGATCGCGGTGAGGCGGGTGAATTTCTGCATCGTCACGCGACCGCCGGGGCGAGCAGCGCCCGCGGGTCGCAGATCTCGCCCGCGAGCGCGCACGCCGCGGCGGTGGCGGGGCTGGCGAGGTGGGTGCGCGCGAGCGGCCCCTGCCGCCCGGTGAAGTTGCGGTTGGAGGTCGAGACGCAGCGCGCCCTCGGCTCGACCAGCTCGCCGTTCGCGCCGACGCACATCGAGCAGCCCGGCTCGCGCCACTCGAAGCCCGCGGCGAGGAACGCCTCGTGCAGCCCCTCGCGCTCCGCGGCGCGCTTGACCTGCATCGAGCCCGGCACCACCCACGCGGCGACGTGCTTCGCCACCTTCCCCTTGCGCGCGATTTCGGCCGCGATGCGCAGGTCGGTCAGGCGAGAATTGGTGCAGGAACCGATGAACACGCGGTCGATGCGGGTGCCGGCGATGCGGGCGCCGGCCTCCAGCCCCATGTAGCCGAGCGCCTCCGGCTTGCGGACCGGGATCCTCCCGTCCACGCCGATCACGTCCTCGGGGCTCGTGCCCCAGGTGACCTGCGGCACCAGCCGATCGCAGTCGAGCGCCACCTCGCGGTCGAATTGGGCGCCCGGGTCCGATGGCAACGCGCGCCAGTGCGCGAGCGCCTGCTCGAGCATCTGTCCCTGGGGGGCGAACGGCCGCGCGCGCAGCCACTCGTAGGTCGTCTCGTCGGGCGCCACCATGCCGATCTTGGCACCCAGCTCGATCGACATGTTGCACAGGGTCATGCGGCCCTCCATGTCGAGCGCGCGCACCGCCTCGCCCGCGAACTCGGCGGCGTAGCCGGTGCCGCCGGCCGTGCCGACCGCGCCGATCAGCGCGAGCGCCATGTCCTTGGCGTAGACGCCGCGCGCGAGCCGGCCGTCGAAGCGCGCGCGCAGCGTGCGCGGCCGCTTCTGCGCGATGCACTGCGTCGCGAGCACGTGCACGATCTCGCTCGCACCGATGCCGAAGCCGATCGCGCCGAAGGCGCCGTTGGTGCAGGTGTGGCTGTCGCCGCACACGACGAGCGTTCCGGGGAGCGTGAGCCCCATCTCCGGCGCGATGACGTGCGCGATGCCCTGGGTATCGGCGCCGACGTCGAACAGTCGCACCCCGGCGCGCTTCGCTTCCAGCCGCATCGAATCCACCAGCACGTTCGCCCAGTCGTGCGCGCCGCCGGTGCGGCCGGGCGCCGTGGAGACGACGTGGTCCTGCGTCGCGAAGGTCAGCTCGGGGTTGCGCACCTTGAGCCCGCGCTCGCGCACCTCCTCCAGCGCCTTGCCGCCTCCGAGGTCGTGCTGCACGTGCCGGTCCACGTGCAGCAGCTGCACGCCGCCGCCGAGCGGCGCGACCACGTGCGCGTCCCACACCTTGTCGAAGAGCGTCCTGGCGCTCACCTCGGGTAAGAGCCGTTGTTCACGTCGAGCGTGCTGCCGTTCACGTACTCGGGACAAGTGGCGCCGAGCCACAGGATCGCCTGCGCCACCTCCTCGGGCCGGCACACGCGCCCGGAGTAGACCATGCGCGTGACGCCGTCCTTGCGCGACTGCGGCAGCTGGTCGTACATCGCGGTCTGCGTGGGTCCGGGCGCTATCGCGTTCACCAGGATGCCGTCGCGCCCCAGCGCGCCGGCGTAGCTCTTCGTGATGTTCAAGAGCGCCGCCTTCGTCGCGCCGTACCAGAGGTCAGGATGCCCGGTGAAGGCGGCAACCGAGCCGACGTTGACGATGCGCCCGGACTTGCGCCGCCGCATCTGCGGCGCCACCGCCTCGATCATCGCGACCGGGGCCTCGAGGTTGACCGCCAGGATCTCGCGCTTGTGCTCGTCGGGAATCGCGTCGTAGGACTCGCAGTAGAGCACCGCGGCGTTGTTGACCAGCGTGTCGATCTCGCCGAGCGACGCCACGAGCTTCGGGATGCCGGCGAGATCGCGCAAGTCGAACTGCACGCGCTCGCCCACCACCTCGGCGCCGAACTGCTTGTCGAGCGCGAGCACTTTCCAGCTTGCGGCCTTGAAGGCGCGCGCCGCCGCCTGGCCGATGCCGCGCCCGGCGCCGGTGACGAGGACCGTCCCGCCTGCTTTCACAGTCCAGGCATCGAGAAGCCCGCCGCCTTGAGCCCGCCGATCACCTGGCGCTCCTGCTCGGGGGCCAGTTCCGTCAGCGGCGGCCGCACCCGGCGCCACTCGGGGTCGTTGCCGAAGTGCGCGGTGATCGCCTTCAGCGCCGGGATCATCGGCACCTGCTGCACGATCTTGCGCGTCGCGGTGATGCCGGCCTGGAGCCTGTCGGCCTCGGGCCCCCGCCAGTTGCGGAACACCTCGTGGATCGGGCCCGGGTTGACGTTGCCGGTGGCGGTGATGCAGCCCTTGCCGCCGCCCCTGAGCGTGTCGAGCAAAAACACCTCGCTGCCGGCGAAAACGTCGAATCCCTGCGGCTGGAAGCGCTCCAGCATCGCCTTGGTGTTCGCCCATTCGCCCGAAGAGTCCTTCACGCCGGCGATGGTGCCGGGATAGCGCCCGAGCAGCCGCTCGATGAGGGTGAGCGTGATCGGCACGTTCGCCACCGGCGGGATGTGATAGAGGTAGAGCTGCAGCCGCTCGTCGCCGACGCGCTCGATCACCTCTGCGAAGTTGCGGAAAAGCCCGTCGTCCGACACGCCCTTGTAGTAGAAGGGCGGCAGCATCAGCACCCCGCCGCAGCCCATGCGCACCGCCTCGCGCGTCATCTTCACCGAGTCGGTGAGCGCGCAGTGGCCGGTGCCGGGCATCAGCGCCGCCGCCGGCACGCCCCCCGAGACGAGCGCATCCAGCAGCTCGAGCTTTTCTTCCACCGACATCGAATTGGCTTCGCTGTTGGTGCCGAAGACCGCCAGTCCCGCGCAGCCGCTCTTCAGCAGCCACTTGCAGTGGCGCACGAAACGGTCGGCGTCGGGCGAAAGATCCTTGCGGAAAGGGGTGATGACGGGCGCGAGCACGCCCTCGATGCGTCTTGCCATGGAATTTCCCGAAAAGCCGCCATTATGCGCGGCGCTCGGGCCCCTAGAAAGGCGGCTTTCGCGGGTCAACCGGCGTATGCTGGGTGCGTTGCTGCGCTTAACGACCATGCGCGCGCCGACCCTTGCAACCGCGCTCGCCGCTCTGGCCGCGGTGTTGCTGCCGTTGCCAGGCGGCGCGACGGGCCCTCGCGGGCACGCGCCCGCCGGGATCGTCCCGCTGCGCCCGCATGCCCAGCCGATCGTGCAGCCGCTCGCGCGCGCGCATGCGCCGCAAGCGCACCGGCACGCGCCGCATGCCGGCGCCGGCCATCCGCGCTACCCGAACGCGCACCTGATGCCGGGCCTGGTGGTGCACCCGCCGCACCGTCACTGGCGCTACGTCGCGGCGATCGTGCCGGTCGGCTACGGCTTCATTCCCTACGCGCCGCTCTACCTGACGCTGCCGACGCTCGTGATCGACGGCGACACCTTCGATTCGGGCGGCGTGCGCTATCGCCTGTACGGCATCGACACGCCGGAGCTGCACGAGCCGCTCGGCCCGCAGGCGCGCGACCGGTTGCAGCAACTCCTCGCCATGGGGCCTGTCACCGTGGTCCCGGTGGCGCTGGATGTCTATGGCCGGACCCTCGCGCGGGTGATCGCCGCCGGCTACGACGTCGCCGCGGTTTTGCGCGCCGAGGGCTTCGCCAAGGGCTGATCCGGTAGACTCGCGCCCCATGTCGGCCGTGGCGCGCGCCTACTCGATCGAGGAACTGCGGCAGATCGCGCGGCGCCGCCTGCCGCGTGCGATCTTCGACTTCATAGACGGCGGCGCCGAGGACGAGGTGACGCTGCGCGACAACTGCGCCGCCTTCCGGCGCGCGCGCCTTGCGCCGCGAGTGCTGGTGGAAGTGAAGGAACCCGACCTCGCGTGCGAGATCCTCGGCGGGCCCTCGAAGATGCCGCTCGTGATGGCGCCGATCGGCGCGGCCGGCATCGCCTGGCCGGGCGCCGACGTCGGCGTCGCGCGCACCGCGGCGGCGCTGGGCGTTCCCTATACGCTCTCCACCAACGCCACCGCCTCGATCGAGGAGATCGCGGAGAAAGCGCCCAACCGCCTCTGGTTCCAGCTCTACGTGCTGCGCGACCGGGGCTTCGTCGAGAAGCTGATCTCGCGCGCCGAGGCCGCGGGCTACGAGGCGCTCGTTCCCACGGTGGACCTCGCGGTGGGCGGCAAGCGCGAGCGCGATTTCCGCAACGGCTTCACGATTCCGCCGCGCCTTACCGCGCGCCAGGTGCTCGCCGGCGCCGTCTGCCCGGGCTGGGCCTGGCAGATCGTGAAGAATGGCGGCCTGCCCGATTTCGTCAACGTGCGCGGCTACGGCGGCTCGGACGAGCGCGGCCTCAAGCTCGCCTCGTCGGTCGGGCGCGACGTGGACCCGGGCTTCTGCTGGGACGACATCAAGCGCTTCCGCGACCGCTGGAAGCGAAAGCTCGTGGTGAAGGGCGTGAGCCGCGTGGACGATGCCGAGCGGCTGGTCGGCCTCGGCGTGGACGGCATCTGGGTGTCGAACCACGGCGGCCGGCAACTCGACGGCGCAATCGCGTCGCTCGATGCGATGACCGCGATCGTGCGCGCGGTCGGCGCGCGGGCCACGGTGATCGTGGACGGCGGCGTGCGGCGGGGCGCCGACCTCCTCAAGGCGCGCGCGCTTGGCGCGCAGGCGGCGGCTGTCGGCCGCGCGGCCTATTACGGCCTCGCCGCCGGCGGCGAGGCGGGCGCGCGCCAGGCGCTCGAGATCCTGAAGAGCGAGCTCGTGCGCACCATGCAGCTCTGCGGCGTGCGCTCGGTGGCCGAGATCGGCCGCGAGCTCATCGTCTGATGCGAAACATGCGATCGCATCGCATATTTCGCGCGCGCCTTCGGGCGCTTGGCTAGCGCCCGGTAGCGGGGGACCGGCCGTGTCCCACGACTTCATCGTCGTCGGCGCCGGCCACAACGGGCTCGCCTGCGCGGCGTACCTCGCACGCGCGGGCGCGAGCGTGCTGGTGCTGGAGCGCGCGGCGCGCGTCGGCGGCGGCTGCCACACCGAGGAGGCGACGCTTCCCGGGTTCAAGCACAACCTGTGCTCGGTCGTTCACACCAACATTCCCACGAGCCCGGTCTACCGCGACCTCGAGCTCGAGCGCCACGGCGTCAAGTACGTCTACCCGCAGCACCTGCGCGGCACGATCTTTCCCGACCAACGGAGCATCGTGATGTACCGCGAGCCCGGGCGCATGGCCGCGGAGCTCGCCCGCTTCTCGGCGCGCGACGCGAGGACCTTCACGCAGCTCTGGCAGGACTATGGCGAGTTCATCGAGACGACCTACCTGCCGTTCGTGTACTCGCCGCCGCTGCCGCCCTCGATGCAGGCCGGGATGCTGGAGAAGTCCGAGGAGGGCCGCACGCTCCTGCAATGGCAGGTGAGCACGCCCGCGCGGCTGCTGGACGAGTTCTTCGAGAGCGAAGAGGTGAAGGTGCACTTCCTCGCGCGCCTCACGGTGCTCGGCTTCGCGCCCGACCAGCATGGCCTCGGCTGGATTTGCCTCGCGCGCATCCTCAGGGCCGAGGCGCCGATCTGCGTCGGCGGCTCGCAGCAGCTCGCCGAAGGGCTGCGGCGCGCGCTCGAGGCGGCGGGCGGCGCGGTGCGCACCGGCGCGCAGGTGAAGCGCATCCTCCTGCGCGGCAAGCGCGCGGTGGGCGTGGAGCTCGCCGACGGCGCGCGGCTGGATGCGGCGAAGGCGGTGATCACCAACGTCGAGCCGAAGAAGAGCTTCCTCGGGATGGTGGGCGAGGAGCACCTGCCCGCCGCGTTCGCCACGCGGGTGAAGAACTACCACTCGCGCGGCAGGTCGCTCTTCGTGCTGCACCTCGCGCTCGCCGAGCCGCCGAAATACCGCGCCGCCGCCGGCAATTCGCCGGTGGACACGGCCTTCAGCCAGGAGATGTTCGGCGCGAGCATGGCCGAGCAGGTGCGCGCCTACCACGACATCGCGATGGGCCGGCCGCCGCGCCACGAGATGCTGCAGATCACGCTGCCGACGCTGTTCGATCCATCGCAGGCGCCCGCGGGCAGGCACACCGCGGTGGTGTGGCAGTACGCGCCCTACGCGCTCGGGCAGGGCGGTCCGGAGGGCTGGAAGGACATCCGCGACGAATACGCCGAGCACCTGCTCGGGCTCTGGCGCTCGTACGCGCCGAACATGACGCGCGACAAGATCCTCGCCATGAAGATCCAGGACCCGACCGACACCGAGCGCCTGAACGACAACCTGGTGAACGGCGTGGACGTCGTGGGCGACATGACGCCCGACCAGATGGGCTACTTCAGGCCGTTCGCCGGCTGGTCCAGCTACCGCACGCCCGTCGAGGGCCTGTACATGTGCGGCGGCTACTGCCACCCGGGAGGCGGCGTGCACGCCGGCGCGGGCCATAACGCCGCCGGCGTGATCGCGGAGGACCACCGGCTCGCGAAGTGGTGGGGCTGAAGCGGTGCCACGGAGCGAGGCGAAGTTCGCGGTCAACGCCCGCCCGGAGGAATTGTGGCAATTCCTGCGGGATTTCGAATCGCTGTGCGCCTGCATCCCGGGCGTCGAGCGCGTGCGGGTCGTGGACGCGCGCACCGTCGAGCTGACGGTGAAGGAGAAGGTGGGCGTCGTGCCGCTCACCGTGGATCTCACGGCGCGCATCGAATCCGAGGAGCCGCCGCGCTGCTTGCGCGCGATGGCGAAAGCAGAGCACCTCACGATGGCGATCGAGGTCGCGCTCGAGCCGGCCGGCGCCGGTACCGAGCTCGCGAGCGTGTTCGACGTCGAGGGCGAGGGGCCGTTGAAGCCCGTCGTGGATCGGCTGTTCGAGAAACGCGCCGCCGAGCGCGCGGCGCAGTTCGCCGAGACGCTCGCCCGGCGCTTCGGCGCCGCGGCACCGCCTGGCGCTGCCGGTGCGGTCAGCGGGGACGCCGCGCCGGGCTGGCTCGCGCGCCTGCGGCGATGGCTCGCCCGCCTGTGGCGCCGCCAGGGCACCGAAGTGTAAAGTCAGACTTTACACTGTGGCCTGCTGCGGCCGCTACCAGGGACGGAAGTCCCGGACGTAGTCCGGCGCGGTGTAGATCCAGTCGAGCGACTGCCAGTACTGCTCGGCGCCGAGAGCGCCGTAAATGTCGTTGCGCACGCGCCGCGGGATGCCGTCGGGGGCGTGGAAGATCTGGCCGATCAAACGCGCCGAGAGCTGCACGCGCGAGGCGCGCACCATGCGCGTGTCCTGGTAGCGGCGGAAGGCAGCGGCGAAGTCGCCGTCGGCCGCGTCGGCGCAGCCGGCGAGGCACACCGCGTCCTCGATCGCCATCGCCGCGCCCTGCGCCATGTACTGCAGCATCAGGTGCGCCGCGTCCCCGAGCAGCGTCACCGGGCCCTTGCTCCAGTTCGGCACCGGCTCGCGATAGCGCAGCATCCAGCGCCTGAACGCCTTCGGCACGCGCAGGATGCTCATGGGCTTGGCGCAGTTGTGCGCGAACAGCGGCAGCACTTCCGCGGGCGGCGCTTCCTCGTTGTGCCCGCCGGTGATGCCGCTGCCGATGACGGTCGCGACCAGGTTGAACAGCTTCCAGCCGCGCAAGGGGTAATGCACGATGTGCGTGTTGTGCCCCGCCCAGAGCGTGGCCGCCGCCCAGCGCAAATCTTCCGGTATGTCGGCGCGATCGAGCACCGCGCGGTAGCACAGGTGCTCGGATGGCGGCGGCGGGCCGTCGCCGACGATCCCCTCGCGCACCGCCGAGCGCGCGCCGTCGGCGCCGACGAGCGCCGCCGCGGCGATGCGCTCGCCGCCCTCGAGCGCCACCGAGACGCCCGCGCCCTCGATGTCGAACCCGGTGACGCGGCTGCGCGTGCGCAGCTCGATGCGCTCGGCGAGCGCCTTGCAGCCGTCGAGCAGCGCGCCGTGGATGTCGGCGCGGTGCGTCACCGCGTAGGGATTGCCGTAGCGCTTGCGGAAGCGCTCGTCGAGCGGGATGTCGACCACGGTCTCGCCCGAGACGCCGTCCATCATGAACAGGTGCTCGATGAACACCGCCTCCTTCTTCACCAGCTCGCCCACGCCGAGCGCATCGATCGCGTGCCAGGCGTTGGGCGCGAGCTGGATGCCGGCGCCGATCTCGCCGAACTCCTGCGCCTGCTCGAGCACCAGCACCCGGAAGCCCTTGCGCGCGAGGCCGAGCGCCACCGCGAGCCCCCCGATGCCGCCGCCCGCGACGGCGATGGGCTTCCCGTTCCTCGGTTTCATGCGCGCCTCATGCGGCGAAGCGCCGCAGCGCGGCGCGGTTGAACGTGAGGCCGAGGCCCGGCCTGTCGGGCACCGCCATCTCGCCCTTCACCACGCGAGGCGGATCGTCGAACAGCCGCAACGACCACGGCATGTATTCGACCGTCAATCCGTTCGGCACCGCGGCGACGAGGTGCACGTGCACCTCGGGGATCAGGTGGCTCACCACCGGCAGGTTGAAGGCTTCCGCCATCGCCGCGATCTTCAGCCACTGCGTGATGCCGCCCGCGCGCAGGACGTCGATCATGACGATGTCCACGGAACGCGCTTCCAGCAGATGCCGGAAAGGCACCGTGCCGTAGACGTACTCCCCGGCGGCGATCGGCGTGGCGAGCGCCCCGGCGACGCGCGCGAGACCGTCGTAGTCGTCGCACGCCACCGCGTCCTCGAGCCAGTAGAAGCGGTACTCCTCGATGCGGCTGCCGATCGAGATCGCCTGGCGCGCATCCCAGCGCTGGTTGATGTCGCACATCAGGTCCACGTCCGGGCCGACGCTCTCGCGCACGATGCGCGCGCGCTCCACTTCTTTCCCAGGCGAGGTGTCGCCGGGGAGCGCGAGCTGCATCTTCATCTGCCTGAAGCCGCTCTCGGCGAGCCGCGGCCCCGCCCTGGCGACGTGCTCGAGCGGGAACTGGCGCATCAGCGCGCCGCTCGCGTAGGCCGGCACGCGCTCGCGGTGGCCGCCGGCGAGCTTCGCCACCGGAACGCCGAGGAGCTTGCCCTTGAGGTCCCAGAGCGCGATGTCGATCGCCGAGAGCGCGAGCGTGAAGATGCCGCCCGGGCCCGAGGAGCCCGCCGCGGCGCGCAGCTTCTCCGCGATCGCCTCGGTGCGCAGAGGGTCCTCGCCCACGGCGAGAGCGCAAAGCCCGTCCACCGCGGCTTTCAGCGCGCCGGTGAGCGGGCCGCCGAAAAAGGTGAGGCCGACGCCCTGTACGCCGTCGTCGGTGGCGATCTCGAGCGTGACGAAGTCTCGCGTCGCGCCCGCGACCGCGGGGCCGCCCGCGAGCGGCTCGTCCGCCGGGAGCCGGACGATCTGCGACGCGGTGCGCGCGATCCTGCTCATGGCAGCAGGGGGGCCAGGCCCCTTCCGGCAAGTGCGCTCGGAGCCTTCCCGGCCCCCCCGCACCCCCCGTACACCACCGGCATAGCGGCCGTCACTCGAGTTTGGCGCCGGAGAGCTTCACCAGCTTCGCAGCCTTATCCAGATCCGCCAGCATGAACTGGCGGAATTCCTCGGGCGAGCTGCCCACGGGCTCCGCGCCGTCGGCGACGATGCGTTCGCGCAGCTCGGGCGAGTGCAGGATCCTCACGATCTCGGCGTTGAGCTTCGACACGATCTGCGGCGGCATCTTCGCCGGCCCGGCGATGCCGTACCAGCCCACCAGCTCGAAGCCGGGGAGCGCCTCCGCCACTGCCGGGATGTCGGGCAGCGCGGCGACGCGCTTGGGGTTGGTGACTGCGAGGCCGCGGAGCTTGCCGCCGCGCACCAGCGTCTGCGCCGCCTGGATGCCGGCGAAGTTGTAGTGGTAGCGCCCGGCCACGAGGTCGAGCAGCGCCGGCCCCGAGCCCTTGTAGGGGATGTGCTGCGCCTTCACGCCCGCCATCATGTTGTAGAGCTCGCCCGCGAGGTGCCCGCCGGTGCCCAGGCCCGCCGAGCCGAAGTCGAGCGGGCCCTTGAAGTTCTTCGTCCACTCCACGAACTCCTGCAGCGTCTTCGGCGGCGAGGAGGGATTCACCACCAGCATCAGGCCCGCCGAGGTGAGCTGCGTGATCGGCGTGAAACTGTTCACCGGGTGATACGGCAGCTTCGGATTGAGCGCCGCGTTGGCGGTGTGCTGGTGGTAGGGCAGGAAGATCGTGTAGCCGTCGGGCGCCGCCTGCGCCGTGAGCTCGGCCGCGATCACCCCCGAGCCGCTCGCCTTGTTGTCCACCAGCACCGACTGCTTGAACGCTTCGCCCAGCTTCGCCCCGATCAGGCGCGCGAGGATGTCGGTGGTGCCGCCCGGCGCCGCGGGCGTGATGAGGCGGATCGGCTTGCTCGGCCAGTCGTCCTGCGCCGCGGCTGCGAGCGGGACAATCGCCAGCGCGGCGGCGAGCAGCGCCGCGGCGCGAGCACGGATGCGTTCGGTGGTCATCGGTCGGCTCCTTTCCCGGTCAGGCCATCGCGGGCTTCCAGCGCGGGTACACCTTGCGCGCGTTCCCCTCGTAGATCTTGTGCTTGTCGGCGGCGCTCAAGGACGAGGCCTCGATGTAGCGCCGGGTGTCGTCGAAGTAGTGCCCGGTCTCCGGGTCGATGCCGCGCACCGCGCCGACCACCTCCGAGGCAAAGAGGATGTTGTCCACCGGCACCACTTTCAGCAGCAGGTCGATCCCCGCCTGGTGGTACACGCAGGTGTCGAAGAACACGTTCTTCAGCACCAGCTCCTTGAAGGGCGGGCGCTTCATGTCCTGCGCGAGGCCCCGGTAGCGGCCCCAGTGGTAGGGCACCGCGCCGCCGCCGTGCGGGATGATGAACTTGAGGGTGGGGAAATCCTTGAACAGGTCTCCGGTGATGAACTGCATGAAGGCAGTGGTGTCGCCGTTGATGTAGTGGGCGCCGGTGGCGTGGAAGGCGGGGTTGCAGGAGGAGCTGACGTGCACCATGGCCGGCACGTC
>CAZVHU010000009.1:0-46498 GCA_964627075.1 uncultured Enterobacteriaceae bacterium | reverse complement strand
CGTCGCGCACCATCTCGCCAAGGCGCACGGGGCTCACGATGAAGGTGGGGGCGGGGGAGGTGGCCATGTGGGGGTCCTGTGGGAGGGAAATCTTCCCGATCGGGAAGATCGATTCTACAGGCCTCGATGCCGATCGAAGAATGTAGGATGGCGGCCATGCTGGCTGCGCTGGTAAGCAGGTTCGGTCCGCCCGAAGAGGCGATCGAAGTCGTCGAGCAGGCCGATCCCGGGGAGCCGGGCCCGGACGAGGTCGTCGTCGAGGCCGAGTACTTCCCCATCAATCCCGCCGACGTCCTGAACCTCGAGGGAAAGTACGGCGCGGTGCCGCCCAAGCTGCCGATGATCCCCGGCGCCGAGGGCGTGGGGCGGATCGCCAGGGCGGGCGCCGCCGTGCGCCACGTGAAGCCGGGCGACCGCGTGCTGCTGCCCGGCCCGGGGTGCTGGCGCGAGCGCATCAAGGCGCCCGCCAAGGCCGTTTTCGCGCTGCCGGCAGGCGTGGACCCGAAGCAGCTCGCGATGCTGCGCGTCAACCCGCCGACCGCGTACCTGATGCTGCACCGGTTCGTCCCGCCCGCGCCCGGTCAGTGGGTGATCCAGAACGCCGCCAATTCGGGCGTCGGGCATTGCCTGATCCGGCTTGCCCGGCAGGCGGGCGTCAAGACGGTCAACGTGGTGCGGCGCGAAGAGCTCGTCGGGCCGCTGCAGGCGTTCGGCGGCGACATCGTGCTCGCGGACGGCCCCGACCTCGACGGGCGCGTGCGCGCGGCGATCGGCAATGCGCCGCTGCCGCTCGCGATCGACGCGGTGGCGGGCAGCGCGACGCAGCGCCTTGCGCGCTGCGTCAGCGACGGTGGCACCGTGGTCAATTACGGCATGCTCGGCGGCGAGCCGTGCATGGTAGACGCGAGGGACACCGTGTTCCGCGACGTGCGGCTGCACGGCTTCTGGCTGCGCAAATGGTTCGCGGACACCCCGCCCGGGGAGATCGCCGCCCTGTATCGCGAGCTCGCGGCCAAGATCGCCGACGGCACCCTCGCGGTCGAGGTCGAAGCCGTCTACCCGGTCCGCAGGATCAAGGAAGCAGTCGCCCACGCCGCGCGCGGCGGCCGGTCGGGGAAGATCCTCGTGTCCTTCGAGCGGTACTGATTCGCAAACACCGGGTACTTGGCCGATCGGCCGGGTGTAATCTGGGCGCTTCAATTCCTGACAGGGAGGACCGCATGGGCATCCGCATTCTTGCTGCGACAGTCGCCGCGCTGGGCATCGCCGGCTGCGCCACCACCGGCACGGGGAGCGCCGGCGGCGCGAACGAGATGAAGCTCGCGTTCGACTTCACCGACGGCAACCCCGTAGTGCTGCTGAAGAAGCTCGACAACGTGGACGTCACGCGCAAGCAGCTGATCGAGCGCGGCGTCACGCCGAAGATCGTGATGACCTTCCGCGGCAACGCCTCGTACTTCACGCAGACCAACCTCGCGGCGGTCGCCGAGAAGGACCGCGCCGACGCGCTCAAGGTCGCCGCCAAGCTGCGCGAGTTGAAAAAAGCGCCCGGGGTGCAGGGGCTGGAGCAGTGCAACCTGCCGCTCGCGGACCGCAAGCTCAATCCCGCGAACCTGATGCAGGAGGAGAAGCTCGTGCCCAACGGCTGGATCGCGCTCGGCGCCTACCAGCAGCAGGGCTACGCCTACATCGCGCCCTGACGGGACGCACGCCGGATCCCGGCCGCCGGCGGCGATCCAGCCTCGCCGCGGCCCCGGGGCGGGTGGATTCTTCCCGATCGGGAAGATTTCCGGTTCCTGGCGCCGCGGCCCCATGGCGCGCCGCCCGTGCCATCATCGCGCCATGCCGCGCCTCATCCTCGAAGAGTCCCGCATCCACCCCGCGATCCGCGAGAAGGTGGCCACCAACCGCATCGACATCGTGCGCGAGGTCGAGGCGGCGATCGCCGCGAACCCGATCGTCGTCGTCGGCATGCGCCAGAACCCCGTGCCGAAGAGGGCGCGCCGCCTGCTCGAGCGCGCGGGCCTTGCCTGCAAGTACCTCGAGTACGGCAGCTACTTCGGCGAATGGCGCCGCCGCAACGCGCTCAAGATGTGGACCGGCTGGCCGACCTTCCCCATGGTGTTCGTGAAGGGCGTGCTGGTGGGCGGCGCGGACGACCTGGAGAAACTCATCGAGAGCGGCGAGCTCGCCCGGCTCCTCGGCTGATTCCAGGGCATTGCTGCGCTGGCGGCGCAGCCGGGCGGATGGCCGGGCGGATGGTCTAGCGGCATCAGCGCGCTTGCGCCGATGTGCGACCCCCTGCCGAGGTTCTTCTCGGTGGAGCGGTAGGCGCTCGCCCATTTCCAGGTGCGCCTGAACATACGCCTGTGCAGTTCCCGCAGGAAAGCGTCGTCGAGGACATCGCGGCGCCTGGCTGCGCCTGCCGCCCAGCGCTGCCCTTCGAGGATGTTCTCCGCCTCCCACTCGTCGAGCTGCTCGCGCGTGGCAATGTGCCCCGGCAGCAGCCCCGCGGACTCGTCGGCGTCGAGCGGCGTTGCGCCCGCGGGCACGCGCTACTCCCAGAGCCGGCGCGGGCTGCCGGCGAGGAGCTCCTGCACGTGGCGCTCGAGCTGCCGGCGCTCGCGCTCGGGCGCAAGGCCCTGCGCCTCCAGGCGCATGCTGTGCGATACCCGCTCAAGCTCCTTGCGCGCCACTTCCATCGCGCGCTTGCGGCGCAGCCCCTCGATCGAGCCGCCTTCGGGCACGATCGCGTAGGTCAGGCGGCAGCCCAAGCCGCGCGCGAGCTTCTCGAGGCTCGCGAGCGTGATCGTGCCGCGAGCCTCGCTGCGCTCCAGCGTGGCGATGGTCTCGCGCGAGACGCCCACGCGCCGCGCGAGTTGCCCGAGGCTCATGCCGAGCGCCTCACGGATCGATCGCGCCCAGCCTTTCGATGGGCGCGAGACCTTGGCCCTCTTGCGCAGGGCGGCCATCGTTTCCTCGAGCTGGTCGAGGGCCAAGTCTTTGAAGCGAGAGCGGATTGGCATGAATATTGTGTGTGTATAGACACCGAACTAAGCGCAGTATGGATCTTATAACCACACGATGGCAAGCTTGGGAGAGCGAGCTGGCTGTGAAGCCCTGGAGCGGCTTCTCGATCGCGGGAGCGTGAAGCACCTTTGCTACCCTCCGGTTGTGTTCCCCGATCTCTATTCCCGAGCTTGGTATCACGCGGCGAACGCTGATTTCCTCGTCGCGGCCGCCGTTGCCATCCTTGGCCAGTTGGTGCGCAACAGCGATTTCGCTGTAGATGAGACGCAGCGGGACGCCTGGCTCGCGGAGATCGCTCTCCTGAAGCGATGCCTGGATGGGATCGACGGCACGGTGCTCCTCGAGTTCAGCATTCCCCGAATGGGCAGGAGGGCAGATGCAGTGCTCCTCATCGGCCCTATTGTCTTCGTCATCGAGTTCAAGGTTGGCGCGACGAGTTTTGATCGATCGTCGGTAGAACAGGTCTGGGACTACGGCCTGGATCTGAAGAACTTCCATGCCGCGAGCCATCAAGCGCCGATCGTCCCGGTCTTGGTTGCTACGGAGGCCAAGTCGCAACTTCGACTGGATCTGGAGAAGGACGACGACAATCTGTATCGGCCTGCACGGGTCAATGCGGAATCGCTCGCCGCCCTCATAGCCAAGGCGCGTCAAACCATTCTGGGTTCGGTCATCGAAGATTCAGCGTGGGCGCGAGCGCCCTATCGGCCTACGCCCACGATCGTTGAAGCGGCACGAGCCTTGTATGCCAGCCATTCAGTGGACGCCATCGCTCGCTTCGACGCAGGCCGAGACAATCTGAGAGTGACCTCCGGGAGGGTCGAGGAACTCGTGGAGGAGGCACGGCGGACCAACAAGAAATCCATCTGCTTTGTCACCGGCGTTCCTGGGGCAGGGAAGACCTTGGTTGGACTCAACATAGCCAACCACAAGAGCAAGCCGGAAGACCCGACTCATGCCGTCTTCTTGTCGGGCAACGATCCACTCGTGGCTGTTCTCCGGGAAGCGCTGACGCGGGACGAGGTGGCCCGTCGCAGAGCGCAACAGGAAAAGGTGCGCAAAGGCAAGGTTGCGAACAGCGTCAGGCAGTTCATTCAGAACGTACATCACTTCCGTGATGACGCCCTGTCGGACGAGGGTCCGCCCGACGAGCACGTCGTCATCTTCGATGAGGCCCAGCGTGCCTGGAACCTGCGCAAGACGGCAAGCTTCATGCACAGGAAGAAAAAGCGGCCTGGATTCACTCAATCCGAGCCGGAGTTTCTGATTTCGTGCATGGATAGGCATCCGGACTGGGCGGTGATTGTGTGCCTCGTTGGCGGTGGGCAGGAGATCAATACCGGCGAGGCCGGGATCGGCGCGTGGTTGGAAGCCGTGAACAAGTCCTTCCCCCATTGGCAGATCTACATCTCCTCGCGGCTGACGGACAGCGAGTACGCGGCCGGCGGGGCCGTGGAGATGGTCCGAGGCCGTGAGGCAACCAAGTTTGACGATGAGCTGCACCTGGCGGTCTCAATGAGGTCGTTCCGGGCGGAGAATGTCTCCGAGTTCGTGAAGGCGCTTCTGGATCGCGAACCCGCCAAGGCCAGGCAAGCGTTGAAGCAGTTCGTCGGTCGCTATCCGATCGCCGTCACGAGGAACCTGGAGACGGCCAAGGACTGGGTGCGCGCAAAAGCCCGAGGGTCCGAGCGATTTGGCTTGGTCGCGTCGTCAAAGGCGGTGCGCTTGAAGCCCCATGCGGTGGACATCCGCGTGAAGACGGACCCAGTGATCTGGTTTCTGAACGAGAAGGAGGACATTCGTTCGAGCTACTACCTTGAGGATGCAGCGACCGAGTTCCAGGTCCAGGGGTTGGAGTTGGATTGGACCTGTGTGACCTGGGACGGCGATCTGCGCGTCCGCGGCGGCGATTGGGGTTATCACTATTTCCGAGGCTCGAAGTGGGTCAATGTGGCGAACACAGACAACCGCAACTACCTGCGGAACGCGTACCGGGTGCTGCTTACGCGAGCCAGACAAGGGATGGTCATCTTCGTCCCGCCGGGAGATCGCAGGGATCCGACGCGCGCACCCGAGTTCTACGATCCCACTTTCGAGTACTTAATGGATGTGGGTGTGGCTGTGCTGAGCTAATGTTTGTTACAGGAGCGCTGCGCTGAGTGATCTGTCCCTTCTGCGATCTGCCGCCGCAACGGATTGTCCGCAGGTCGGAGGGCTGCATCGCCCTTGCCGACGCGTACCCGGTTTCCCGCGGGCACACGCTGGTCATCCCGGAGCGGCACGTCGGGTCGTTCTTCGAGACGAGCGCAGACGAGAAGGCAGCGCTCTTCCGGCTCCTCGAGTGGTGCCGCAACGATCTTTCCGCCCGGTACGCGCCGGCGGGCTTCAACATCGGCATCAACGATGGCGCCGCGGCGGGCCAGACGGTGATGCACCTGCACATACACCTCATCCCGCGCTATGTGGGCGACAAGCCCGACCCGCGCGGCGGCGTGCGCTGGATCTTCCCGGAGAAGGCGGACTACTGGTCCGGCAGATGATGGCCAGCCCGGAGAGCCAGCTCGAGTTCCTCGGCAACCTCCAGAGGATCCTGAACGAGGGCTCGTTCGTCGCGACGTACAAGTATGCGCTGATCCGGGTCCTCGCGGACTTCAGCGTGGAACGAAGCCCGGCCGCGGACGGCAGTCTCGTCATTCCGCTAGACGATCTCGCCGATCGGTTCATCGAGATCTATTGGCGCCAGGCCGCGCCCTTCCGGGGCCGGCGCACGCTCGTCGCCACCACCGGTGGTCAGGCTCTTCTGATCGCACGCATTACGGCCATCCGGGAGAAGGTGGCGAAGCTCACCGAGGCCCGGCGCACGCCGCGCTGGCGCTCGCTGCTCCGCAGTACCAAGTCCCTTCTCCTCGAGCAGCCGCTGTGGCGGCTGCAGCGGGTGGGGAACGAGCTCCTCGAATGCTTCTACGCCAACCGCCTCGAGGACGGGGCGATCAGGTTGAAGCCCGGCGTCGCAGCCTGCTTCGCGGCGCAGTTCCCCGTGGTGCAGGCGCTGGTGCAGCTCGCGTGGCTGCGCATGGTGCAGCAGCTGCCGATGAACCGGGAACTGATCGGGCAGGGCGGCGACGTAGCGGAGTTCCTCTTCGGCGCCGAGCGCGGCGGGTTGAAGCGCCTGGGCGAGATGCTCACGGAAGTTCAGCGCGGGAGTTGCTTCTACTGCCGCCGGAAGCTTGCCGCGTCAAGCCACGTGGATCACTTCATCCCATGGGTGCGCTACCCGCGCGACCTCGGCCACAACTTCGTGCTGGCGCACGACGCGTGCAACAGCCGCAAGGGCGACCTCCTTGCCGGCGTCGAGCACCTCGACCATTGGCTCGAGCGCAACGACACCCGGCGCTTCGAGCTGGATCGAATGTTCGCCGAAGCACGGCTGCTCTACGATGCGGACACTAGCAGGCAGGTCGCCGCTTGGTCCTACGAGCAGGTGGAGCGCGCACGGGGATTAGTCTGGCTCGGTGGCGAGCGCTTTGAACACCTGACTTCCGACTGGAGGAGCCGGTTCTAGGTCCTCCAGGAGGGCCGCGGCGGCCCGGGTCTTACCGAGTCGGGCGGGTTATCTAGACTCTTAGGCAGCGGCGGCGAGCTTCCTCTCCGTCAGGGTCTTCGCCAAGGCGCGGAGCAACCCCGCCCCATCCCCCCGCCACGCGCTGCCGTGCATGCACGCGAGCGTCTGCGGGTTCTCCTGGGCCAACTTCTCCAGCGCCGCTGCGGTGTGCGGCGCGTGGGCGTAGTAGTCCATCGGCTGGCGGAAGGCCTCGCTCGGCGCGAGGATGTCGCCCTCGGTGAGGGACACGGCGCCCGTGCCGCCCTGGGTGAAGAGGTCGCCGGAGAACATGGTGCGCGTCTCGAGCTCCATCATGAAGCCGTTGTCCCAGCCGTGCGGCACGTGCGGCGCGTCGAGCCACTTGAAGGCGCGCCGGCCGGAGCGCAGCACCTCGCCGTCGGCCATCGCCTTGGCCGGGCGGTCGGCGAAGGCGTTCACCGACACCATGGCGCCGACCTGGCTCGCCACGGGCACGGCGCGGGGCGCGGCGGCGAGGAACTCGTTGAGCGCGCCGCACTCGTCGGCCTCGAAGTGGGAGAAGGCGACGTAGCGGATCGAGGCGAGCGGCAGGACCTTGGCGATCGCCTCGGAGACGAGCGCAAAGAGCCCCCGCGCGCCGGTGTGGAAGACGAGCGGCTCGTCGTCCGCGACGAGGTACTGGTTGAAGCTGAAGCCCGAGCCGTCCGGCAGGGCGAGGGGCGTGTTGATGCGGTAGATGCCCGGGGCGATCTCGTGCAGGTTGGTGCCGCTGGCTGCGTTGGTGATCATGGCAATGCTCCTTTCGGGTCGGGTTGCACTACCCCGGTTGTGTAACGAAGCGGCCGGGTGTTACACATCCCCGAAGCGCCCGGTGCGCGGGGCGCGCCCACCGGCTCCGGGCAGGGGCCAGTGGCATAATCGTCGCCACCATGGCCAGCGTCCTCGACGCCCACCTCGCCGAGATTCCGGAGCTCTGCCGCCGCTACGGCGTATCGCGGCTGGAGCTGTTCGGGTCCGCAGCCTCCGGCGCTTTCGACCCGGAGCGCAGCGACCTCGATTTCCTGGTGGAGTTCGACGCCGTTTCGTCGGGGCTCTTCGACCGCTATTTCGGGCTGAAGCAGTCGCTCGAGGCGCTCTATGGCCGCCCAGTCGACCTGGTCACTGCCGGCTCGCTGCGCAATCCCTACTTCCTGGAAGCGGTCAACAGGTCGCGGCAGCTTCTCTATGCAGTCGAAGACCCCCAAGCTGCTTGAGGACATCCGGGATGCCGCGGCCTTCATCCGGGAGGCGACGCGCGGCAGGACGCGGGAGGACTACGGCAGGGACCGCCTGCTGAGGCAGGCGATGGAGCGCAACTTCGAGATCATCGGCGAGGCCGTCAATCGCCTGGCGCAGCACGACCCCGACATCGCGGGGCGCATCAGCAAGCACCGGCAGATCGTCGACTTCCGCAATGTGCTGACCCACGGGTACGACTTGGTCGATCACCGGCTCGTCTGGAGCACCATCGAGGAAGAGGTGCCGGTGCTGCTGACCGAGGTCGAGTCCCTGCTGGGCAGCGAGCGCTCGAAAGCACCTTAGCCCGAGATCGACGCCGGTACCGCGGAACTCGTCGACCGGGAGGAGCTGCGCCGGCGCATGCGGGAGCGCATGAGCGGCGGCTGATCCCCAGCCCGGGGTGGCGAGCCGCAGGACTCGAGGGGACGATAGCCGCATGGAGATCTTTCACTTTCCCCTCTCCCTCCATCATGCCCTCGAGGCGTTCCTTGAGCGCAAGCCCGAGGGCAGGCTTTTCGATCTGATGCCGAGCGGCGAGATCGCGGCACGGGAGATCCGGCCGCTGCCGCGCGAGAACCGCTAGCGCGCTGCCCTCCAAAGCCGGCGCGTGGACGTAGTAGCCCATCCTGCCCCCGTCCCCTTTCACGGATTCGACGCCGGTTGTGTAACGAAACGGCCGGGCGTTACACATCCCCTTTGGATGGCCGCTATGCTTCAGGCGTGGACCAGGAGGGACCGGACGATGCCGAGCTCGCGCGCCGCATCGCGGCCGCGGGCGAGCGGATCGACTCCGAGGCCGAGGCCGAGCTCTACAGGCGGCTCGCGCCGCGCGTGCGCCTCTACGGCCTGCGGCACCTGCGCGACCCGCACGCGGCGCACGACCTCGTGCAGCAGGTGCTCCTCATGGCGCTCGAGCGCCTGCGCGCGGGCAAGCTGCGCGAGCCGGAGAAGATCGCCTCGTTCGTGCTGGGCATGTGCCGCATGACGGTGCTGGAGATCCGGCGCGGCACCTGGCGGCGCGAACGGCTCCTCGAGACCTATGGGCAGGCGGCGCAAGCGGTGGCGGCGCCCGAGCCGCTCGCGCTCGACGCCGGCAGGCTCGCCGAATGCCTGCAGGCGCTCGCCGAGCGCGAGCGCTCGGTGGTGTCGCTCACCTTCCTCGCCGAGAAGCCGGGCGACGAGGTGGCGAAGGCGCTCGGCCTTTCCGCCGGCAACGTGCGCGTCATCCGCCACCGCGCGCTCGGGAAGCTGCGCGAATGCATGGGACTGCAAGCATGACGCCCGGGGGCTGCGCGCAGCCGATCGAGTTCGAGACGCTGGCGGCGTACTGGCTGGGCGAACTGCCGGCTGCGGCCGAGGCCGCGGCGGAGGAGCACTACTTCGGCTGCGCCCATTGCGCGCGGCGGCTGGAGGGCCTCGCCGCGCTCGCCGGGGGCATCCGCGCCGCGGTGCGCGAGGGCAGGGTGTGGAGCTTCGTCACGCCCTCGTTCGTCGAGCACATGAAGCGCGAGGGCCTGCGAGTGCGCGAGTACCGCACGGCCCTCGGCGGGCGCGTGGACTGCACGATCCGCGCCGACGAAGACGCGGTGGTGGGCCGCATGCGCGTGCCGCTCGCGGGCGTGAAGCGGCTGGACATCGTGCGCAGCATCGAGGTCGAGGGCAGGCAGGTCGGGCGCTGGCGCGCCGAGGACGTGCCCCTCGAGCCCGAGACCGACGAAGTGGTGACGCTGCCCTCGGCCGCGGCGCTGAAGGAAATGCCCGCCAACACCGCGCGCGTGCAGCTCTTCGCGGTGGACGAGGCGGGCGAGCGGCTGCTCGGCGAGGTGACGTTCGCGCATACGCCGCAGTAGGTCAGGGCATTGCCGCCTTCGCCTCCGGCGCCTCCCGGCGCTCCAGCGCGCGGCGAGGGTGAGCAGGGGCATGCGGGGGCGGTGCCGTGAGAGCGAAATCTTCCCGATCGGGAAGATTCGATTTCTCGGGCGCCGTAGCGCGGCAGTCGGACGCTTTGATATGTTCCGGGGCTGCGACCTGCCCGCGATCCCCACATGAACGCCACCGCCCGATTCTGGGACGGCTCCATCGTCCCCGCCCTCGTCGACTACATCCGCATTCCCGCCAAGTCGCCGCACTTCGACCGCGACTGGGAAACGAACGGCCACATCGAGGCTGCCGTGGCGCTCGCGGCGGAGTGGTGCCGCAGGAACGCGGTGGATGGCATGCGGCTGGAAGTCGTGCGGCTTGCGGGGCGCACGCCGGTGCTCTTCCTCGAGGTGCCCGCGGCGAAGGGGGCTGAAGGCGCCGGCACGGTGCTCCTCTACGGGCACCTGGACAAGCAGCCCGAGATGGCCGGCTGGTCCGAGGGGCTCGGGCCGTGGATCCCGGAGATCCGCGACGGCAAGCTCTATGGCCGCGGCGGGGCGGACGACGGCTACGCGGTGTTCGCCTCCATTGCGGCGCTTCGGCAGCTGCAGGAGGAGAAGCGGCCGCACGCGCGCACCGTGATCCTCATCGAGTGCTGCGAGGAAAGCGGCAGCTACGACCTGCCGGCGTACCTCGAGGCGCTCGGCGCCCGGATCGGCTCGCCCGCGCTCGTGGTGGGGCTCGACTCGGGCTGCGGCAACTACGAGCAGCTCTGGGGGACGACCTCGCTGAGGGGGATCGTGAACGGCGTGCTCACGGTCGAGGTGCTCAGCGAAGGCGTGCACTCGGGCGATGCGAGCGGCGTGGTCGCATCGAGCTTCCGGATCGCGCGCGCGCTTCTCGATCGCGTGGACAACGCGGCGACGGGCCGGCTGCGCGAGCGCTCGTTCCACGCCAAGATCCCCGCCGCGCGCAGCGCGCAGGCGAAGCGCGTGGCGAAGGTGCTCGGGCGCGAGGTGCACGCGCGGTTTCCGTTCGTGCGCGGCATGAAGCCGATGGCGAAGACGCTCTCGGAGATGGTGCTCAACCGCACCTGGCGGCCGGCGCTCTCGGTGACGGGCGCCGACGGCCTGCCGCCCCTGGCGAGCGCGGGCAACGTGCTGCGCCCGAAAACTTCGCTCGCGCTCTCGCTGCGCCTGCCGCCCACGGTGGACGGCGCGCGCGCGGCGAAGACGCTGAAGAAACTGCTCGAGTCGCACCCGCCCTACGGCGCGCGCGTCGCCTTCGAGCCGGGGCAGGCGGCGAGCGGCTGGCACGCGCCGCAGACCGCGGCGTGGCTCGAGAAGGCGGTGGACGCGGCCTCGCGCCGGCACTGGGGCAAGCCCGCGATGTGGATGGGCGAGGGCGGCACGATTCCCTTCATGGCGATGCTCGGGGCGAAGTTCCCGCGCGCGCAGTTCCTGATCACCGGGGTGCTGGGGCCGCACGCCAACGCGCACGGGCCGAACGAGTTCCTGCACATCGAGTACGCAAAGAAGCTCACCGCCGCGGTCGCCGACGTGCTCGCGGCGCAGGCACAGGCCTAGAAATCGGGATCAGAGCCCGATTTTCTAGCGGTCGTGTTTTGGCCGCGCACCGTTCCAGGCGAAGAACGCTGGAACGAGCAGCACGAGAAAGATCCCCTTGAAGAGGATCGAGAGCACGACCGAGGCGACGGCAAGCCCGATCGCGAGCGCGTTGAGCCGGTTCCTGGTCACGCCTTGCCCTGCGCCTCGGCGAGCGCGCGCCTGATGTACACCGGGTCGTGCGAGGGCACGCGCAGCAGCATCGCGGTGTCGCTCGCCTGCGCCGCGCGCAGCTGCTCGATGAGCGTGCGGAAGTCGGCGCCGATGTGCTCGTGGTCCACGATGAAGGCGTCGAAGCCGCAGAGCGAGAGCAGCTCGGCCGAATCGCCCCCGGCGAGGAAGATCCGGCAGCCGGTGGCGCGCCCGCCGGCGCGGAGTGTTCTCTTGAGGCGGCTGGGGCGGAGCATGGAGCCCTCCTCTGTAATTACACGGAGTCCGTGCTATATTACAAGGGAATCGTGTAATTATGGATTGGTCAGTTCCATGAAGAACATCACCATCACGTTGGACGAGGAGACCGCGCGCCGAGCTCGGGTGGCGGCTGCGGAGCAGAACATGAGCCTTTCGCGCTTCGTGGGCGAAGTGCTGCGGACGCGGCTGCGCCCTTCGCGGGCCTACGAAGAGGCGATGCGCGCCGCGCTCGCCGACAAGCCGCTCGATTTGAAGGGACCCGCGGAGCGCTACCTGACGAGGGAGGAGGTGAATGACCGCGCTGCTCTTCGTCGACGCTAATGTTCTGCTGTACGCCCATGACCGGAGCGAGCCGGTAAAGCGACCGCGCGCCATGGCGTGGCTCGAGTACCTGTGGCGCGAGCGGCTCGGCCGGACAAGCACGCAGGTGCTATCGGAGGTCTACGTCAATTTGACGAGAAGGTCACGTCCGAGCTTCACCGCGGAGGAGGCGTGGCAACGCGTATCGAGATATTTCGAATGGGACCCGCTGCCTGCGGACGAGAAACTCATGCGCCGCGCGAGGGAAGTCGAGGCTAGATGGCGAATATCCTGGTGGGACAGCATGGTGGTGGCCGCGGCGCAGCTTCAGGACTGCGAGATCCTGCTGACTGAGGACTTGCAAGACGGTGGTATGTTCGGGAGCATCACGGTGCGCAGTCCCTTCACGCTCGAGCTCCGGCAGGCGGTCGCGCCCTACACGGTCGCGCCGCTTGCGGCACGCCTTCACCGTCCGCGCGGGCGGCCGAGGCGCACGGCGCTTGCCTGAGGAGCCCGGATCCGGTTCTGCATGGCTGGATAGATATACAGTAATCGCCTATAGTCGCGCCCCATGGGCGCGATCGAAGGCTTCGAGAAGCTGAACCCCCGGCAGCGCGAGGCGGCGCGCGCCGGCTCGGGGCCGCTGCTGATTCTCGCCGGTGCAGGCACCGGCAAGACCAATACGCTCGCCCACCGCGTCGCGCACCTGCTGCTGGAGGGCGCGGCGCCGGAGCGGATCCTCCTGCTCACCTTCACGCGCCGCGCGGCGCAGGAGATGATCCGCCGCGCGCAGAGGATCGCGGGCGAGGCGCGGCTGCCCTGGTCGGGGACCTTCCACTCGGTGGCCAACCGGCTGATTCGCAGGCACTGCCGGCGCGTGGGGCTCGCCGAATCCTTCAGCGTGCTCGACCGCGGCGACGCGGCGGACCTGATGGACGTCGCGCGCCACGAGCTGGGGTTCTCCAGGACCGAGAAGCGTTTCCCCCGAAAGGACACCTGCATCGCGATCTACTCGCACCGCGTCAATACGCAGGGCTCGCTCGCCGAGACGCTGCAGGCGGCGTATCCGTGGTGCGCGGAGTGGGAGGCGGAGCTGAAGACGCTCTTCGCCGCCTACGTCGAGCGCAAGCTCGCCAACCAGGCGCTCGACTACGACGACCTGCTGCTCTACTGGCACGCGATGATGGAGGACGGGGCGCTCGCGCGGGAGATCGCCGGGCGCTGGGACCACGTGCTGGTGGACGAGTACCAGGACACCAATGCGCTGCAGGCGGAGATCCTCGCGCGCGTCAAGCCCACGGGCGAGGGCCTGACGGTGGTGGGCGACGACGCGCAGGCGATCTACTCGTTTCGCGCGGCGACGGTGGAGAACATCCTGGGCTTCGAGCGCCGCTTCGGCGCGGCGGTGGTGACGCTGGAGGAGAACTGCCGTTCGAGCCAGGAGATCCTCGATGCGGCGAACGCGCTCATGCGCGAGGCCTCGCGCAGCTACCGGAAGGAGCTGCGCACGACCCGCGAGCCGGGTCCGCGGCCGCGCTACGTCACGGTGCTCGACGATGCGGCGCAGGCGCAGTACGTGGTGGCGCGGGTGCTGGAAGCGCGCGAGGCGGGCACGGACCTGCGGCGCCAGGCGGTGCTCTTCCGGTCGTCCCACCACTCGGACGTGCTGGAACTCGAGCTGGTGAAGCGCAATATCCCGTACGTGAAGTACGGGGGCCTGAAGTTTCTCGAGGCGGCGCACGTGAAGGATGCGCTCGCGGTGCTGCGCTGGGCGGACAACCCGCGCAACCGCGTCGCGGCGTGGCGCGTGCTGCAGCTCCTGCCTGGCGTGGGCCCCAGGAGCGCCGAGCGCGCCTGGACCGCCTTCGAGGCGTCGGGCTGGCGCTTCGCGGCGCTCGAGTCGGGGTCGGCAGAGTTCGACGCGCTGCTTGCCGCGCTCGGCGACGACGCGGCGCCGTGGGCGGGCCAGATGCAGCGGGTGCGCGAGTGGTACGCGCCGCTGATGGAGCGGCGCTACGAAGCGGCCGAGGTGCGCGCGGGGGACCTCGTGCAGCTCGAGCGCATCGCGCAGACCTACGCTACGCGCGAGGCGTTCCTCACCGAGCTCGCGCTCGACCCGCCCGCGGCCACCTCCGACCTCGCGGGCGAGCCGTACCTCGACGAGGACTACCTCGTGCTCTCCACCGTGCACTCGGCGAAGGGCCAGGAGTGGGACGCGGTGTACGTGCTCAACGTCGCCGACGGCAATTTCCCGAGCGAGTTCGCCACCGGCAAGCCGGAGCTCATCGAGGAGGAGCGGCGCCTGCTCTACGTTGCGATGACGCGCGCGAAGACCGCGCTCGACCTCATCGCGCCGCTCAAGTACTACGTGACCCAGCAGTCGCGCATGGGCGACCGGCACGTCTACGGCGCGAAGAGCCGCTTCATGACGCGGGCGGTGATGGCGTGCCTCGACGCGATCGTGTTCGGCGACGCGCTCCGGAAGGAAGCAGCGGCCGAGGCCGGGCCTGCGGTGGACGTCGCGGGGAAGCTCAGGGGGATGTGGGCCTAGCTGGCTCCGTACATGGGTCGGGCCCGGTGTTTTGCAGCGAATCGTGAAAATCGAAACGCGGGCGTAGAATGGCCGCCGTGAAATTCACCCGCATTACTGTCGACCCCGCTCAGATGGGCGGAGTGCCTTGCATTCGCGGCTTGCGAATTCCGGTCGCCACGGTGGTCGGGATGATCGCCGATGGCATGACCGAGGCGGAAATACTCAAAGCCTATCCTGATCTCACGTCTGCCGACATTCACGAGGCCCTGCAATACGCCGCTGAGGCGGTCCGAGAGCGCGAGCTGCCGCTGGCAGCCCCGTGAGGTTCCTGGTGGACAACGCCCTTTCGCCAGAAGTGGCGGAAGGCTTGCGTCAGGCGGGTCATGACGCCGTGCACGTGCGCGAATACCAGATGCAGGAGTCCGGGGACCCCGAGGCTTTTGCGCGTGCCGCAAGTGAGCACCGGATCATCGTCTCGGCCGATACCGATTTCGGTTCGCTGCTCGCACTTCGTGCAGCGGCAAAGCCGTCGCTCATCCTGTTCCGAGGCGGTACCGCGCGGCGGCCTACGAGGCAGCTTGCGCTCCTGCTTGCAAACCTGAGAGCGACCTCCGAAGCGCTTGAGAAGGGCGCCGTGGTTGTTTTCAAGGAAGGCCGTATTCGAGTCCGGGCGCTGCCTATTGGCGGATAGTGTCTGCTCGGAACTGACCGCTCCATGCCCTGGACGCCGCAACGCTATCCGGCCTCGATGTCGCACCTTTCGGCACCGGTGCGCAGGAAGGCAATCGAGATCGCCAACGCGCTGCTCGCCGAGGGGATGGAGGAGGGCAAGGCGATCCGCATCGCGATCGCCAAGGCGAAGCAGTGGGCGCGGAAGCGCGGCTGGTGACCGCTCGCTATTCGCCCAGCACCGTGACCACGACGCTGCGCGAATGCGCCGCGCGGCGGTGCTCGTAGAGATAGAGCCCCTGCCAGGTGCCGAGCAGCAGCCGGCCGTCGGCCACCGGAATGGTGAAGCTCGCCGCGGTGAGCACCGAGCGCGCGTGCGCCGCCATGTCGTCCGGCCCTTCCGTGTCGTGGCGGTAGGCCGGGTCGCCGTCGGGCGCGAGGCGCGCGAGGACCGTCTCCAGGTCGCGCCGCACGCCGGGGTCGGCGTTCTCGCACAGCACGAGCGAGGCGCTGGTGTGCTGCAGGAACACGGTGCACAGCCCCTTGCGCACGCCGGTCGCGGCGACCGCGCGCGCCACCTCGTGCGTGATCTCGGTGGTGCCGCGGCCGCGGGTGCGGAACTCCAGGGTCCTGTGCTCGATCATCGCGCCTGCCCGCACCTAATATAGCAACGTGAGTCCCTCCGGCGCGGGGCGGCGCTCGTCGACTGCGCGTGGGGCAACCACGGCGCGCATCGCGGGCGCTCGGCCGCCGTCCTGAAGCTCCTGAAGGAAAACCGGGTGAAGCTCCACTGCCTGCGCGCGAACGGCTCGGGCGAGCCCGCGCACCCGCTGTATCTTCCGGCCGGCCTGAGACCGAAACGCTGGAAATGAAAAGGCCCCGCCGGGGCGGGGCCTCGTTGCCGCGCTTCGCGCGCTATACCGGAACGGGCTCGTCGTCTCGCACGCGCGGCTCCAGGGCCGGCGTGGCGGGGGCGGCGGGCTTGGGCCTGGCGCGCTCGGCGTCCTTCTCGATCTGCTTGCGCGCTTCCTCGGCGCGTTGCAGCAGGTACTCCTCTTCCCACTTGTAGCACATGGCAGCCTCCTTTCGGGGATGCGCCTTCATGCTACGCCTTTTCAGCCCACCTTGAGCAGCTCCACCTCGAATATCAGCGTCGCGTTCGGGGGGATGACGCCGCCCGCGCCGCGCGCGCCGTAGCCGAGCTCCGGGGGAATAGTGAGCCTTCGCGAGCCGCCGACCTTCATGCCGGCGACGCCCTCGTCCCAGCCCTTGATGACGTGCCCGGCGCCGAGCGGGAAGGCGAAGGGCTCGCCGCGGTCGCGGCTGGAGTCGAACTTCCTGCCCTTCTCGCCGCCGTAGAGGAGCCATCCGGTGTAGTGCACGCTGACGCTGTTGCCCGCGGCCGCCTCTGCGCCCGCGCCGGCTGCGAGCTCCTCGATGACGAGCCCGGACGCGGTGGTGGTCTTTGCCATGTCGTTTCTCCCGGTCATTTCTCGAAGCCGCGCACCAGCTTGGCGCGCTCGGTCGCGGCCTGCATGAGGAGTGAAAAATCCGAGCCCGAGAGGATGAGCTGCACGCCCATTTCGATGTAGCGCTCGAGCAGTTTCGCCGTGTACATGCCGCCCATGCCGGCGAACTTGCCGTGCTTGCGGCAGGCGGCGATCATCTTCTTGTAGGCCTCGGCGACGCGCGGGTCGTCGAACTGCCCCGGGATCCCCATCTCGAAGCACAGGTCGTTGGTGCCGATGAGGAGCGCATCGATCCCCGGCGTGGCCGCGATCTGCTCGCAGTTCTCGATCCCTTTCGGCGATTCGAGCATCACCACCACCAGCGTCTCCTCGTTGACGATGCGCGCGGCTTCTCCCACCGGCGTCGGCGCGAAGCCCAGCTGCTGCAGCCCGCCGCCCATCGAGCGGTGCCCGAGCGGCGGGAAGCGGCAATGGTCCGCGATGCGCTTTGCCTCGAGGCCGGTCTCGACGTGCGGCACGACGATGCCTTGCGCCCCGTTGTCGAGCATGCGCGAGGCGAGCCAGTGCTCCTTGCCGGCGACGCGCACCACCGGGGTGATGCCCACCGCGAGCGACGCCGCCGCGATCTGCGCCGCGGTGTCGGTGCCCATCGAGTTGTGCTCGCAGTCGATGAACAGCCAGTCGAAGCCCGAGGTCTTGGCGATCTGCGCGATGTCCACGGTGCGCGCCTGCCTCAGGCCAAGGCCGATCGCGAGCTTGCCCGCGCGCAGCTGGCGCAGGGCGTGGTTGGGGACGGTGCTCATGGGCCTGCTTTCCTAGTCGCGCTGCACGCGCAATTGCGCCGGCGAGAGGTAGTTCTGCCGCCAGGCCTCGAAGTCCGTCTTGTCGGCTGCCTCGATCTCGCGCTGCTTGCGCAGCGACGCATCGGCCATCTGCACGTAGCGCGCGGCGACCTCGGGATCGAGCGGCGTGCTGCGCAGCGTGCGCGCGTGCTGGCGCGAGCGCTCGAGCGCGAAGCGGGTGTAGGAGCTCTCGTGCTTTTCCGCCATCTCGGCAAGCACGCGCGCCGAGGGCGTGGACTCGGGCTCGGAGAGCATGCCGCGCGCATGGGCGAGCGCCGCGCGGTAGGCGCCGCCGCCGAAGGCGCGGTCGAGCGCTTCCGCAACCGGCTCGCACGCGGCGAGCAGCTCCGCGCCCCAATCGGCGAGCGGCACCTTTTTCGCGCCGCGCTCCAGTTCGAGCCCCGGCTCGCGGCCGCGCGAGGCGACGCATTCCTGGTTGCGGGCGTCGGCGGCGATCTCCTCGGGCGTGTCGGGCGGGCTGCCGGCGAGCAGGCAGTGCATGAGAAAGACGTCCAGCAGCCGCATCGCCTGCGCATCGATGCCCACCGGCTGGAAGGGATCGAGGTCCACCAGGCGCACCTCGACGTACTCCACGCCGCGCTCGCGCAAAGCATGCAGCGGCCGCTCGCCCGAGCGGATCGGGCGCTTGGGGCGGATCTTGCCGTAGAACTCGTTCTCGATCTGCAGGAGCGACGTGCCCAATTGCCGGTAGTCGCCGTTGGCGCCGCGGATGCCGATCTTCTCGTAGGCAGGCCAGGGCTCGAGCAGCGCCTTTTCGAGCGACGCGCCGTAGTCCTCGAGGCTGTTGAAGCTCGCCGCGATCGAGGCCTGCGCGTCGCTCTGGTAGCCCAGGCGCCCCATGCGAAGGGTGGTGGCGTGCGGCAGGTAGAGCGTGCCGGAGCGCAATTCCTTCAGTGCGTGCTTGCGGCCGGCGACGAAGCTCGAGCACACCGCGGGCGAGGCGCCGAGCAGGTAGAACAGCAGCCAGCCGTGGCGCCGGAAGTTGCGCAGCAGCGCGAAGTATTCGCCGTTGCCCACCCCCGGCAGCGACCAGTTGTAGTGGATGCCGCTGATCGCCTGCATGCGCCGGCCGTAGCGGTGCGCAAGGCCCATGCGGTACACGGTCTTGGCGCGGCCGATGTTCGAGCTGCCGTACTGGCCGAGCGGGATGGCGTCGTCCTCGGGCAGGCCGCAGGGCATGCTCGCGCACCACAGGATCTCGTCGCCGATGCCGCGGTACACCACCTGGTGGATCTGCGTCATCTCCTCGATGCAGTCCTCGGGGGTGGTGTGAACGCCGGTGATCAGCTCCAGCTGCGACTCGCTGAAGTCGGTGGTGACGTGCGGGTGCGTGAGCGCCGAGCCGAGCGCCGCCGGGTGCGGGGTCATGGCGAGCTTGCCGTCGGGCTGCACGCGCAGCGACTCCTTCTCGGTGCCGCGGCGCATGCCGACCAGGGTCTTGGGCGAAAGGGCGAGCAGGCGGTCGGAAAACGCGCTCATCGGGGGGGCGAAGCTCGGGAGAGCCGCAAGATACACGAACTTCGCGCGCGCCGCCGCACGCGTTTCAGGCGCGCGCCGCCGACACCGCCCATAGGGTCTGCGCCTCGCGCTTGCCGCGCAGGGGCTCGGCGGGCATCAGCTCGCCGTCGAATGCCGCCCTGCCGCCAGCGCGCGCGAAGGTGGTGCCGGAAACGAGCAGCGTGCGGCCCAGAACGCGCGTCAGGCGTTCGATGCGGCTCGCGGTGTTGACGGTGTCGCCGACGTAGCTGTACTGCAGCAGCTCGGGCGAGCCGATCGCGCCCGCGATCACCGGCCCGGTGTGCAGGCCGATGCCCACGGCGAGCACGGGCCCGCCCCTCGCGCTGCGGCGCGCGTTGAGCGCTTCCAGCCGCGCGAGCATGTCGAGCGCGCAGCCGAGCGCGCGGCGCGCGTGGTCGGACCCGCCCTTTTCCGGGAACACCGCGTAAAGGTTGTCTCCGACGTACTGCATGACGATGCCGCCGTGCGCGGTGATCACGGCGGCCATCTCGGTGAAGAACTCGTTCAGCATCTGCACCACGGCGTGCGGCGGGAAGCGCTCGGAAAACGTGGTGAAGCCGCGCAGGTCGGCGAACAGCGCCGTGATCTCCTGCGCCTCGCCTTCGAGGTCCAGCGCCGCGGGATCGCGGATGACGCTCTCCACTACGGGCGAGGGCAGGAACCGGGTGAGCGAATCGCGCTCGACCACCTGGCGCACGATCGCGCCGAGCCGGCGCGCATGATAGGTGAGCATCAGGCCGAGGAGCGCGATCACGGTCAGCTCCACGTAGGTCAGCACGTCCACCGCGCGGTTCATCCAGAGCACCAGCCAATAGGCGGCGGCGCCGTAGGCCACCGCCCAGAGCGACAGCGCCCACGAGAATCGCAGCACGTTGGTGGCGAGCAGCACCACCAGCACCACGCCCGAGCCGTAGAGCTGATGCGGCACGAGATCCGGGTCGTTGGCGAGCAGGTAACGGTGCCCGGCGTGCATGCACAGCGCGAGCACCGTGATGTCCACGGTGGCGAGCAGCGCCGCGATCCAATCGCGGTACAGGTGCCGCAGCCAGGTGAGGCCGGAGATCGCTGCCACCACGCCCCAGGCGAGCGCGAGCAGCGCGCCGGGGGAAATGCTGCTGCTCGCGTAGAGCTCCGCACCCCCGGTGATCAGCCCGACGCCGCTCCAGATGGCGAAGCGGAAGACATTGAGCAAGCGCTCGTTGCGCCACGCCTGCGCGCCGAGGATCTGCTGCAGCGCGGGCGAGTCGCGCGCCGCGCGCGGCGCGGGCCCGGCCATCAAGCCTCGCGCGCGAGCAGCATCTGCACGTCGCCGAGGGCGCGCTCCGCGAACCCGGCCTCGCAGTAGCAGAGGTAGAACTCCCACATGCGGACGAAGCTCTCGGGGTAGCCCAGCGCGCGCACCTCGCTCAGCTTGGCGAAGAGGTTGTCTCGCCAGCGCGCCAGCGTCGTGGCGTAGTGCGGGCCGATGTCCTCGAGGTGCACGATGCGCAGCTCGCCCGAGGCCGCGATCGCCGAGGCGAGCGCGCCCACCGAGGGGATGCAGCAGCCGGGAAAGATGTAGCGCTTGATGAAGTCCACCTCGTCGCGCGCCCGCTCGTAGTGGCGGTCGGCGATGGTGATCGACTGCAGCAGCATGCGCCCGCCAGGGGCGAGGCGCGCCGCCGAGCGGCGGAAGAACTCCTCGAATTGCCGGTGGCCGATCGCCTCGATCATCTCGATCGAAACAAGCTTGTCGTATCGTCCGGAAAGGTCGCGGTAGTCCTCCAGCAGCACCGTAACGCGGTTCTCGAGCCCGGCGGCGCGAACCCGCTCGCGCGCGAGCTCGTACTGGCTGGGCGAAATGGTCGTGGTGGTGATGCGGCAGCCAAAGCGCCTGGCCGCGTGCATCGCGAAGCCGCCCCAGCCGGTGCCGATTTCGAGCACATGGTCCTGCGGCCCGAGCTCGAGCTTGCGGCACACTGCCTCGAGCTTGGCGCGCGAGGCCGCGGTGAGCGACATCCCCGGGTGCTCGAACAGGGCGCAGGAGTACATCATGGTGTCGTCGAGGAACAGCCGGAAGAAGTCGTTGCCGACGTCGTAGTGCGCGGCGATGTTGCGCCGACTGCCGGCGCGCGAGTTGCGGTGCAGCCAGTGCGCCGCGAGGCGCAGCGGCGCCGACAGCCTCGCCAGGCCGCCTTCCATGGCATCGAGCGCGCTCCGGTTGCGCAGCAGCAGGCGCATCAGCGCGGTCAGGTCGCCGCTGGACCAGTGCCCGAACATGTAGGACTCGCCTGCGCCCACGGAGCCGCCGAAGGCGAGCTCGGCATAGAAAGCCGGGTCGTGGACGGTGACGCTCGCCTCGATCCCGCCGGGGGCGCCGAACTGCAGCGTTCCGCCGCCCTCGTGGAGGCGCAGGAGACCGTCGCTTATCAGCGCAAGGCGCGCGAGCACCGTGCGCCGCGCGAGGCTGCCGAGGGGGTTGGCGCGCGGCGTGGCGCGCGAGAGCTCGATCAGTGTGGTGTCGTTCATGGGTGTGCGTAGAAAGGCGTGCGCCTCGCCCACAGGCGCAAGGCCTGCCAGTAGATGGCGCCGAGCACTTGCGCGCTCATGAAGGGAAAGCGGATGAGCGCGCCGGCGAGCGCCGCGCCCGAGATCTCGCGCCGCTCGAGGGCGAGCGTGGCATCGAAGAGGCGCGCGCCGTGCTGGTAATTCTCCATGTGCACGGCGAGGCGCGCGCCGGGCTCGCTGAAGCGCCAGTCGTAGTCGAGCGCCATCGGCATGAAAGGCGACACGTGGAACGACTTGCCGAAGCGGAAGCGCAGCGTGCGCCCGCGGCCATCGCTCGCCGCGGCCGGCAGCACGTAGGCGTGGCGCTCCTTCCAGGGCGTGTTGGTGATCTCGGCAAGCACGGTCTCGACGCGCTCGCCGCGGGCGTCGTAGCAATAGTAGAAGCTCACCGGGTTGAAGCAGCTCCCGAACATGCGCAGGTGCGCGAGCAGTCGCACCGGTCCCGCCGGCCGGGTCCCGGTCTCGCGTGCCACGCGCTCGCGCACCGCCTGGTCGAGCGGCACCGTCGGGTCGCCGAAATAGTCGGCGCGATTGAACCAGGCGAGCGCCGGGTGGCGAGCGGACCACAGCCAGCGGCCGCGGAACACCTCGTCGAGCTCGGCGAGGTCGAGCCAGGCCATGAACAGCCGGTACTCGAAGGCGTGCGGCCGCGGCGCGTGCCGCCGGTGCCTAAGCCGACCGGTATACAGGGCGCTGTGCATGGTTGGCGCGGAAATGCCCGAGCGCGGCGAGCGCGCTCACCACGCCGTCCTCGTGAAAGCCATGGCGCCAGTAGGCGCCGCAGTAGTAGGTGTTGAGCGGGCCGTTCAGCTCGGCCTGGCGTGCCTGCGCGGCGACGCCCGCCGGCGTGAAAAGGGGGTGATGGTATGTGATGCGCCGGATCACCTTGCGCGGGTCGATCTCGTCGCTGCGGTTGAGCGTCACCAGGAACGGCTCGGGCGCGTCGAGCCCCTGCAGGATGTTCATGTTGTAGGTGAGCGCGACGCGCGCGCGCGATCCCGGCGCCGCGTGGTAGTTCCACGCCGCCCAGGCGAGACGGCGGCGCGGCAGCAGCCGCGTGTCGGTGTGCAGCACCGCTTCGTTCTCCTGGTAGCGGAGGGCACCGAGCACCGCGCGCTCGGCCGCGCTCGGGTCGGCGAGCAGCCGCAGCGCCTGGTCGCTGTGGCAGGCGAGGAATGCGGCGTCGTAGCGCTCGGCGCCGCCGCCGCGCGGCTTGACGATGACGCTGCCCGGCAGCCGCCGGATCCATTCCACCGGCGTGCGCAGGCGGATGCGGTCGCGGAATGGCGCGACGAGCTTCCCGACGTAGCTCGCCGAGCCGCCGCGGATCACGCGCCAAACCGGGCGCCGGTTCACCGAGAGCATGCCGTGGTTGTGCAGGAAGCGCACGAAGAACCTTGCCGGGAAGCGCAGCATCGAGTCCGGGTCGGTCGACCAGATCGCCGCCCCCATCGGCACGATGTAGTGCGCCACGAAGGCGCGCCCGTAGGCGCCGCGCGCGAGGTACTCGCCCAGGCTCGATTCCGCGCCCGGCGCCGAAAGCAGCGCCGGCGCCTCGCGGTTGAAGCGCAGGATGTCGCGCACCATGCCGAGGAACGAGGGCCGCAGCAGGTTCGAGCGCTGCGCGAACAGCGTGTTGAGCGTGCTGCCGTTGTATTCCAGGCCGCTCGCCTCGTCGCGCACCGAAAAGCTCATGCAGCTCGGCTGCGAAGCGACGCCCAGCTCGTCGAGCAGCGCGATGAAGTTCGGATAGGTCCAGTCGTTGAAGACGATGAAGCCCGAGTCCACGGCGTAGCGGCGGCCCGCCTGCTCCAGCTGGTGGGTATGCGTGTGGCCGCCGGCGTGCTCGCCCGCTTCGAACACGGTGATGTCGTGATCGCGATGCAGGTGGTGCGCGGCGACGTTGCCGGCGATCCCCGCGCCGACGATGGCGATTCTCATGCGCGGGCCCTTTCCAGGCGCGCGGCGCGCACGCGGGCGGGCACCGGCTTCAGGTCCCACACCACGCCGAGCGCCTCGAGCAGCTTCAGCCCGTACCAGGCGAAGTCCACCTCCCACCAGAAGAATCCCTGCCGCGCCGCGCCCGGGAAATGGTGGTGGTTGTTGTGCCAGCCCTCGCCGAAGGTGAGCAGGGCGAGCCACAGGTTGTTGCGCGAATCGTCGCGCGTGGCGTAGCGCCGCCGGCCGAAGCGGTGCGCGAGCGAGTTGATGGTGAATGTGGCGTGCCACAGCGCCACGGTGGAGATGCAGAAACCCCACAGCACGTACTCCAAGCCGCCTGCGGCGTAGAGCGCGGCGGCGAGCAGCGCCGGCACCAGCACGTCGAAACGGTCGAGCAGCCGCAGCTCCGGGTAGCGCAGCAAGTCGGGCACCAGCTCGCGCCGCACGGAGAAGTTCTTGCGGGCCAGGAACCAGCCGGCGTGCGCCCAGGCGAAGCCGTGCTCGCGCGCCGAGTGGCTGTCGGCCTCGCGATCGGCATGCCCATGATGGTGGCGGTGGTGCGACGCCCACCACAGCGGCCCGCGCTGCACGGCGGAGGCGCCGAGCAGGGCAAACACGAACTGCATGACGCGCGAGGTGCGGAAGGCGCGGTGCGAGAAATAGCGGTGGTAGAACGCGGTGATGGCGAACATGCGCAGCGCGAAAAGCGCCGCCGCGAGCAGCACCGCGTCCGGGCTCGCACCGACCCAGAACACGCCCAGGCACGCGAGGTGCATGAGCACGAACGGCGCCACCCGCGGCCAGTCGACGCGGTGCGCGTCGCCCGGCGCCGGGGGTGCCTCGCTGTCCACCCAGCAGCGCAGCCAATGAAGGCGGGTGCTTTTCATGTCCAGCGCTGCGGTACCTTGCGCACGCGCGAAACGTCGTAGCCCTGGCGGGCGAGAAATTCGAGCACGCTGCGGTAGCTGCCCTCGCTGATGTGCGGCGTGCGCGCCATGATCCAGGCGTAGTCGCGCTTCTCGCGCGCGATCACCACCAGCGCGTAATCGGGATCGAGCCAGGCGATGCGGTAATCGGCTTGCAGCGGCCAGATGAGCTGCATGCCCCAGACCGCGTTCGATTCGCGGTCGAGCACGAAGCCGCGCGCCGCGTAGCGCTTCGCCTCGCCGTCGAAGCCGCCCGCGCGGAAGCTGAAGGTGGCCTCGATGCTGCCGTCGCCGGCGAGCCGGTAGGACTCGAGCGCGTTGTGCGCGCCACGCTCCGGGAAGGTCAGGATCCCGCCGATCACGTACCAATCGCCCATGAAGCGCGCGAGATCCACGCGCGCCGCGAGCGCGAGCGGCGGATGCTGCGCGCCTTGGCATCCGGCGAGCAGCGTCGCGGCGAGCGCGACGAGGTGGGCGGCCAGGGCGCGCATCCCGCTCACCGCAGCACGTAGCGCAGGCGCCGCCCGCCCTTGGCAGGCGATTCGAGCGCCAGCCATTCGTCGCCGGCGAACCACAGGTCGATCCGCACGCCCGGCCCGTCGAGGCGGTGGCGCTGCGCCTTGACCCGTTCTCCGCGCACCTCGATCGCTTCCTCGCCCAGGGCGGCGACGCTCACCGCGACGTACTCGCCGGTTTGCGGGTTGAGCAGGCGCCGCGCCTGCAGGATCTGCGGGTTCCAGTAGGCGAAGCTCATGTCGCACCCGCTGCCCGTGCCGCGCCAGTCCACCGCCTCGCGCTCGCCGTTGTCGTCGGTGCGCGCAACGAGCTCGCGCAGGCAGCCGTCGAGCCAGCGCTCGGTCGCCTGGTGCGCGTAGCGGTAGGCGTCGAAGGACAGCACCCTGACGGCGAAGCGCGCTTCGCTGCGCAGCTCGCGCTCGCGGCCGCGCTCGCGCAGCGTGAAGCTGTGCCAGCCGATCTCGCGCTCGTCGAGGAAGACGCGGAAGTTCCAGGCGCGCGTCTCGGCCGCCGCCGCGGTCGCGGCGAGCAGCAGGCTGACGGCAAGAAGGGTTCGGCTCATGCGCTGCGCGGCGGGCCGGGAAAGAAGGCGTTGGTGCGCGCCATGTAGTCGCGGTAGGCGGGGCGGCGCGCGCCGATGTCGCGCTCGAGCAGCGCCACGCCCGAGACGCGCAGCAGCAGCACGCTCATGAGCACCGGCGCGAACACGCTCCACCAGGCGCCGGCGCCGAGGGCGAGCAGGAACAACCCCCACCACAGGCAGAACTCGCCGAAGTAGTTGGGGTGGCGCGTGTAGCGCCACAGGCCGCGGTCCATGACCGCGCCCGCGCTCGCCGGGTCGGCCCTGAAGCGCGCGAGCTGCACATCCGCGATCGCCTCGAACGCGATGCCGAACATGGCGAGCGACGCGCCCAGCAGGTCTGCCACGCCGAGCGGCAGGGGCGAGCGGATGGCGCCGGCGAGCGGCGCCGAGATGATCCAGGCCAGCACCGCCTGCAGCCCGAACACCAGGTACACGCTCTTCCAGGCGAAGCCCGGCTCGTTGCGCGCGCGGATGGCGCGGTAGCGGTGATCCTCGGGCGCATTCCAGTTGCGCACGGCGAGGTAGGCCGCGAGGCGGGTCGCCCAGATCGCGACCAGCGAGAGCACGAGCAGCGCGCGCTGGCTGAGCGTGTCGGCGGTCGCGGCGTACACCAGCGTGGCGAGCAGGAAGAACAGCGACCAGAAGATGTCCACCAGCCCGGCGTTGCGCCGCCGGGTGGCGACCGCCCAGGCGACCGAAGCGAGAACCAGGAGCGCGGGCAGGGCCGCGAGCCAGGAGGAGATCGCGTTCACGGCGCGGCTCCATGCGGCGCGTGGCCCTCCAGGCGCAGAGCCGCGCGCAACAGCACCGGGGTGAAGATCGCCCAGCCGACCGCGATTGCAGCGAGCGCGACGCCCGCGGGGGCGAGCTCGATCGCGCCCATGCGCGCGCCGGCGTAGTAGGCGAGCGGCCCGCCGATCGCGCCGAACAGGGCAGCGAGCCAGGGATGGGTGCGCAGGCCGCGCAGCGACACGTTCAGCGTCGTGGCGAACAGCGCCCAGAGCGCGACCATCCAGCAGGGCGCCGTACCCTCGAGCAGCATTCCCGAGCCGAAGCGGACCCAGCCGGTCTGCGCGAGCAGGGTTTCGAACACCACGCCGAGCAGCGCCGCGCAGCCGGCGAGCGCGAGCTCGCGCCGCGGCGAGTGCGCGCGCACCACATGCCAGACGACGATCAGCGCGGCGGCGAGCGCGCCCGCCCAGGCGAGGCCGTGCGCTGCGCCGAGCACGCAGGCAAACCAGCCGAGCTGGAACAGGATCACGTTGGCGAGGACGCGCATGGCCTGCCGCTTCAGCGCGCCGGGCGCTCGAACAGGTAGTGGCTCACCCACCACTCCTGCCCGCCGTGGTAGCCGAAGAGCTCGGCGCAGGCCATGAAGAAGATGCGCCAGCGCTGCAGCCATTGCGCCGCGGCCGCCTCGCCGTAGGTCTGGGCGAGGAGCGGCAGGACGTGCCCGCGCCGCCCATCCAGGTTGGCGAGCCAGGCGTTGGCGGTCTTCTGGTAGTGCGTGCCGTCCCAGCGCCAGCGGCCGAGGAAGCGCAGGTCGTCCTGGAACCTGAACGCGAGGTCGTCGCTCGGCATCATGCCGCCGGAGAAGAAGTGCCGGCTCATCCAGTCCGAGGGCCCGCCGTCGACGAACGCATAGGGCGTCGAGCGGTGGCAGAACACGTGCATGAAGAAACGCCCGCCGGGCCGCAGCCAGCCGGCGACCCGGCCGAACAGCGCGCGCCAGTTCCGCATGTGCTCGAACATCTCCACGGACACCGCCCGGTCGTAGCGCTGCGCCGTGTCGAAGGCGTTCATGTCGGCGGTCAGCACCTCGACGTTGCGCAAGCCGCGCCGCCGCGCTTCGCCGAGCACGTACTCGCGCTGAGAGTGCGAGTTGGACACCGCCGTGATGCGGCTTGCCGGGTACTGCGCCGCCATCCACAGGGTGAGCGAGCCCCAGCCGCAGCCGAGCTCCAGGATGCGCTGGCCGTCCGCGATCCCGGCGCGCATGCAGGTGGCGCCGAGCGACGCCTCTTCGGCTTGGTCGAGCTGCGTGACGCCCTGCGGCCACCAGCACGAGCTGTACTTGCGCTGCCTGCCGAGCGTCCGGCCGAAGAATGCAGCGGGCACCTCGTAGTGCTGCGCGTTCGCCTTCTCCGGAACGAGCGCGATCGGCGAAGCGTCCATGTGGCCGACGAAAGCCTCCGTGGCGGCGGCCGCGGCTTGCGGCTCGCCGGCGCGGATCTCCTCGAGGCGCCGGCTGCACAGGCGCCGAATGCCGGCGCGGATGACGCTGTCGGGGACCAGCCCCTGCTCGGTCCAGTTCAAGGCAATGTCTGCGGCCTGGCGCATCGGTTCGACTCCTGGAGAAAGGTCAGCGCTCGCCGGGCGCGAGATTTGGAGTTGCAGCGAGGCGCGCGAGCGCCGGCGCGATCTCCACGCCGAGCGGCACGGCCCGGGCGGCCACCACCTGGTCGCGATGGCGCACCGAGACCTGGCCGCCTACGAAAACCGGAACGCGCGCCGCTGCCACCAGCGCGGCAAGCCCCCCATCGAGCACCCCGGGCGCGGGCTCGAGCGAGCCGGAGACCACGATGGCCGCGCTGTGCGAACGGCGCGCGGCGAGCGGCAGCTCGGCAAGCGGCATGTCCGCGCCCAGCAGCACGGTGCGGTAGCCGCGCTCATGCGCCGCCAGCGCGAACAGCAGCAGGCCGATTTCATGCTGCTCGCCGGGCAGGCAGGCCGCCAGCAGCAGGGGCCCGGATTCGATGCGCGCGCGATGGTGGAAACGCGCACCGAGCTTGTTGCGCAGGTAAACGCCGAAGAAGTGCTCCTCGGCCACGCTGCCTTCGGCCCGCTGCCAGCGCTCGCCGAGCTCCTCGAGCAGCGGCAGCAGCACCTTTTGCGTGCTCAGTTCGGCGGGGTGCGTGGCGAGCACCTCGTTGTAGACGTCCTCGAGCGCGTTCTCGTCGAAGCGCGCGATCGCCGCGATCATGCGGTCGCGGTAACCGGCCCAGGGACCTTCGGCCCGGGCCGCGGCGGCGTCCCCGCCGTTGCCGCGCAGCGCGCCTCGCACCTGGCTGATCGCCAGCCCGCGCTCGAGCAGGGCGACGACGCGGTGGATCTCGGCGACGTCGTGCGGCGTGTACAGGCGCTGGCCGCTTTCGCTGCGCGCCGGCCGGATCAGTCCATAGCGGCGCTCCCAGGCGCGCAGCGTCACCGGCTTCACCCCGGTGAGGCTCGCGATGGTGCGGATCGGGTAGCGCTCGCCCGGCTCGGCGGCCGGCCTGGCGCTCTGAACGCGTTTCATGCGCGCACTCTACTACGTATACAACACTTATACAATATGTGAATATTACCGCTCACCAAGAGGATGTTGCCATGTCTATTACTTATACATCCTATGTACAAGCTAAGGCCTTGATTCCCGGGCCCGCGGCCACCATGTACTTAGCGATGAATCCTTCCGGAGACCTCATGGATTTGCTCGAGCAAGGCGTTGAACAGGCCGCCGAGGGACAGCCGAAAGCCGGGCGCCGCGGCGGGCCGCTCGCTCTGCGGCCGGTGCCCGAGGACGCGTTGATCATCGTGCCGCTGCGCAACGCGGTGCTGTTTCCGGGCGTCATCTCGCCGATCACGGTCGGGCGGGCGTCTTCGGTGGCGGCGGCCAGGGAAGCGGCGCGCACCGAGAAAAAGGTCGGCTTCCTCCTGCAGCGCGACCCGAAGAAAGACCGGGTCGGTCCGGCCGACCTGCACTGGGTCGGCACCGGCGGCACCATCGCGCGGATCATGGCCGGGGGCGAGGGCGCGCACCACATGATGGTGCAGGGCCAGGCGCGCTTCCGCGTCGTCGAGTTCCTCGAGGGCTGGCCGTTCCTGGTGGCCTCGGTCGCCTGGATCCACGAGACCGAGGAGAAGAGCGACGAGATCGAGGCGCGCTTCCTGCAGCTGAAGGAGCAGGCGCTCGAGGCGATCAAGCTGCTGCCGGGTGCGCCCGAGGACCTCGCGGGCGTGGTGCAGGCGATGGACGCGCCGGGAGCGCTCGCCGACATGGTGACGGGCATCCTCGACGTCACCAACGAAGAGAAGCAATCGGTGCTCGAGACCTTCGACCTGCGCGCGCGGCTCGATCGCGTGATCGCGCTGCTCGGCCAGCGCGTCGGCGTGCTGCGCATCTCCAAGGAGATCGGCGACCGGACCAAGAAGCAGTTCGACGAGCGCCAGCGCGAGCACGTGCTGCGCGAGCAGATGCGCCAGATCCAGAGCGAGCTGGGCGAGGGCGAGGATACCGCCGCCGAGCTGGAAGAGCTGAAGAAGGCGATCGAATCCGCGGGCATGCCCGAGGAGACGGCGAAGCGCGCGCGCAAGGAATTCAAGCGCCTGGAGCGCATGCAGGACGGCAGCGGCGAGGCCTCGATGCTGCGCACCTGGCTGGAGTGGATGGCCGAGCTGCCTTGGAAGGCCGAGGACGCGCAGGCGATCGACATCGCCGCCGCGCGCGCGGTGCTCGACGAGGACCATTACGGGCTCGAGAAAATCAAGCGCCGCATCCTCGAGCATCTCGCGGTGAGAATGCTCAATCCCGGGGGCAAGAGCCCGATCCTGTGCTTCGTGGGGCCGCCGGGCGTGGGCAAGACCTCGCTCGGCCAGTCGATCGCGCGCGCCACGGGGCGCAAGTTCCAGCGCGTCGCGCTCGGCGGCACGCACGACGAGGCCGAGATCCGAGGCCACCGGCGCACCTACATCGGCGCGCTGCCCGGCAACATCATCCAGGCGATCCGGCGCGCCGAGTCGCGCTCGGGCGTGCTGATGCTGGACGAGATCGACAAGCTGGGCGCAGGGGGCTTTCACGGCGACCCGTCGAGCGCGCTGCTCGAGGTGCTCGATCCCGAGCAGAACTCGAAATTCCGCGACAACTACCTCGGGGCCGACTTCGACCTCTCGAAGGTGATGTTCATCGCCACCGCGAACGTGCTCGACACGATCCCCGGGCCGTTGCGCGACCGGATGGAAGTGATCCAGCTCCCCGGCTACACCGAGGAGGAGAAGCTCGAGATCGCCAAGCGCTACCTGGTCAAGCGCCAGATGGAAGCGAACGGCCTCAAGCCCGGGCAGGCGAGCGTGACCGACGCCGCGCTCGCGGCGATCGTGCGCGACTACACGCGCGAGGCGGGCGTTCGCAACCTCGAGCGCGAGATCGGCTCGGTGCTGCGCTCGGCGGCGATGAAGATCGCCGAGGGCAAGGCGGAGTCGGTGGCGATCGACGCGCCCGACCTGCATGCCATTCTCGGCGCGCGCAAGTTCGAGAATGAAACCGCTTTGCGCACTGCGCTGCCCGGCGTGGCCACGGGTCTTGCCTGGACGCCGGTGGGCGGCGACATCCTGTTCATCGAGGCGTCCAAGGTTCCGGGCTCCGGGAAGCTCATCCTCACCGGGCAGCTGGGCGAAGTCATGAAGGAGTCGGCGCAGGCCGCGCTCACGCTTGCCAAGACCTGGACGGGCGAGGCGCTGGACAAGGCCGACCTGCACCTGCACGTGCCCGCGGGCGCTACGCCCAAGGACGGCCCGAGCGCGGGCGTGGCGATGTTCCTCGCCATCGTGTCGCTGCTCGCCGGCAGGCCGGTGCGCGCCGACGTGGCGATGACCGGCGAGATCTCGCTGCGGGGGCTCGTCCTGCCGATCGGCGGCGTGAAGGAAAAGCTCCTTGCCGCGCTGCGCGCCGGCATCACCACCGTGATGCTGCCGCGGCGCAACGAGAAGGACCTCGAGGACGTGCCCGCCGCGGCGCGCGAGAGGCTCCAGATCGTGTTCCTCGAGCGCGTCGAGGACGCGGTGCAGACCGCGATCGGCGAGCTGGCGCGGGCAGGGGACGAGCCAACGGCGGCCTGAGGCCCGCGGTCGCTGGCCTTGGCGCGCTGTTATAATATTAGTTATAACGGCGCAAGGAGGCGCAAGACGATGGCCAGGCTCAAGGTGACGCAGGTCGGGAACTCGCTCGCGGTCATTTTCCCAAAGGAATTGACGACGCGCCTGAAGGTGGCGAAGGGCGACGAGCTCTCCTATACGGAGACGCCGCAAGGCATCGAGCTGAGCGCCTACGACCCCGAATTCGAGAAAAAGCTCGAGGCGGCGCGGCGGGTGAGCCGCCGCTACCGGAACGCGCTCAAAGAGCTGGCGAAGTGAAGCGCGTCTGGCTCGACGTGCGCGACGCGATCGCGTTCCACGCCGAGCAGATCGCCCAATTCGGCGGCAGTCCCGGGGTCCGGGACGCGGGACTGCTCGAATCGGCGATGCACCGTCCGCGCAACCGCGCCGCCTACGGCAAGCCGACGGTTTTCGATCTTGCGGCCGCGTATGCCTTCGGCATCGCGCGCAATCATCCGTTCATCGACGGCAACAAGCGCACCGCCCTGGTGTGCTGCTTCACGTTCCTGGAATTGAACGGGCGGACAGTCGCGGCGCCGGAAGCAGACGCAGTATTGACGTTCATGGCGCTCGCCGCAGGCAAGCTCTCCGAGGACCAACTGGCCGCGTGGCTCGAGCGGCATTGCCGGCAACCGGGCAAACGCCGCTAGTCGGCGAATTTGTAGAAGTCGCGGTTGAGCCACGCCACCAGGTCGGCTATCTCCTGCTTGCTGAGCCTGGGGTTGTAGTAGTCGCCCCAGCGCACGGTCTCGCGCTCGAGCTCGCGCAGCGATTTCACCTTGCGCTTGGGCGGCAAGTAGACCTCGGTGCCGTGGCATTGCAGGCACGAGTCGTGGAGAACCCTGCCTTTCTCCGGGTCGCCCGCCGCGGCGGCGGAAAACCGCGCGGCGAGCAGCGCCGCGAGCAGCATCGCCGGCCACTGCGCCCTCATTTCTTCTGCACCACGCCCTGCTCGTCGAGCGTCACGCCGCGGTGGCGGGCGCGCTTCTGCATGCGCTCGCGGTGCTGCGCGCGCACGCGCTCTTGCTTTTCCGCGTCCTTCGCGGCGCCCAATTCCGCGCGGTAGCGGTCGCGCTCCTTGCGGCTCATCAGCTCGCCGCCGTAGATGTATTCGCGCCTGGACTCCTGCGCCGCGGCGGCGGAAGCAGCCAGCACGATCGCCAGCAATGCGGCCCGGACCATGACGGCCAGATGATAAATGGTTATCCTTGCCGCTCGCGAGGCGACATGGCAAAGAAGACCGGCAGTCCGCAATTCATCCCCGTAGACGAAGCCGATCTCGATCCCGGCCACCGCTGGCACCGGCCGCTGCAGGCGCCGGGCATCACGCAGGTGGATTTCGAGGAGCGCGTCGATTTCAGGCGGCTGCACAGGTACCGCCTTGCGCGCACGCGCCAGAGCCTGGCGAAGTCGGGCCTGGGCGCGGTGCTGTGCTTCGACCAGCACAACATCCGCTACATCTCCTCGACGGTGATCGGCGAGTGGGCGCGGGACAAGCTCATCCGCTACTGCCTGCTCACCGGCACGGGCGAGCCCTGGGTGTGGGACTTCGGCTCGGCCGCGCGCCACCACAGGCTCTACTGCCCCTGGCTGCGCGAGGACCACGTGCGCGCGGGCAACCCCGGCATGCGCGGCGCGATCGGGCCCGAGGTGGGGCTGTTCGAGGCGGCGGCGAAGGAGATCAAGGACATCCTGGTGCGCGAAGGCGTGGCGGGGATGCCGCTCGGCCTCGACGTGTGCGAGCCGGCGATGCTGTTCGCGCTGCAGGAGCAGGGCCTGGAGATCCGCGACGCGCAGCAGATGATGCTCTACGCGCGCGAGGTGAAGAGCCACGACGAGATCACGCTGCTCAACATCGCCTCCAGCATGGTGGACGGCGTCTACCAGGACATCGCCGCCGAGCTCAAGCCCGGCGTGAAGGAGAGCCAGATCGTGGCGCTCGCCGCCAAGCGCCTCTACGAGATGGGCTCGGATTGCGTCGAGGCGGTGAACGCGATCGCCGGCGAGCGCTGCTCGCCGCACCCGCACAACTTCACGGATCGCCTCATCCGCCCCGGCGACCAGGCCTACTTCGACGTCATCCATTCCTTCATCGGCTACCGCACCTGCTACTACCGCACCTTCGCGGTCGGGCGCGCGACGCCCGCGCAGAAGGACGCCTACAAGCGCGCGCGCCAGTGGATGGACGACGCGATCGCGATGCTGCGGCCCGGGATCACGACCGACAAGGTCGCGAAGATGTTCCCGAAGTCCACCGAGATCGGCTTCGAGACCGAGATGGCCGCGTTCGGCCTCAATTTCTGCCACGGCCTGGGGCTGGGCCTGCACGAGCGGCCGCTGATCTCGCGCCTCAATTCCTTCATCGAGCCCTACGAGCTGAAGGCGGGAATGGTGTTCGCGGTGGAGACCTTCTGCCCGGCGAAGGACGGAGTGTCTGCGGCGAGGATCGAGGAGGAAGTCGTGCTCACCCCCGGGGGCGCGAAGATCATCTCGCTCTACCCTGCGGACGAGCTGCCGGTGGCGAATGCCTACTAGCGGGAAGCTGTCGGTCGGCTGGATCGGCACCGGCCGCATGGGCTACGAGATGGCGGCGCGCCTGGCAAAGGGTGGCGCCGACGTGCTCGCGTGGAACCGCACCCGCGCCAAGGCCGAGCCGCTCGGGAAATACGGCGCCAAGGTCGCGGACTCGCTGCCGCAGCTCGCCTCGCGCGACATCGTGTTCTGCATGGTGTCGACCTGGGACGATGTGAAAGAAGTGATGGGCGCGATGCTCCACGGGGCGAAGAAGACGCCGCGCATGGTGATCGAGTGCTCCTCGATCTCGCTCGAGGGCTCGGCCGAGCTTCGCAAGCTGCTCGCCGCGCGCGGCATCGAGTACCTCGCGGCGCCGGTCTCGGGCAACGCCAAGGTGATCAAGGCGGGCAGGATCTCGTTCGTGTGCTCGGGCCCGCGCAAGGCGTTCGACGCCGCGCTGCCCTACCTCAAGATGATCGGGCCGGCGGCGAGCTACGTAGGCGAGGGCGAGCTGGCGAGGATCGTCAAGATCTGCCACAACGTGTTCCTCGGCGTGGTGATCCAGTCGCTCGCCGAGGTCACGATCCTCGCGCAGAAGGCGGGCGTGCCGCGCCACGCCTTTCTCGAGTTCATGAACCAGAGCGTGATGGGCTCGACCTTCTCGCGCTACAAGACCCCGGCGCTGGTGAACCTGGACTTCAAGGTGACCTTCACGCCCTACCTGCTCAGGAAGGACATGGACCTGGGGCTGGACGCGGGCCGCCGGTTCGAGGTGCCGATGCCGCTCGCCTCGATGACGCGCGACCTCATCCAGCAGCTCATGGGGCGTGGCTGGACCGAGCAGGACTTTGCTACATTGCTGCTGCAGCAGGCGCAGGCTTCAGGCATTGAACTGAGACCCGAAAACGTGGAGGTGGGAGATGGGCTTTCTTAGGTGGACGGTGGCAATCGCTTCGGCGCTGGTCGCGGCCTCGGCCTCGGCGCAGGGCTTTCCCAGCAAGCCGGTGCGGCTGGTGATCGCATTCACGCCCGGCAGCTCGACCGACATCATCGGCCGCGCGGTGGCGGCGAAGCTGCAGGAGATGTGGGGCCAGCCGGTGGTCGCGGAGAACCGCGTCGGCGCCGGCGGCTCGATCGGCTCGGCGATGGTCGCGAAGGCGGACCCCGACGGCTACACGCTGCTCGCCAACTCCTCGGCGCACGCGGCGAACCCCGGCATCTTCGCCAAGCTGCCCTACGACACGCTCAAGGACTTCACCAATTTGGCGCTGCTCGGCGGCGGGCCGAACGTGCTGATCACCGGCAACGACACCGGCTGGAAGTCGCTCGCCGACTTCGTCAAGGCGGCCAAGGCCAATCCGGGCAAGCTCAACTTCTCCTCGGCCGGCGTGGGCAGCGGCACGCACTTCAACCTGGAGAAGCTGAAGATCATGACCGGTATCGACGTCCAGCACGTCCCGTACAAGGGCACGCCCGAGGCGATCGGCGACACCATCGGCGGGCGCGTGTGCTGCTACTGGGCGCCGCTCAACGCGGCGCTGCCGCACGTCAACGGCGGCAAGGCGGTCGCGCTCGCGGTCTCGAGCGCCAGGCGCTCGAGCCTCCTGCCCAACGTGCCGACGGTGGCCGAGCAGGGCTATCCGGGGTTCGACTACACGCTGTGGGTGGGACTCTGGGGACCTGCCAACATGCCTGCCGACCTCGCGAACAAGATCAACAAGGACGTGAACGCGGCGCTCGCGAGCGCGGACCTGCGCGGCCGGCTCACCAAGCTCGGCACCGAGCCTGGCAGCTTCACGGTCCCCGAGTTCACCGCCTTCGTGCGCAAGGAAATCGAGGACACGCAGAAGATCCTCAACGCCGCCGGCATCAAGCCCCAATAGGGGGAGAAAAAGGGGTCAGGACCCTTTTTCAATCCGAAGGCACGCGGGCGAGGTCGGCGAGCCAGGCGCTCGCGTTGCCGTCGGAGGGCGCGCGCCAGTCGCTGCGCGGCGAGAGCGAGCCGCCCGAGCCGACCTTCGGGCCGTTGGGCAGCGCGCTCCGCTTGAACTGGCTGGTGGCGAAGAAGCGCTCGAGGAACACGCGCAGCCACCCGCGGATCTCGGCCAGCCGGTAGCCGTCCTTGCCGCGCCACGCGTTCCAGGCGAGGAACGCGACCTTGGCGGGCGTGTAGCCGAAGCGCAGCGTGTAGTAGAGGTGAAAGTCCTGCAGCGCGTAGGGGCCGATCACGCGCTCGGTGAGCTGCGCCGGCTGGTCGTCGCTCTTGCCCGGCACGAGTTCCGGGCTGATCTCGGTGGCGAGCACGCGCTCGAGCGCCTTCGCCACCTGCCGGTCGAACTGGCCCGAGTTCGCCACCCAGCCGATCAGGTACCTGATGAGCGTCTTCGGCACGCTCGCGTTCACGTTGTAGTGCGACATCTGGTCGCCGACGCCGTAGGTGCACCAGCCGAGCGCGAGCTCCGAGAGGTCGCCCGTGCCCACCACCATGCCGCCGTGGTGGTTGGCGAGGCGAAAAAGGTGGCTCGTGCGCTCGCCCGCCTGCACGTTCTCGAAGGCGATGTCGTAGACCTTCCTGCCTTTCGCGAACGGGTGGCCGAGGTCCTTCAGCATCTGCATGCACGAGGGCCGGATGTCGATCTCTTCCGCAGTCGCGCCGATGGCGCGCATGAGCTGCCACGCGGTCGAGCGCGTCTGCGTGGTGGTGGCGAAGCCCGGCATGGTGTAGGCGAGGATGCCCGAGCGCGGCAGCCCCAGCTCGTCCATCGCGCGCGCGCACACGAGCAGCGCCTGCGTCGAATCGAGGCCCCCGGAGATGCCGATCACCAGCTTCTTCGTGCCGCTCGCGCGCATGCGCGTCGCCAGGCCGTTCACCTGGATGCGGTAGACCTCCTCGCAGCGCGCGTCGCGCGTCGCCGGGTCCGAGGGCACGTAGGGGAAGCGCGCCACCTGCCGCTCGAGCGGCAGCCGCCCGCGCGGCAGCGGCAGCGAGAACGGCACGTCGCGAAAGCGCGTCGTCTCCTTCGCGTGCCGGCGCGCGGATTGCCCGAACGAGCCCTGCCGCATCCGGTCGGCGAGCAGCCGATCGAGGTCCACGTCGGCCACGGTGAGCTGCGGCTCGCTGGAGAAGCGCCGCGACTCTGCGAGCAACGTCCCGTTCTCGTACGCCATCGCATGGCCGTCCCAGGCGAGGTCGGTGGTGGACTCTCCGGCGCCCGCGGCGCTGTAGAGGTAGGCGGCGATGCAGCGCGCCGACTGGTTCGAGGCGAGCTCGCGCCGGTACTGGTGCTTGCCGACCACCACGTTGGAGGACGAGAGATTGACGATGAGGGTCGCGCCGGCGAGCGCGGCGAACGAGGAGGGCGGCGCCGGCACCCACAGGTCCTCGCAGATCTCGGCGAACATCGCGAGCTTGGGTTGCTCGGCGTGGCGGAACACGAGGTCGGTGCCGAAGGGCGCGGCCTGGCCGGCGAGCGTCACCTCGTGGCGGATGGCGACGTCGCCGCGCGTGAACTGGCGCAGCTCGTAGAACTCGCGGTAGTTGGGCAGGTAGGTCTTGGGCGCGACGCCGAGGACCCGGCCGCGGCAGATGAGCGCGGCGCAGTTGTAGAGCAGCCCGTCCACCAGCACCGGCAGGCCCACGAACGCGGCGAGCGGCAGGTTGCGCGTGCGCGCGAGCAGCCGTGCGAACTCGCGCTCGACGCCCTCGAGCAGCGCCTGCTGGTGGAACAGGTCCTCGCAGGTGTAGGCCGAGAGCCCCAGCTCCGGGAACACGCACACCAGCGCCTTGCGGCGCGCGGCCTCGCGCATCAGCGCCTCGGTCGCCTGCGCGTTGAACACGGGATCGCCCACGCGCACCGCGGGCGTCGCCATCGCGACGCGCACGAAGCCGTGGCGGTAGAGGTCGAAGAAGCCGCCGCCGGTCGCCATGGCGTGCATTTTACGCCTGTCGGAGTATGGTATGCTATACCATATGTCGCCGCCCCCCGTCCCCCTGCAGGCGATGCTGCTGCACGCACGCGCGCTCGGCACGGGCGGCGCGCTGCTCGGCATCTGGCTGTGGCGCGATGCGCGCGGCCTCAAGTACCGGCTCGAGTGCGAGCGCGCGGGCGGGAGCCTCGTGCGCTACGACAACGAGACGCCGCGCGGCCACCTGCGCACGCTCGCCGGGCGCGCCACGCCCTATGCGTTCCGCTCGGTCGAGCAGCTGCGCTACGACTTCGAACGCGACATGGGAGCAGTTCTGCGGTGACAAGCCCCACGAGCGCGCTCGGGGGGTACGGGGGGCGCGGGAAGGCCCCGAGTGCTTCGACCGGAAGGGGCACGCGCCCCCTGTTCCCATGAGCAGGGTCGTCCAGACGCGGGTGGGAACGGCCTCGGATGCACTCGACCGCTTCGAGGACACGTGGAACCGCGCGGCGGCGGGCGGCGCGGGCGAGCCGCTCTACGCGGTGCTGTTTTCCGACCTGCCTGCGCTGCTGGCGAACCTCACGCTCAGGCGCTGGCAGATGCTCGAGCGCCTGCGGGCCGAAGGGCCGATGACGATCTTCGCGCTCGCCAGGCGTCTTGGGCGCGACTACAAGAACGTGCACGGCGACGTGGCGCGCTTCGTCCAGTTGGGCCTGATCGAGCGCCGGCGCGACGGCCTGGTCGCGGTGCCCTGGGACGCAGTGCGCGCCGAGCTGAAGCTGGGCGCCTAGCGCGGCGCGAAGACGAGGAAGTACTGGTTGGGGAGGAACTCGTGGCGCTCGGCCTCGCGGTAGCCGGCGAGCGCCATTTCCTCGGCGACGGCCTTCGGCGGCACGCGGTGCCGCGCGGGCGGGCCGGTGGGCGATTCGAGCCTGAAGTCGATGATCGCCACGCGCCCGCCGGGCTTGAGGGAGGCGCGCAGCTCGCGGAAGTAGCGCGGGCGCTGCCCGATGTGGTGATAGGTGTCCACCACCAGCACGAGGTCGACCGGCGCCGGCAGCTTCGGGTCGTCCTCCGCTGCGAGGTGCGAGGAGAGGTTGGCGAGCTTTTCCTTCGCGGCGCGCCCGTTGAGGAACTTCACCATGTCCGGCTCGAGGTCGGCGCCGAACACCCTGCCCTGCGGCAGCGCGCGCGCCAGGCGCACCGCGAAATAGCCCGTGCCCGAGCCGATGTCGGCGACCGCGGCATCGGGCGGGAGCTTGAGCGCGGCGATCACCTGCGCGGGCTTTTGCCAGGCGTCGCGCGCCGGGTCGTCGAAGACCTTCGACCACTTCTCGGCATCGTCGAAGCTCCGGTGGTGCGGCTGCGCGCCGTGCTGCGCGGCCGCGGGCAGCGCGACCGCCGCGCCGAGCACCGCCAGCGCCGCGACCAGGAGCCGGCGCCTTACAGCCAGCCCGCCTTGCGGAATCGCCATAGCAGCAGCAGGTCCAGGCCGACCATCAGGCTCAAGGCGAGCGGGTAGCCGAACTCCCAGGAAAGCTCCGGTATGTGCCTGAAGTTCATGCCGTAGACGCCGGCGATCATCGTCGGCACCGCGACCAGCGCCGCGCCGGCAGCGAGCTTGCGGGTGGTGTCGCCCTGCTGCACGCTTGCCATCGCCGCGTACACCGAGATCGCGGTGGCGCCGGTGTCGCGCATGCTGTCCATCGCCTGGTTGATGCGCACCAGGTGGTCGTAGACGTCGCGGAAGTAGTCCTGCAGCCCCTGGCAGATCGGCGGCACGCGCCCGCCGTAGAGCTTGCCGACGCCTTCCAGCAGCGGCCCGGCGGCGTGCTTGAGCGTGGTCAGCTTCTGCCGCATCGAATACAGCGACTCGATGTTGTCGCGCGCGAGGCCCTTGCCGGTGAAGATGTTCGCCTCGAGCGACTCGAGCTCGGTCTCGAGCGCGTCGATGAGCGGGAAGTAGCGGTCCACCACCGCGTCCATCAGCGCGTAGAGCACGTAGCCCGGCCCGTGCTTGAGCAGCTCGGGCTCGCGCTCGCAGCGCGCGCGCACGTCCTGGAAGCCGCGCCCGCTCTGGCTGCGCACCGAGAGCACGTAGTTGCGCCCGACGAACACGTCCACCTCGCCGACGTGCACCTCGTCGCCCGAGGCCTCGAGCGTCTGCATCACCACGAACAGGTCGTCGTCGTACTCCTCGATCTTGGGGCGCTGGTGGCCGTGGCGCGCGTCCTCGATCGCGAGCGGGTGCAGGTCGAACTCCTTCTGCATCGCCTCGAGCTCGGCCTCGCTCGGGTCCTTGAGCGCCATCCACACGAAGCAGTCGGGGCGCGCGAGGTAGCCGCGGATCTCGCGCGGCTCGATGTCGGCCACCTTCTTGCCGTCACGGTAGGCGACGCAATTTACGAGCATGCGCGAATCATAACCGGGCGCGGCGCTCACGCGAGCGCGAAGCCCTCGTAGCCGGCCGCCGCGACCGCCTTGCATTTCTCCGCGTACGGCGGGAAGCCGACGAGCGGCATGAACACGCGCTGCTTGCCGGGGACGTTCGAGCCCAGGTACCAGGAGTTGCACAGGGGATAGACGGTGCGGTCGGCGACCGCGTTGACGTGGGCCACCCAGGCGTCCTCGGCGGCGGCGCTCGCCTCGATGCGCCGCCGCCCCTGCGCCCGGAGCCAGGCGATGCATTCGGCGATCCAGTCCACGTGCTGCTCGATCGAGACCATCATGTTGGTGAGCACCGAGGGGCTGCCCGGGCCGGTGACGAGGAAGAGGTTCGGGAAACCCTCCACCCCCAGCCCGAGGTAGGTGCGGGGGCCCGCCTGCCACTTGTCGGAGAGGCGGCGGCCACCCCGGCCGCGGAAATCGATGGCGAGCAGGCTTCCGGTCATGGCGTCGAACCCGGTGGCGAAGACGATGGCGTCGAGCGCGTAGTCGCGCCCCCCGGTGCGCAGCCCGGTCGGGGTGATGCGCTCGATCGGGGCGCGGCTCACGTCCACCAGGCGCACGTTGGGCCGGTTGAAGGTCTCGTAGTAGCCGCTGTCGATGCACAGCCGCTTGCAGCCGATCGCCTGCCGGGGCGAAAGCAGCTCGGCGACCCGGGGGTCGCGGACGGTGGCGCGGATCTTCGCGCGCACGAACTCGGCGGCGGTGCGGTTGGCGCGCTCCTCCAGGATCAGGTCGCCGAACGCACCGAGGAAAAACAGGCCCCCCTTGCGCCAGCGCGCCTCGTAGGCGCGCTCGCGCTCCTCCGCGGTGGCGGCAAGGGCGGAAGACTCGTTCCTCGGGGTGTTGGAGCCGAAGGCGTTGGGCATCAGGCTGTTGCGCGCGCGAAAGCCCTTGTAGTCGGCCTTGACCTGCGCCTCGTAGGCCGGGTCGAGCGGGGCGTTCCGCGCCGGCACCGAGTAGGTGGCGGTGCGCTGGAAGACCGTCAATTCCTGCGCCTGATTGGCGATGATGGGAATGGACTGCACCGCCGACGAGCCAGTGCCGATCACCCCGACTGTCAGCCCCGTAAAGTCGACCTCCTCGTGCGGCCAGCGCCCGGTGTGGTAGGTCCTGCCGGCGAAGCTCTCGAGCCCCTCGATCCCGGGCAGGTTGGCGCTGGACAGGCACCCGGTCGCCATGACGAGAAACCTCGCCCTGACCCGCTCGCCGCGGCTCGTCCCGAGGTTCCAGCGCGAGCTCGGCTCGTCGAACGCCGCGGCGGTGATCCGCGTGTCGAACTGCATGCAGGGGCGAAGGCCGAAGCGGTCGGCGACGTGGTTGGCGTAGCGCAGGATCTCGGGCTGCGCGGCGTAGCGCTCGGTCCAGCGCCACTCCTGCTGCAGCGCCTCGGAGAACTGGTAGGAGTACTCCAGGCTCTCGATGTCGCAGCGCGCGCCGGGATAGCGGTTCCAGTACCAGGTGCCGCCCACGCCCGATGCCGCCTCATAGAGCCTCGCAGTCAGGCCGAGGCCGCGCGCGCGGTGGAGCATGTACATCCCCGCGAATCCCGCGCCCACGATGACGACCTCGAACTCTTCCCTCGCCACGCGCTTCCCGATCTCCGAGTCCCGCCCCGTCCCGCGCGATGAGCGGCGCTCGGCGCCCGCTCCATCGCGCGCGGTTGGTCCGGCGCACCTTCAGGTGCGTCCGGATCAACTCGTTTTGCTGCCGCCGGATGCTATCACCGCGTCGCCTTGCGACAATGCCGCCATGACTGCCCCCGTGACGCCGCGCGATGCCGCGACCGTGGTCCTGCTGCGCGACGGCGCGCGCGGCATGGAGATCTACCTCGTCAAGCGCAGCCGCATGGTGGATTTCATGGCCGGCGCGCACGTTTTCCCCGGCGGCAAGCTCGACGACGCCGACTGCGCGCAAGGCGCCTGCGCGCTGCTCACGGCGCCGGCCGAGACCCTGCGCGAGCGGCTGGGCGAGCGCATCCCCGCACCGCGCGCGGCGGGCTTCTTCGTCGCCGCGATCCGCGAGACCTTCGAGGAGGCAGGGCTGCTGCTCGGGCGGCTCGCCGATGGCAGGCAGGCGACCGAGGCGCGCGCCGCACTCGCCGGCGGCGCCGATTTCGCAAGCCTCGTGGGCGAGCTCGACGCAGCGGCGCTGGTGCCATGGCTGCGCTGGGTGACGCCCGAGCCCTCGCCGAAGCGGTTCGATGCGCGCTTCTTCCTCGCACGTGCACCCGATGGACAGGAGGCTTGCGTCGACGGCCACGAGGCGACCGAGGGGCTGTGGATCGCGCCGGCTGCGGCGCTCGAGCGCTGGCGGCGCGGCGAGATGCTGCTCGCGCCCGCGACCGCGAGGAGCATCGAACTGCTCGCGGCCCACGAGTTCGCGGACGCGGCGCTCGCAGCCGCCGCCACGCGCCGCCCGCCGCCGGTGCTGATGCCGGTGGTGTGGAACGAGGGCGGGCGGCGATTCATCTCGCTGCCCGGCGATCCGCGCCATCCGCTGGCCGATGACCTGGGCGGGCGCATCCGGCGCCTCGCGTTCGACGGCGCGCGCTTCGTAGCGGTGGATTGCGACTAAAATCAGCACCTTGTGCAGATGGCTACCAAGGCGCTGAAGGACCGCGCGGATTCGTTGTTGCGGCGCGCGGTCGACGAGGGCGACGTTCCGGGCGTGGTCGCGATGGCGACCGATCGCGAGCGCACGCTCTACGAGGGCGCCTTCGGCAGCCGGGTGCTGGGTGGCGGCGCGCCGATGAGCCCGGACACCGTGTGCTGGCTCGCCTCGATGACCAAGGCGCTCACCGCCGCAGGCGTGATGCAGCTGGTGGAGCGCGGCAAGCTCGATCTCGACAGCCCCGCTTCGAGGTGGCTCGCCGAGCTGGGCGAGGTGAAGGTGCTCGATGGATTCGACGCCGGTGGCGCGCCGCGCCTGCGGGCGCCGAAGCGCGCCATCACCCTGCGCCACCTGCTCACGCACACCGCCGGCTTCGGCTACGAGACCTGGAATGCCGACATCGGGCGCTTCCAGCAGGCGACCGGGACGCCGAGCATGAGCAGCTGCCGCAAGGCCGCGTTCGCCGCGCCGCTGTTGTTCGATCCGGGCGAGCGATGGAACTACGGCATCGGCATCGACTGGGCGGGCAGGACGCTCGAGGCCGTGAGCGGCAAGAAGCTCGGCGCTTACCTCGAGGAAGAGCTTTTCGCGCCGCTCGGCATGGACGACACGGCGTTCAGGATCACGCCGGCGATGCGCCAGCGGCTGGCGAAAGTGCACCAGCGGGGCGAGGACGGCGCGCTCGCCGTCATCGACCTGGAAATCCAGCAGGAGCCGGAAGTGGAGATGGGCGGCGGCGGGCTTTATTCGACGGCCGCGGATTACCTCAAGTTCGTGCGCATGATCCTCAACCGCGGCAGGGCGGGCGGCAGGCAGGTGCTCAGGCCCGAGACCGTGGACCTGATGGCGAGGAACCAGATGGGCGCGGCGCGCGTCGCGATGCTGCGAACGGCAAACCCGCAACGATCGAACGACGCCGAGTTCTTCCCGGACGTGGAAAAGGGCTGGGGCCTGTCGTTCCAGGTGAACCTGGAGCGCGCGCCCACGGGGCGCGCTGCGGGCGGCCTGATGTGGGCGGGCCTCGGCAACTGCTACTTCTGGATCGACCCGGCGGGCGGCGCCGGCGGCGTGTTTCTCACACAAATTCTCCCATTCTGCGACCGCAAGGCGCTGCCGCTCTATTACGATTTCGAGAAGACCGTCTGCCAGAGCCTGAACTAGCGAGCGCCCGAGATGCCACAGCTCAGCCAGCGCGCCCGGTCACTGGGCACCGAGAACGCCTTCGTCGTGCTTGCCGAGGTGAACGCGCTCGCGCGCGCCGGCAAGGACATCATCAGCTTCTGCATCGGCCAGCCCGATTTCCCCGCGCCCGTGCACGTGCAGGAGGCGGCGATCCGCGCCATCCGCGAAGGCAAGCACGGCTACACGCCCTCGGCCGGCATCGACCCCTTGCGCGAGGCGGCGGCGAAGTACATGGCGGGGATGCGCGGCAATCTTCCCATCCGGCCCGAGGACGTGGTGGTGGGCGCGGGCGCGAAGCCGTTCATCGCCTACGCCATCCTGTCGGTCACCGACCACGGCGCGGGCGACGAGGTGATCTACCCGAACCCGGGCTTTCCGATCTACGAGTCGCAGATCGTCGCCTGCGGCGCGAAGCCCGTTGCGATCCACCTGCATGAGGCGCGCGACTTCGCCTTCGACCCGGCGGAGCTGGAAAGGCTCGTCACGCCGAAGACCAGGCTGCTCATCCTCAACACCCCGCACAACCCGACCGGGGGGCTTCTCGGCAGGAGGGAGCTGGAGGCGATCGCGGCGATCCTGCGCAAGCACCCGCAGGTGTGGGTATACGCCGACGAGATCTACTCGCGGCTTTGCTACGCGGGCGCGTTCTTCTCGATCGCGCAGCTCCCGGGCATGTACGAGCGCACCATCATTTCCGACGGCGCCTCCAAGACCTGGGCGATGACCGGCTGGCGGATCGGCTTCACCTCGAACCCGGTGCTCGCGCCCGTGTTCACGCGCTGGATCACCAACACCGAGTCCTGCGCCTCGCAGATCTCGCAATGGGCCGCGCTGGAGGCGATCAACGGGCCGCAGGACGCGGCCGAGGCGATGAAAAAGAGCTTTCTCGAGCGCCGCGACCTGATCGTGCGCCTCCTGAACGACGTCCCCGGCGTCACCTGCCGCGTGCCGGGCGGCGCGTTCTACGTCTGGCCGAACGTCACCGAGGCCTGCCGCAGGATCGGCGCCAAGGACTCCGAGGAGTTCAGGAAGCGCCTGCTCAACGAATCCGGCGTGGCGCTGCTCGCCGACATCCACTTCGGCGCGCGCGTGCCGGGCGAAGGCCAGCACGTGCGTTTCTCGTACGCCGCCTCGAAGGACGCGATCGAGACGGGCGTGGCGCGCATGGCGGACTTCATCCGCGCCAACACCCGCAAGGCCGCTTGAGAGAGGTCTGGAGGCCGAGCGTCACCGTCGCGGCGGTGATCGAGCGCGACGGGCGCTTCCTGCTGGTCGAAGAGGAGGCCGACGGCCGGCGCGTGCTCAACCAGCCAGCGGGCCATCTCGATCCCGGCGAGAGCCTCGCCGCGGCGTGCACGCGCGAGGTGATGGAGGAGACCGCGCACCGCTTCACCCCGGAGGCCCTGGTCGGCATCTACCGCTGGCACTATGCGGCGAGGGACGTAACCTTCCTGCGCTTTTGCTTCCGGGGGCGGCTCGACGGCGCCGAGACCGGGCGCGCGCTCGACAAGGAGATCCTTGCGCTGCACTGGCTCTGCCCCGACGAGCTGCGCGCGCGCATGCCGATGCACCGCTCGCCGCTCGTCATGCGCTGCGTCGAGGACTACCTCTCGGGACGGCACTTTTCGCTCGACATCCTGTCGAAGAGCTTCTCATGAGTTCGAGGGTCGTCGTAGGGATGTCCGGAGGGGTCGATTCCGCCGTCGCGGCGCTGCTGCTCAAGCGCCAGGGCTACGACGTCGTCGGCCTTTTCATGAAGAACTGGGAGGACGACGACTCGGACGAATACTGCTCGACGCGCCAGGACCTGATCGACGCCGCGGCCGCCGCCGACGTGATCGGGATTCCGCTCGAGGCGGTGAATTTCGCCGACGAGTACAAGGAGCGCGTGTTCGCGAGCTTCCTCGCCGAGTACGCCGCCGGGCGCACGCCCAACCCCGACGTGCTGTGCAACGCCGAGATCAAGTTCAAGGCGTTCCTGGACCACGCCATGGACCTGGGCGCGAGCCGCATCGCCACCGGCCACTACGCGCAGGTGCGCGAGCGCAAGCTCGACGCCGAGGAGGGCGCGAGCCTGTACGAGCTGCTGCGCGGCGCCGACGGCGCGAAGGACCAGAGCTACTTCCTGCACCGCCTGACGCAGGCGCAGCTCGCGCGCGTCATGTTCCCGGTCGGCCACCTGAAGAAGCCCGAGGTGCGGCGCATCGCGGCCGAGGCGCGGCTGCCCAACCACGCCAAGAAGGACTCGACCGGCATCTGCTTCATCGGCGAGCGGC
>CAZVHU010000008.1:20990-48279 GCA_964627075.1 uncultured Enterobacteriaceae bacterium | reverse complement strand
TTCGAGCCGGCGCGCATGAACGACCCGGCGACGCGCGACCTGATGCGGCGCGTCGAGGTCGCAATCGACCCGGAGCTCGACGCCGCTTTCCCAAGGCAGCGCGCCGCACGCGTCGCCATCGTCACGCGCGACGGCAGGAGAGAGGAATACCTGCAGCCGACCCGCATCGGCGACCCGGATGCGCCGCTCTCGGATGCGCAGCTCGAGGACAAGTACCTCGAACTGGCGGCGCCCGTGTTGGGCGAGGCGAAGGCGCGCGCGCTGCTCGCGCGGCTCTGGCGCCTGGAGCGCGAATCCTCGCTCCTGCCGTGAGCGCGAGGCTCGCGCAGGCGCTGTTCGAGCCGCGGGCGGTGGCGCTGGTCGGCGCCTCGGGCGACGCCAGCAAGAACACTTCGCGCCCGCAGCGGTTCCTGAAGCGGCACGGCTACGGCGGGCGCGTGGTGCCGGTGAACCCCGCGCGCAGCGAGGTGCTCGGCGAGCGCGCGTATGCGAGCGTCGCCGACATTCCCGTGCCGATCGACCACGCCTTCGTCATGGCGCCGGGCGACGCGGTCGAGCGCGCGCTCGAGGACTGCGGCAGGCGCGGCGTGCCGGTGATGACCGTGTTCAGCGACGGCTTCGCCGACGCGGGGCCGCAGGGCGCGGCGCGCCAGGCGCGGCTCGCGGCGCGCGCCAAGGAGCTCGGCGTGCGCGTCCTCGGGCCCAACAGCATGGGCGTGATCAACCTGCCCGGCCGCGTCGCGCTCACGGTGAACGCGGTGCTGGAGATGGATTCGCCGCCCGCGGGCGCGACCAGCATCGTGTCGCAAAGCGGCACCCTGCTCGGCACCGTGCTCTCGCGCGGAGCGGCGCGGGGCCTGGGGTTCGCGAAGCTCGTTTCGCTCGGCAACGAGGCCGACCTCGGCGCAGGCGAGCTGGTGGGCCTGCTCGCCGACGACCCGCAGACGCAGGTGATCCTGCTTTTCCTGGAGACCGTGCGCGACGCCGGGGGGCTCGCCGCCGCCGCGCGGCGCGCCCACGCGGCGGGCAAGCCCGTGGTCGCCTACAAGCTCGGGCGCTCGGCGCTCGGCGAGGCGATGGCGCGCTCGCACACCGGCGCGATGGCGGGGAGCGACGCGGCGCTCGATGCCTACTTCCACGACTGCGGCATCGTGCGCGTGGACATGCTGGAAACCTTGATCGAGATCGCGCCGCTTGTCGCCGGGCGCAGCGCGCCGCGGCTCTTCCGCGCGCCGCGCGTGGCGGTGCTCACCACCACCGGCGGCGGCGCCGCGAGCGTGGTGGACCGGCTCGGCGTGGCGGGCATCGAGTCCGCGGGCGCGGACGAAGCGCTCGAGCGGCGCCTGGAGGAACTTGGCGTGCCGCACCGCGGCGGGCCGGTGATCGACCTCACCATGGGCGCCGCCTCGCGCCGCTACGGCGCGGTGCTCGAGGCGCTGCTCGCCTCGCGCGCCTGCGATGCGGTGCTCGCGGTGGTCGGGTCCTCGGCGCAGTTCCACCCGCAGCACGCGGTGGAGCCGATCGTCGCGGCGAAGCGCGCCGCAGGGCCGGGCGGAAAGCCGCTCGCCGCGTTCCTCACGCCGCACGCCGAACGCTCGCTCGCGCTGCTCGCTAGGGAAGGCGTCGCCGCGTTCCGCACGCCCGAGGCCTGCGCCGACGCGCTCGCGGCCTACTTCGCCTGGCGCGTGCCGCGCGAGCGCCCGGCGATCGCGCCGCCCGTGTGGCCGGCGGGACTGCCGCGCGAGGGCAGGCTCGACGAGGCGCAGGCGCTCGCGCTCATCGCCTCGCTCGGGATCGCGGTCGCCGACTGGGCGGTGGCGCGCGCGCCCGGCTACGCGCATCCGCTCGGCTACCCGCTCGCGGCGAAAGTGCTCTCGCGCGACATCGCGCACAAGACCGAAGCCGGGGGCGTCGCGCTCGGCATCGGAAGCGCGACCGAGTTCGATGCGCGCGTGCCGGCGATGCTCGCCGCGGTGCGCGATGCCGAGCCGCAGGCGCGGATCGAAGGGGTGCTGGTGCAGCGCATGGAGTCGGGCGTCGCGGAAGTGATCATCGGCTACCGCGACGATCCGCTCGTAGGGCCGGTGGTGCTCGCCGGCGCCGGCGGCACGCTCGCGGAGATCTACAAGGATTTCGCGCTGCGCCTTGCGCCGGTCACCGAGGCCGAGGCGCGCGAGATGATCGCCGAGGTGAAGGGGCTCGCCGTGATCCGCGGCTATCGCGGGCTGCCGCGCGGCGACGAGGGGGCGCTCGCCCGCGCGGTGGCGGCGCTCTCGCGCCTGGCGCTCGCAGAGGGCAGGCCGGTCGCCGAGGCGGAGGTGAACCCATTGATCGTAAAGCGGGAGGGCGCGGTGGCGGTGGATGGGCTGGTGGTGCTCAAGGAGGCGTGATGCTCGGCTTCATTGGACTGGGAGTGATGGGCGAGCCGATGTGCCGCAACCTCGCGGCGAAGAGCGGCGAGGCGCTGATCGCGTTCGACCTCGACCGGGCGCCGCTCGAGCGCCTGGCGCAGGCCGGCGTCGCGCGCGCGCGCACCGCGAGCGACGTGGCTGAGCGCGCGCAGGTGATCTTCCTCTCGCTGCCCGGCGGCGCCGAAGTGAAAAGCGTGTGCGAGGGGACCGACGGGCTCATCGCGCGCGCCGCGCGGGGCGCTTGCATCGTGGACCTGAGCACGGCGCCGGTGGCGCTCGCTCGCGAGCTGCACGCGAGTTTCGCCGCGCGTGGCGTGGAGTTCGCCGACGCGCCGGTGGCGCGCACGCGCCAGGCGGCGCAGGAGGGCACGCTCTCGATCATGGTCGGTGCGAGCGAGCCGGTTTTCGCGCGCATCCGGCCGCTGCTCGCCTGCATGGCGAGCGACATCACGCACTGCGGGGCACCGGGCGCCGGCCAGGCGATGAAGATCGTGAACAACATGGTGCTGTTCCAGAACGTGGTGGCGCTCGCCGAGGCGCTCGCGCTCGTGCGCCACGCAGGCCTGGAACCGAAGCTCGCGCTGGAGACGCTCGCGAAGGGCTCGGCCGACAGCATCGCGCTCCGCAACCATCGCATGAAGGCGATGCTCCCCGGAATGTTCCCCGAGCGCGCGTTCTCCGCCGAGTACGCGCTCAAGGACTTGGGCTACGCGCTCGAGCTCGCGGCACAGGCGGGCGTCGAGCTGCCCGGCGCGCAGAATGCGCGCGCGCTGCTCGAGCGCGCCGGCGCCGCCGGCTACGGCCGCGAGTACTTCCCCGCGGTTGCGAAGCTGTATTGCTGACAGGGGCGCCGCGCGGCAAAATCTTCCCGATCGGGAAGATTCTGCCCGGGCTCAGGTGGCGAAACGGTAGAGCCGCGCGGCGTTCGAGGCGAAGAGCGGCACGCGCACCTGCTCGTTTGGCAGCCAGCTCTCCAGCACGTCGAGCAGGTCGGCGTCGTTCGGCACGAAATCGTGCAGGCCGGGGTGCGGCCAGTTGGTGCCCCAGACGCAGCGATCGGGGCGCTCGGCGAGCAGCGCCTGGGCGAGCGGCCGCATGTCCTCGTAACGCGGCGGCCCTGCGTCCGAGAGGCGATAGAAGCTCGAGATCTTCACCCAGCAGTCGTCACGCTCGGCGAGCAGGCGGCGCAGCGCCTTGAAGCCCGGCGCATCGAGCCCTTCGCCGCCGCGCGCCCGACCGAGGTGGTCGAACACGAGCGGCACCGGGCAGCGCGCGAGGCGCGCCTCGAGCTCGGCGAGGTCAGCCGAGCGCGCGAGATTGATCTCGATGTGCCAGCCGAGCGGCGCGACCCGCGCCGCGATCGCCTCCAGGTCTTTCGTGGTCGCGCCGGTGGCGAACTGGTCCATCAAGCGCGCGGCGCGAAAACCGGCGGCGTCCAGGCGCTTGAGCAGCGCCGCATCGACATCCGGCGGCACCTGCGCGACGCCCACGAAGCGCCCGGGATGCTCGCGCAGGAAGTCCTCGGTGATCGAGTTGTCGAAGCCGTAGGGGCTGCCGTGCACCTGCACCCCGCGCTCTACGCCGAGCGAGGCGTGCAGCGCGAGCCACGCTTCGCGCGTGCAGGGCGGGGGCGAGTACTTGCGGCCGCGAGCGAGGGGATAGCGCTCGAAGCGGTCGAAGATGTGCGCGTGGCAATCCACCGTGCCCGGCGGCAGCGCGCGCTTCGGCGCGCGCAGGCGCGCATCCGGCGGCAGGACATCGGGCGCGGCGCCCGGGGCGGCCGACCCGCTCAATCGGCGCGCGCGCCGGAGATCTTCACGACTTCCGCCCAGCGCGCGACTTCCTCGCGCAGGAGCTTGGCGAACTCGTCGGGCTTGTTGCCCACGGGTTGCGCGCCCTGCTCGATGAGACGCCGCCTCACCTCCGGGTCGCGCGTCGCGCGGATCACCCCGTCGGCGAGCTTGTCCACGATCTCGCGCGGCGTGCCCGCGGGCGCGAACACCGCGTACCAGACCACGACCTCCACGCCGTCGACGCCCGCTTCCTTCATGGTCGGCACGTCGGGCAGTTGCGGGTCGCGCTTTGCGGCGGCCGTGCCCAGCGCACGCAGCCGCCCAGACTTCACGTGGGCCTGGATCGCGGGGATGTTGGCGAAGCTGAAATCCACCTCGCCGGCGATGAGCGCGGTGAGCGACGGGGCGCTGCCGCGGTAGGGGATGTGCACGATGTAGGTGCCGGTGCGGAGCTTCAACAGTTCCGCCGCGAGGTGCTGCGTGGTGCCCACGCCTGCCGAGGAATAGTTCAGCTTTCCCGGCGAGCGCTTTGCCAGCGCGACCAGCTCCTTCACGTTCGCCACCGGGAGCTTGGCGGGCACCACCAGCACGTTAGGGCTCTCGGAGAACATCGAGATCGGCGCGAAGTCGCGCAGCGCGTCGAACGGCAGATTCCTGTAGAGCGACATGTTGATCGCGAGCGCCGCGGTGTTGACGAGCAGCGTGTGGCCGTCGGGCGCGCTCTTCGCCACGAACTCGTTGGCGATGTTGGTGCCGGCGCCCGGCTTGTTGTCCACGAACACCTGCTGGCCGAGGTACTCGGAGAGCTTGGGCGCGAGCAGCCGCGCGTTGATGTCCACGCCGCCGCCCGGCGGGAAGCCCACCACCAGCCGCACCGGGCGGCTCGGATAAGCCTGCGCCAGCGCGGCGCCCGCGGCCGCGAGCAGCGAGATCAGCACTATGGTTCTGCGGATCATTTCATCCTCCTTTGCGGATGCGCTCGAGCACCGGCAGCAGGTGCCGGCGGAACGCCTCCGGATTCTCGCTCATCGGGAAGTGCCCCAGCCCCGGCATGATCTCGGCGCGCGCGCCGCGGATGCGTCGTGCGGCATCGAGCGTGTCTTCCGGCGGGCACGAGTAGTCGTATTCGCCCGTCAGCATGTAGAGCGGGCATTTCCTCGTGTCGATCGCGTCGAGCCTGCCGCGCAGGTCGCCGTCGAACTTGTAGAAATGGAGGTCGCCCTTGAACACCCCCGGCCCGCCTTGCATGTAGTGCCAGAGCGTCTCCCAGCGCTGCTCGTCCGGCGCCGACGGTCCCACCAGCCCCGAGACCACGCCCGCGCAGGTCTCGCCGCCGTGCGCGTAGGGGTGGTGCAGCCACTCGATGTCGTAATAGGGATCGACGTGCGCCGAGGATTGCAGGCCGATGATCGCGCGGAAGCGCTCCGGGTGCGCGAGCGCGAGGTGCAGCGCGATCCGCCCGCCGATCGAGCAGCCGATCGCCACCGGGCGCTCCAGTTCCAGCGCCTCGGCGACCGCGAGGATCTGCCCGACGTAGGACCCGGTCGTGAGTCGGTACTCCTCGCGCTGCCAGCCCGCCGGGGGCGAGGACTTGCCGTGCCAGGGCATGTCGTAGGCGATGACGCGATAGTGGCGCGTGATGTCGGCGTCGTTCATGAGCGCGCGGTACTGGCGCCCGTCCGAGCCCGCGGTGTGCAGGCAAAGCAGCGCAATGCCGCTCCCCGCCTCCTCGAAGTACACGCGGTGCTCGCGCCCCGCGATCGGAAGCCGCATGTAGCGCCCGACGATCGGCTCGATCGCGGCTTTCATCGCGCGAGCCTCCTCGGCATCTCGAGCACGCCCTTGAACCAGAAAAGGTTCGCCATGAAGGGCTGCAGGTTCCCCTCGATCGTGAGCAGGCGGCGCTTGAGCAGCGCAAAGAGGTCGTTCGCGCCGGGCCTCGGCTGCGGCTGCCAAAACGCCTCCCAGGCCTCGCGCGGGGCGCGAAAGACGAGGTCGGCGGAGGGCGTGACGAACGGGCCGCTTTCCACGCGCTCGATGCGGCCGCGGTGCACCGTCACGCGCCAGCGCGAATCGCTCGCATCCACGATGAAGACCGCATCGAGATGCCGCCCTTTTCGCAGCAGCCACTCGTCGCGGTTGACGAGTTCTGCGATCCTTTCGAGCATGCTTTCCTCCCGTAGCGGATTCTAGGCCCAAGGTGCGCAGGGAAGACGACCGCCTGCTCACCGGGCGCGGGCGTTTCACCGCCGACTGGAGCTTTCCCGGCGGGCTGCACGCCGCGATGCTGCGCTCGCCGTACGCGCACGCCGACATCGTGTCGCTCGACGCCGCGCAAGCGCGCGCCATGCCGGGGGTGAAGCTCGTGCTCACCGGCGCGGACGTTCCCGCGGCGGGCTTCGGCTCGATCCAGGGTGGCGTAGCGTTCAAGGGCGTGGGCGGGCAGGAGATGAGGAAGCCCCGCTACTGGCCGCTCGCGCAGGGGCGCGTGCGCTTCGCCGGCGAGCCGGTGGCGTTCGTCGTGGCCGAATCGGCGTTCGCGGCGCAGGACGCCGCGGAAGCGATCGAGGTCGAGTACGGCGAGCGCGCGGCAGTGGTGGGCGCCGAAGCCGCGCTCGCCCCCAGCGCGCCGCTCGTGCACGAAGACATCGCGGGCAACCTTGCCTTCGAATACGAGGCGGGCGACGCGGCGGCGGTCGCCGCGGCGTTCGCGCGCGCGCGCTTCACGAGCCGGCTGACCGTTCGCAGCCAGCGCCTGGTGAGCAATCCGCTCGAGCCGCGCGCCTGCGCCGCGAGCTACGACGCATCGAGCGGCCGCTACACGCTTTTCACGCCCTCGCAGGGCCTGCGCAGCATGCGCCTGCACGTGCCGCCGGCGGCGAACATCGCGCCCGAGGCGCTCGACGTCGTCGCCCAAGACGTCGGCGGCAGCTTCGGCACGCGCAGCACGACCTACCCGGAGCACCTGTGCGCCATGATCGCGGCGCGAAAGCTCGGGCGACCGGTAAAGTGGGCGGGGAGCCGCAGCGACTCGTTCCTCTCCGACTACCACGGGCGCGCGCTCGTCCTCGCGGGCGAGATCGCGCTCGACGCAGACGGGCGCATCCTCGCGATCCGCTGGGACAACCTCGCGGACCTCGGCGCCTACGCCTCGCCCTGGGGCTCGTGGGTGGCGACCATGAACCTCGCGGTCACCATGGGCGGCGTGTACGCCGTGCCGGCGCTCTACATGCGTACGCGCCTTGCCTACACGAACACCGCGCCCGTTTCGGCCTACCGCGGCGCGGGCCGCCCCGACATCGCCTACGCGATCGAGCGCCTGGTGGACCACGCCTGCGCCGAGCACGGCCTGGATCCCGTGGAGATGCGAAAGCGCAATTTCGTCCCGCGCGGGGCGATGCCCTACAAGACCGCCAACGGCACCACCTACGATTGCGGCGACTTCGCCGGCGTGCTCGACGACGCGCTGCGCGCAGCCGACTACGCGGGGTTCGCTGCGCGCCGCGCGGCGGCGGAGCGCGCGGGGCGCCTGCGCGGCATCGGCATCGCCTGCTACCTGGAGGCGAGCGGCGGCGGCGGCGCGCCGCAGGACCAGGCCGCGGTGCGCTTCGACCGCGAGGGCGTGGCGACGCTCTACAGCACCGCGCAGTCCTCGGGGCAGGGCCACGAGACCTCGTTCGTGCAGATCTTCTGCGAAGGCAGCGGCTTCCCGGGCGCGCAGGTGCGCTTCCGGGAGAGCGACCCGGCGGCGGGGATCGAGGGCAACCACACCGGCGGCTCGAGGTCGCTGCTCGGACAGGGCAGCGCCTGCAAGCTGCTCGCCGCGGCGCTCGTGGAAAAAGCGCGGCCGCACGCCGCGGAAGCGCTCGGCGCATCGGAGGCCGGGCTGCATTTCGATCGCGGCATCTTCAGCGCGAACGGCATGACCGTGTCGCTTGCGCAGCTCGCGCGGCGCCTCGCGGGCGGCTCGAAGCACCCGCTCGATTGCGAGGCGGGCGGAAAGTTCGGCGTCACCTACCCGAACGGCTGCCACGTCGCCGAGGTCGAGATCGAGCCCGAGACGGGCGAGGCGACGATCGCCCGCTACACGGTGGTGGACGACATCGGCAACGTGATCTCGCCGCAGCTGGTCGAAGGGCAGGTGCACGGCGGCGTGCTGCAGGGCGCGGGGCAGGTGTTCCGCGAGCGCGCGGTGCACGACCCGGAATCGGGGCAGCTCCTCACCGCGAGCTTCATGGACTACGCTATGCCGCGCGCGGAGGATGCGCCGATCGCCTTCTTCGTGGGCGAGCACCCGGTGCCTACGGCGACGAATGCTCTGGGCGCGAAGGGCGTGGGCGAGGCCGGCTGCAGCGGGTCGCTTCCCGCGCTCATGAACGCCGTGCTCTCGGCATTGAGGTGCCGCGGCGTGCGCGACCTCGACATGCCGGTGACGCCCGAGCGCTGCTGGCGAGCGTTGAATGGGAGGGCCTGATGAAGAAGGTGGAATGCGACGTGCTGGTGGCGGGATCGGGCGCGGGCGGCATGGCCGCCGCGGTGACCGCGAGAAAGCTCGGCCTGGAGGTGATCGTCGCGGAAAAAGCCGCGCAGTTCGGCGGCACCACGGCGCTCTCGGGCGGGTGGCTGTGGATCCCGAACCACCCGCTGCAGGCCTCGATCGGGATCCAGGACAGCCTGGAAGAAGCAAGCACCTATCTGCTGCACGAAGCGGGCGAGCGGTTCGATCCGGAGCGCGTGAACGCCTTTCTCACCGCCGGGCCGCGCATGGTCGAGTTCTTCATGAAGGAGACCGCGGTGCAGTTCGACCCCTCGGCGCTCTTTTCCGACTACCACCCCGACGCGCCGGGCGGCAAGCCGGGCGGGCGCTCGATCGTGGCGCAGGCCTTCGACGGACGCGCGCTCGGGGCCATGCTCGCGAAACTGCGCCGGCCGCTTCCGGAGCTGACGGTGTTCGGCATCATGATCGGCTCGGGCGCGGAGCTGGTGCACTTCATGCGCTGGTCGAAGTCGCCCGCCTCGGCCCTCTTCGTCGCGCGGCGCCTGATCGGCCACGCCGCGGCGACGCTCGTGCACGGGCGCGGCGTGCGGCTCACCAACGGCAACGCGCTCGCCGGGCGACTGCTCAAGTCGGCAATCGATTGCGGCGTCGAGCTCTGGGCGAGCGCGCCGGCGAGATCGCTCATCAGGCAGGACGGCGCGGTGCGCGGCGCGGTGGTGGAAAAGGACGGCGCAACGATCGAAGTCGCGACGCGCCGCGGCGTGGTGCTCGCCTGCGGCGGCTTCCCGCAGGACGCGGCGCGGCGCGCGCGCCTGTTCGCGCACGGCGAGCATTTTTCGCCCGCGCCCGAATCGAACACCGGCGACGGCCTGCGCATGGCCGAGGAAGGCGGAGCGAAGATCGACGAGACGCTTCCCAACGCCGCAGCCTGGGTGCCGGTATCGCAGGTCAGGCGCCGCGACGGCGGTACGGGCCTGTTCCCGCACTTCATCGACCGCGCCAAGCCCGGCGTGATCGCGGTGACGAGGAAAGGCGTGCGCTTCGTCAACGAGGGCAACTCCTACCACGACTTCATCCAGGCGCTTTTCAAGCAGAACGAGACGAGCGCGTGGCTCATCGCCGACCACCGCGCGATCCGCGCCTACGGCCTGGGGTTCGTGAAGCCGCGGCCGCTGCCCCTGAAGCCGCACCTCGATTCGGGGTACCTCAAGCGCGGCGGGACGATCGCCGAGCTCGCACGCGCATCAGGCATCGATGCGGCCGCGCTCGAGGCGACGGTGGCGGAATTCAACCGCCACGCGCGCGAGGGCAGGGACCCCGCGTTCGCCAAGGGCTCGACCGCCTACAACCGCTTCTACGGCGACCCGGACATCCAGCCCAACACCTGCGTCGCGCCGCTCGCCGAGCCGCCGTTCTACGCGGTGAAGGTGGTGGTGGGCGACCTCGGCACCTACGACGGCATCGCCACCGACGGCAACGCGCAGGTGCTCGACGCGAACAGGCGCCCGATCCCGGGCCTGTACGCCGCGGGCAACGACGCGCTCTCGATCATGGGCGGCAGCTATCCCGGCCCCGGCATCACGCTCGGGCCGGCGATGACCTTCGGCTGGCTGGCGGCGCGGCACCTGGCGGGCAAAGTGTAAAGTGTGGCTTTACACATGAGCACCCTGGATCCCGCCAACGCATGGGGCGACAAGGTCAAGCGCAGCCGGGATATCGTGGAGGTGGTGCAGCGCGTCGGCCGGTGAACCCGGCTTGAACGTGCCTGAGTCCAGCGCGAAAACGCGTTGGCTCGAGATTTTCGGTAGCCCTTCCGCAGGCTCACGTCTTGAGCCACCGCGGCGAGACAATGCCTTTGCATCACCGGCGCCGCGAAGCGGATACGGCGAACAACGAGGGGACGTGGATGAAGTGTCGAGTTGGCGACCTTGCCGTGGTGATCCGCGCCGAAATCCGGAGCAACCTCGGCCGGATCGTGAAGGTTCTGGCTCCCGATGATGGCCGCGGATTGCTTCGATTCAAGCGCGATGGAGTGGTCTGGAAGGTGGCCTGTCACCAGCCAATGACCTGGCGGCTCAACGGCAAGATCTACCGCCGCAAGATCGGCCCGGTCCCGGACAACCGGCTGCAACCGATACGGGGCGTGGCGCCAGCATCCCGTGAACGGACGGTGGCTCGCGTAGTGAGCCGTGTCACGTGAAATGATGCGCATATCGCCGAGTTAAGCGACAACTTGCAGGGCGATTCATCAAGTGCTGCTAAAGCGTCGGCTCTCCCGGATACCCCCCCGGGGGCCGGTCGGAATCCGAACCGGGGAGCGAACCATGACACGCATCGATCAGCAAAGGGCGGCCAAGCCGCCTTCGTGAAGCAGCGCCCAAGCCATTCGAGCCGCGCCTTCGCGGGCGAGGAGCGCCCGCGGGCGGCGAGGGGACCTTTGCCCCAAGCCGCCCAAGGCACGGCGCCGGCGGGCCGGCCGGCAGCTACCCCGGACTCGGCTGGGAACGCAGCCAGAGATCAACGATCAAGGAGCGAAACGATGCTGAAAGCAATGTTGAAACGGATCTTCGCGTCGGCCGGAGGCGCAGGGAATGCGCCGGCCCCGCCGCCCGCCCTGCCCCAAGCCGCCGCGCCGGCACTCGAATCGCGCGCCGCGATGCCGGCAGTGGCGCCGCAGAAGGCGCCGCTGCTGGAGGCGCCGCCCAGCGTGGAGGAGTACGAGGCGAAACTCGTGGAGCAGATGAACGCAATCACGCGCGATGCGCAGGACCGTCGCATGCTGCACGTATTCGTGGACGTCGCCACCTGGAAGCTCGCGGCGATCGCCCACCACGGCGGCATCCATGTCGCCGGCGACATCCAGGCGCGCCTCGGCTGGCACCTGCGCCAGATCGCCGAGCAGGAGCTCGCGGGCAGGGAAGCGCAGGCCGCGCGCGGCGAGGGCAGGCTGCACTGATGCGGGCGCTCCCGGTCTTCTACTCGCCGCGCATGGTGGCGGACTCGGAAGGCTTCTCGCCAAGCGCCGCCAAGCCCGCCGCGGTGCTCGAGTCCTGGCGCGCACTCGGCATCCCGCTCGCGGTCGCCGCGCCCGCGCCCGTGACGCTCGCTCAGCTCGCTGCCGCGCACGACCCGCGATTCGTCGCCGGAGTCCTGGGCGGCACGCTCGCCAACGGCTTCGGCAGCCGCTCGCCGGAAGTCGCGGCCTCGCTCCCCTGGACGAGCGGCGCGATGCTCGCCGCGGCGCGCGAGGCAATCCGCAACGGCAAGGCCGCCATCGCGCCCTGCTCGGGCTTTCACCATGCGCGCTACGCCTCGGCCGCGGGCTTTTGCACCTTCAACGGGCTTGCCGTCGCGGCGCTCGCGCTCAAGGCCGAGGGCGCGGCCGCGCGCGTCGGCATCCTGGACTTCGACCACCACTACGGCGACGGCACCGACGAGATCATCGGCCGCCTCGGACTGGCCTGGATCGAGCACTACAGCGCGGGCCGCGAGTGGTACGAACCGCGCCACGCGGCGCGCTTCCTCGCGAAGATCCCGGAGTACGTCGGGCGCATGGCGGACTGCGACGTCATCCTCTTCCAGGCGGGCGCCGACCCGCACGTGGACGATCCGCTCGGCGGCTGGCTCACCACGGCGCAGCTCGCCGCGCGCGACCGCACCGTGTTCGAGACGGCGAAGGCGCTCGGCGTGCCGGTCGCATGGAACCTCGCCGGCGGCTACCAGGAGCCGCTGCGCAAGGTGCTCGACATCCACGACAACACCCTGCGCGAGTGCTGGGCGGTCCACGGCGAAGCGGCGCCGGCGCAAGCGGCAGAAAAGGGGGTCCGGAAATGACGGACCAGTGTCCCGACCACGGCATGCGCCTCGCGCCTTGCTACGCGCCGGAGGCGCTCACGGTGGCGCGCTCGTCGGGGAAGCGGCCGCGAGCCGGCCCATCGTCCAGGGCACTCGCAGGTGCCATCCCCTTGGGCGCGGGAACAAGCCGGTTGCGGCGCGTGTCCGACGGACATTGATCCGGTGGAGGTCGCGGACGGAATGCGCGGGGCGATCACGAACAAGTCGCATGGCGGCCGCAGTGCGCGGCACGGGGCTCGGAGTCCGCACGCCGCGCCCGCGCGTGTTTTCCGATTGCCTTTCGTGCGCTGAACGAGGAGGCGAAATGGTCGTCACCGCAAGCCTTGCCAGAGGAGCCGTCCGCGCCGCGGCGGTCAAGCACAGCGATGCCTCGGAAAGGGAATTCCGGCGCCTCAAGGAAGTGGGCGTTCGGGCACCGGCCACTTTGCGCGGATACCGGGAGTGGTTCCGCAACTACTCGGCAATGCTGCAACGGGACGCGTTGCTCATCGTCTGCGGCAACATAGGCCGCCGCAAAGGCGCGCTGTCCGCATACAAGCCGAATTTTCAGGAGACCGACCAGGGCTGGAATCTCGGCATTTGCGAACTGCGAATCGAGTTCCTGCCCGGGCAGATCGAACTGATCGACGTGCGCCCGCTGCCCGTGCGGATCTCCGGCCATGCGCTGGAGCGGATGTTCCAGAGACTCAACACCATCGACTGGCCGGTCATCCGCGGCTGCCTGGCGAGCGCGGCGCTGTTCGTCAACGCCGTGGCATCGGCATGCCTCGCGTCGGGCGCCAGGCAGTGCGCCGTTCCCGCCGACGAAGGCCTGCTCGTGGGACAAATAGGCGAGGACTCTCTGGCCCTGCGGACCTTCCTGCCGGCGAGCCAGCTCAACCCGAGGTGGCAGTCGCTCTACGATGGATTGCGCGCCTTTGCGGCCGACAACAGCGAGGCGATCCGTGCCGCGGGGCTCGTGCCTGACGACGGGCTCATGCGCTCGTTCGGCGAGTTCCTGAAAAGGGGGGATTTCGCCTGGCTTCGCCGGCCATACGTGCCAGGCGAGGACCCCCTGGAGGACGCGTGGCGGTCGAGGGCATCCGGCGGGAACGATTCCGTCTCGGGCGCTGACCTTCCAGCTTCGGCGGTGCCGGTCGACGCGTAGCAAGTCCGTGGCTGCGGATTGCCTGTGCTCTCGAAGCCCTGCGCCACCTCGCCGCGAAGCCAGCCCGCGATTCGGCCGAGCAGGCCGAGGGTCCCGCGGCGACGGGCACGCTCGGCATGCATCCGATTCTCCCTCTCGAGCCCCGCGCGATTGCGGGCGCGCAGGGCCTCCTCGACCAGTCCGGTCACCGTGCCGTGCCACTCCTGCCCGACGTTCGGGCAGTGAGACGAGGTGAGCCCGGTGCGTTACGACTGCATGCGCTGCGGCTCGCGTCGCTCAGTCTCTTGTGCCATGGCATGTCTCCTGAAGATTGAATTCCAGCAGCAGCAGGCGCACCAATAGCTCGTTGGCGAAGGTGAGCCCGTAGGGCGGCGCCTCGACGTACTTCCAGCCCAGCCGCGAGAGCAGCACGCAGACCGCGGCGCTGCGGCTCACGCCCATCTCGCAGTGCACCGCTATGGATTGGCGGGCATGGCTACGCACGAAGCGCGCGATGCGCCTCGCGTGGCTCGGTCGCGGAGGCCGAAGCCACGGCCGGGCGGGATCGGGGCCGCAGGCGTCGTGGAACCGGAGGGCGAGAGAGGCGAGCCACGCGCCGGGCGCGATCCGCGGCCGCGGCGAGCGCGGGTCCGAGATCGAGATGAGCGCCGCGCCCGTGGGCTGCGTGATCGCCTCGGCCGCCGCGCGCGAAAGGTGCACGCATGTCTTCGCGACTTGTGTGGACGCCACGAGAATTCCAGTCGCCATGGCTGCCTATCGAAACTCGGTGAGGTCGCTGCGCTCGACCAGCTTGAAGCCGCGCTGCTCGAGCTCGCGCTTCAGGCCCGCCCATTGCTCGACCAGGATCGTCCACCAGCTGCCGTTGACCATGTTCCATTCCCGCTTTGCGTGCTTCTGCAGCAAGTCTGATGGCAGGTAGTGCTCGACGAGTTGCTTTGCCCACGGCGGGTAGTCCCCATCCCCGTAGCCGCCTACGAGCTCTGCATCGAACGGTTCGTCCGGAGCCGGCACATGCCGGCTCTCCGAGTCATTCCAGTAGTAGTCGTCCACGATCGACTTGTAGTCTCGTTTCGAGACGCTGGATCGAAGCTCGCCCCAGGTCTTGCAGGTCTGCAAAGCGACGTGGAGCCTGTGAATGCGCTCCGCGAGCCGCAGGCCGGAGACGAGCACTTCCGGGAAGTCCGGGGGGCTGACCACCCGGTACGCGAGCCGCACCTTGCGCGGCTTGGCCCTGCCGGCGCGGCTCACTTGCGGCCTCCCCTCGATCCTGCCGGGCTGGAGGCTTTCAGGGTCACCGTGGCGACAAGGATGATCTTCTCGGCGCCGGTCAGGCCGTGGTGCGCGTCGTCCTCCTCGAGCTCCCCGCTCTGGCGCAGCGCGCCCTTGGCGCTCGCCTGCCGGTAGCGGTAGTCGTCCTCGCGCACGCCGAACTCGATGTCGCCCACCCGCCACGCCCGGCCCGTCTTCCGGCTGAAGGCCTTCGCCTGCTCGGTCGCCTGGCCCACCAGATCGAGCCGCAGCTCTTCGAGCGTCGCCGCGACCTGATCGGGGGCGAGCGAGTAGTCGATCTCGGGCTGCGCGATCGAGAGGCCCTCCGAGCTTGCGTTGCGGGCCCGCTCGGCGAGATTGTAGTTCTGCGCCGGGCTCACGCGCGCGGTCGCCCGAAGCAGCAGCCTCTCGTAGCCCACGGCGTCGGCCTGCCGGCGCACGTGCGAGACCGTCCAGTCGGCCTTCACGAAGCGCCGCAGCGCCGCCCGGATGCGCTGCTCGGCTTTCGAATGGTCTGCGTCCTTCGTGCTGACGAGGGCGGTGACGATCACCGCCAGCTTCAGTTTCTCCTGCGCCAGGGACTTCTCCGCCTGAATGCGGTAGCGCAGGGTGTCTTCGGGGATTGCGGTCGTAATTGCGGTCATATTCGCTCCAGAGTTGGTTGTAGTCGTTCCTACCTATAGGGAAGGGAGAAGGGCGGGGTCACGCGATCGTGTGGCCCCAAGGCCCTCAGTTCGGGCGCAAGGGGCCGGCTGTTCATTTCTTGGGCTCCAATTGGTCGTAGCGACCAAGCAGCGCGTTCTTGAGCACGTGAAAGTACCGGCGAATCGGCCATGGCTTGAGGCGCTCGCCTAGCAGGTATTCGCGCTTCTCTCTGGCGTTGAACTTGTCGGTTTGCGCATCGATCGCTTCGCCTATCAGATCGTCGATGTAGTCATGCCACCCCTCGCCGACATGCGGGCAGAAGAAGTGGTCGTGCAGGCTCTTGTGTCCCGCCATGTGCTCGGTGAAACTTCCGGCGCAAAGCCGGTTCCGCTCCACGGTGCAAATGGCGTTGCAAATACGGCATCGCAACTCCTTGACCGTGCCCGGTTTGCAGTAGAAGGACGTGTACCCTCCGCGGTACCAGCGTGACCGGTAATTCGGAGCAGATGCAATGGTGCCGGTGTCCATGGCTTTGTCCTATTCGCGTGCTGCCGCGCGAAGGGCTCGGGAGGCCACCCGCGGGTAGCGGAGAGTGTCGTCAGCGGTAATGGTCTGAATCTCGGTCATAGGTTCTCCAGATTTCGTTCCGTGAGTGTTAACTTGCTTGGTAGGGGCAGAGGTAGGCCAAGCCCGTCAGGGGCTCTGGGGGAGGTCAGCTTGGCTTCTAGCCCGCCTTCCTGGCTTCCTCGGCCTCGGCCTGCGCGCGGTCCTGCTCGGCCCGGTAGTAGATGAAGTACCCGAGCCGCTCGAGCAGGTGGCCAGCCGCAATGGGTCCGTAGGCGCCCACGATGCGCGACAGCTGCCACGTGATCACTTCGACGAGCAGGCGCACCTTGCCGGCGCTTGCCGCTTCGAGCACGAGCGCCTCGATGGCGGTGGAGTAACGCTCGGCTAGCTTGTCGTCCAGCGTCGGCTCGGGGGGCCGGGTATCGTCCTTCTGCTGCGGGATGTGCGGCTGCGAGGTGGTCTCCGGGCCTACGCCCAGAGGCAGGGACTGCTGATCCATGTTCAGACCTCCATGAAATTCCCCTCGTTCGTCGGCACGTGGCCGACCCCGGGGGAGGAGGTCTGCCAACGCTTTAGCTGCACTTGTTGCGCGCCCGCAAGTTGTTGCTTAACTCGGCGCGGGGAGCCATAGCTCCCGGACTGCCACCCACCACGATTTCCGGTCGGCAGTGTTGCCTACTGCTACAGCCTACGCGGGCACAGTCTCACAGGCTGAGACTGCACACCCACGTTTTCTTCACGCTGCCCGCTTCAGCCTCGCCGCTTCAATCCTAGCGAGCGCCTCGAACTGCGCGCAGAACGCTTCGTTCACTGCTGTCCCGGCCTCGACCCACACGAAGGCGTTGCCGCTGATCCGGCTGCCCTCATAGAGCGCTCCTTCGAGATCCACGGTGAGGACTCCGCTGCCGTCGCCAAGGGGCCGCGCAATGCGCCGAAGCGCCCCGAACGCCAGCAGCCTGAGCCTCTGGGGCGTGGGCTCTGCCCGACGACCCCGCACGCGAACACGAAGGAACTCGGCCGGGACACCCGCTGCGACGATCCGCATCTTGGATGCCCTCCTTGCTCGTTGTGCCCGACAAACCGGCACTCCGGAAGCACGGAGGGCCGGCGCTTTAGCTGCACTTGTTACTCGCCCGCAAGTAGCCGCATAAATCGGCGAGGCCGACAAAAAACCCGCTCGGGCAGGCCACAGCGGGTTTCGATCCGCTTTAGCTGTTCGGGGTCACCCCCTGCCCGCAAGCTGGTTCAAATCGGCGGCGCGGAGTCTAGCAGGAATCCAGCTTCCTTCAAGCCCCCCGCTCGTCCACTTGCTGGCCCGCATTATTGCGGGCGGGGTGTCTCACCGGCTGAGACCGCGGCGGCATATGCTTTCGCGTGGAAAGGGGGCGACGATGAGCCAAGCCGCGCGCCTGGTGAGGATCTTCACGATGCTCCGTGCCCACAGGCACGGAATTCCGAGGAAGCGCTTTCTCGAGCAGCTGGGCGTCACGAAGGCGACGTTCTTCCGCGACCTCGCGGTTCTGCGCGATCTGCGCCATCCGATCGTCTATGACAGGACGCGCGACGGCTACGTGCTGGACGAGCGCGCGGACTCCGTGTTCCTGCGCGAAGAGCTCCCGGGCGTCATGCTGACCGCCGAGGAGTGCTACGCCCTGCTCACGCTGCACAACGTCCTGCGCTCGATCGACCCGGGGTTCCTGGAGGAATTCGTCGAGCCGCTCCGGGGGGTGCTCAAGCAGATCGTCCACAAGCGGAACTTCTCGAGCCTCGGGCTGAACCGGAAGGTGAGGCTCGGGTTCGGCGAGTTCGCCAAGCCGGCGCCGGCCGTGTTCTCGCGGGTCGCGGAGGCGCTGGTGCGCGACCGGCGGCTGGGCGTGACGCTCGAGGGCTGGAGCTCGAATCCGAAGGAGCGGGTGGTTTCCCCGCAGCGCATCGAGCTCGGGCGCGAAGGCTGGGTCCTGCACGTGGTCGATCACCGCGACGGGCGGGTGCGCGCGATCCCGCTGCCGCAGATCGCGAGCGCCCGGGTTCTCGGGGCCGACGCCGAGCGGCGCCCGGAATTCGACGACACCTCGTCCCAGCAGTCCCTGCCGCTTGATTCGCCCCCGCGCTCACGGTGACGGCGGTGAGCGTGCCTAGCGGTAGGGCCGAACGCTGCGCTCGTAGGCCCAGCGGATGAGCTCTCGATTCCGCGCCGCTGCGGTGCACAGGCGCCCCGGGTCCGGGCGGTACCCGACCCGGCCGAGGTCGAGCCGGTCCGCGTCCCAGCAAACCTGCACCGTGACCTCCGCATCGAGCAGGCCGTCCGAATGGTGCGTGCAGGCGTAGCCGAGCAGCCGCCGCTCTTCGGCCGACAGCGCGGTAAGCTCGTCGGCGAGCTCGGCGATCGATTGCGCGGCGCGCGCCCCGTGCATCGGGTCGTGGCCGTCGTCGTGCCGGCAGGAATCGTGCAGGAACGCGAAGAGCTCGACCACCCGCACGTTCGCCTCCGGGCCGATCCGCCCGGCGAGCAGGAGGCCGTTCTGCCGCACGCGGGCCCAGTGTGCGGCGCCGTGGATGCCTTTCCAGTCGAGGCGGAAACGGCTCCTGAGGACCGCTATCAGTCTGGCGCTGAGCAATCGGGGCATGGATGCAGCTTATCTCGCTTGCGGGCTCGTCCCTTGAGCCTCGCGGTCGAGACAATCGTCGGGCGCCGCCGGCCAGGCGTGCAATTGGTTGGGGGACCCTGTCATTGCCTAGGGCGGCCAGTAAACTTACATTGCCCTCATAGCTGCCACGTGCCGGCGAGCAAATGATTCCGATCGCAAGACTCGAATCACGAGGCGGGACATCGACCTTGGTCGGCCTCGATTCGGGAACTCTCGCTGAAGCCGCGCTGGAGGGACGGGTCGACGCCTATATTGTCGCCACCCTGGCGGGATTCTCCCCGCTCGGGGCGGATCTGCATTTCCTTTCCAGGGATCTTGGTGTTCCCGAGGACGAGATCCACCAACTCGCGGGCGGGAACCACTCGACCAACGCGGCGGTGACACTTGTCGCAATCCGGTCGCGCCGGTCTGGAAGCTGCCTGCGCGGCGTGATTCTGGCTCCTTGCGAGACGTCCAGTTGCTACGCGAGATTTGCCACGCCCATCTACGGGCGCCCCTACCGGGACTTCTACTACAACGTCACGTACGAGGCGATCGCCTATGCTGCGGAAAAATGGGGCGCTCGCAGCCCGGCCGTGTCGCATCTTTCCGCGAGCGGGAATTTTCGCGAGGAAATCGCCATCTGCAACGCGGAGGCGCTTGCGCACTACTGTGATGCGCACCCGCACGCGATTGGTTCATTTACATTTCTCGGTTGCTGCATCTCGCAGGAGCACCTGCACGGAATTCGGCGGCTGAATGAGGAGGGGTATACCGGGGTGCACTGGCCGATCTCGACGAAGGTCGAGGACCACGGAACACATGAGCTGGTGCATCTCGAGTGGAATCGGAGCGCGTGACATCCACGTTGGCGAGCGGTCGATCGAGCGCTGACCGGCGGCAGCTCGGAGAGTTGCCGGATCTTCAACACATTGAGCGGTGAGGCGGGATGCGGCGGGTGGGAACAGGTGTGCGGAAAGAACTCCGGACACAAGCATGCGAACCGATTCTGACGCGCCGAATGATCCCGGTGCTTGCGTATCTGCGCATGGTTCCCGGCGGCAAGGTGCGTCGGAAACGCGTTCTGGCCGATGCGGTGTATCGATGGCTGAAGGACAATGGCGTCGAAGCTAAGGGGTACCGTCACTGCTACTACGCGATCAGCAGCATCCCGCGTAGCTTGCTGCGCGCCAGAGTCGAGGGCGCACACTACGTTATCTCGCTCACGAAGCGAGGCCGTGGCGTAATGGACGCGACGGTTCCGGCATGGGTCCGGGGTGATGGCCCCTTTGGCGGAATGACACGCGACGGCCTGAGGCTTCCGTTGCGTCCCGACCCGAGCACCTGGCCCAAGAGCGCCAAGCGCCTTACGCAGGTGCCTCGGTCGAAGTGGCGGTACCGCCTGCTGCCGCTGAAGTGGCCGTCGGAATGTCCTGCGTAGCTTCAGCTTTATGGGCTTCGGTGCGGGAAAGTGGGCTCACGCCTTGAGCCACCGCGCCGAGATAATGCCCTTGCATCAGCGGCGCCGCGAAGCCGGTGCCGCGAACAAGGAGGGAATGTGAATGAGGTGCCGAGTTGGCGATCTTGCCGTGGTGATCAGCGCTGATATCCCGAGCAACCTCGGCCGGATCGTGAAAGTCCTGGCTCGCCATGACGGCTGCGGATTGCTTCGATTCAAGCGCAACGGGATGGTCTGGAATGGAGTTGACCCGCTTTCGCGGACACTTTCTAGTGTTGGTCGAAGGGGAGGTTCACGATGCCCCGCGGTCGCCCTGCCTCGCCGCCGGAATTGCGGCAGAAGTTGATCAAGCTGGAGCACGCCGGCCGTAGTCCCGAGGGGCTCGGGCAGCTTCGCAAGGAGAGCCGCAAGCTGCGGGTTGAGCGCGAGATCCTGGCAAAGGCCACGGCCTGGTTCGCACGGGAGCCCGATACGAACCCGAGGAAGTCTTTTGGTTGTCCGAGAGCTTCTTCGCGACGCTGGAGTGCGAGCTGCTCGATCGTGTAACCTTGAGAACCAAAGCCCAGGCGCGCATGGCAGTGTTCGGATTCATCGAGGGCCGGTACGACCCCACGCGGCGTCGTTCGGGCCTCGGAACAATCCCGCCCGCCGAATTCGGGTGTCGTCATTCAATGCGCCACGCGCGCGCGGTCACCCACAGGGCCGCGCGCTCGGTAGCGCTCGAGGCGCCCCGCGCGCAGCCTGTGGATAACCGCTGTGACCCAAGCGCTGAGCCGTACACGGAAACGGGGCAACCCCAGAGATCCATTCGCTCGAGATCGGCCATCGCGCAAATGAAGTGTTGCGCGGGATGATCGCGTACGCGCTTGATTGCGAGGCCCATCAAGTATCGTGAAGTGCACGCGAGCGAGGAGAATCACGGTGCCGCGATGGGCGTGTTGATGCGGTAGATGCCCGCGGCGATCCCGTGGGGTTGGTGCCGCCGGTCCCGCAAATGGCCGATAAGATGCGGGCGTGTACCGGAAGGGACTTGAGGAGGGCGAGCTCGCGCGTCGCAGGACCTCGCGGAGATTTGCTTTCAGGGCCCAATTTCCAAAGCGCCCGGGAAACGCAGCGAAATAGGGCTCTGACCCCTATTCTCCCGGCTGGCTCGCCGCCCGGCACCTGGCGAACGAACTGTAAAGCGAGACTTTACACATGACCACCCTGGATCCCGTCTTCTGGCCGGCCACAAGGCTTGCGCGCGCCCTGCGCGCCCGCAAGCTCGGCGCGCTGGAGCTCTTTGATCGGTACGCCGCGCGCATCGAGCGCTTCAACGCGAAGCTGAACGCCATCTGCGTCATGGACCTCGAGGCCAGCCGCAAGGCGGCGCGGGCCGCCGACCGGACGCGCGGTGCGCGCGGGCCGCTGCACGGGCTGCCGATGACGGTGAAGGAGTCGTTCGACGTCGCGGGGTTTGCCACCACCTGGGGGCTGCCCGAATTCAAGGGCAACGTGGCGAAACGCGACGCGCTCGCGGTCGAGCGCCTGAAGCGCGCCGGCGCGATCGTGTTCGGCAAGACCAATGTCCCGCAGTGGCTCGCCGACTGGCAGACCTTCAATCCGCTCTACGGCACGACGAGCAACCCCTGGGACCGCACGCGCGTGCCGGGCGGCTCCTCCGGCGGCTCGGCGGCGGCGCTCGCCGCGGGGCTCACCGCGCTCGAGCTCGGCAGCGACATCGGCGCCTCGATCCGCGGGCCGGCGCACTACTGCGGCGTCTTCGGCCACAAGCCGAGCTGGGGCCTCTGCGCGATGAACGGGCACGCGCTCCCCGGGATGACGCGGCCGCCCGACATCTCCGCGATCGGGCCGCTTGCGAGGGGCGCGGACGATCTCGCGCTCGCCCTCGGCCTCATCGCCGGGCCCGACGCGGTGGACGCGGCCGGCTGGAAGCTCGCGCTCGCGCGGCCGGCGCCGAAGCGGATCCGCGGCCTGCGGGTCGCGGTGATGCCCTCGCATCCGACGGCGGAGGTGGATCGCAGCGTCTCGGGCGCGATCGAGCGCGTGGCGGCGTTCCTCGCCAGGCGCGGCGCGAAGGTCTCCGACAAGGCGCGGCCCGCGTTCGACGCCGAGGAGGCGCACCGCGTCTACCTGCTGCTCCTGAGGAGCGAGACCTCGGGCCGCCAGAGCGCGGAGCAGTTCGCGCGCCAGGAGGCGATCGCGCGCTCGCGCCCGGCCGAGGACGCGAGCTACGAGACCATCGCCGCGCGCGGCAACACGCTCAGCCACAAGGACTGGCTCGCGGTCTCGAACCGCCGCCACCAGATGCGCCTGGCGTGGGCCGAGTTCTTCCGCGACTGGGACGTGCTGCTTTGCCCGGCGGCGGCGAGCGCGGCGTTCCGCCACAACCAGGAGGGCGAGCGCTGGGAGCGCATGATCGAGGTGAACGGCAAGCCGCAGCCCTCGACGACGCAGATGTTCTGGGCGGGCTACCCGGGCGCGTTCTACCTGCCCGGCACGGTGGCGCCGCTCGAGCTCGACGCCGAGGGGCTGCCGATCGGCGTGCAGATCGTCGGCCCGCAGTACGGCGACCGCCTCACCATCGGGGTCGCGCGGCTGCTCGAGCGCGAGTACCGCGCGTTCGTGCCGCCGCCGGGGTATGCCTGAGCGGCACGCAGGTGCGCTGGCCAGCGCTGGAGGCGAACTTTGATGGAGATTAGCGATGTTATAAGGATCTTATAAACTCGCTAATTAAGCTATAATTCGCCTCGTGGATCCGGTACGCAATCCCTTTGCGCCAGGCGCGGGGACCCCGCCGCCCGAGCTGGCTGGCCGCGACGAACTGCGCGAAACCGTGCGGGTCGCGATCGAGCGGGCCCGTCGGGGTCTTCCGGCGAAAAGCATCCTGATGGTGGGGCTCAGGGGCGTTGGGAAAACCGTGTTGCTCGACCGCATGCGCGACGACGCCGAGGCAGCCGGAATCCAGACCTTGCGTATCGAAGCGCCGGAAGGCCGTTCCCTGCCCGCAATGCTCGCGCCGCAGTTGCGGCAGGCACTCTTGCGACTGTCCCGGCATAAGCAGGCGAAGGACTTGGCACAGCGTGCGCTTCGCGGGCTGGCGGGCTTCGTCCGCGCCTTGAAGGTGAAGTACCAGGACATCGAGGTGGGGCTTGATTTCGAGCCCGAGCCCGGGCTCGCCGACAACGGCGACCTGGAGCACGACCTTCAGGCGCTGCTCGAAGTGGTCGGTGCCGCCGCGCAGCGGGCCAGAACCGCGCTGGCGCTGTTCGTTGACGAGCTGCAGTACGTCAAGGAGGAGCAGCTTGCGGCGCTCATCACCGCGCTGCATCGCACGGCCCAGCGGCGCCTGCCAGTCGTCCTCGTGGGCGCCGGCCTGCCGCAGCTCCGCGGCCAGATGGGACGCGCGAAATCCTATGCCGAGCGCCTGTTCGACTTCCCCGAGATCGGCGCGCTCACTCCCGCCGCCGCGCGGATCGCGATCGCCAAGCCTGCGAAAGAGCAGGATGTGGCGATCGCGGACGACGCCCTGGCGCTGATCCTGCGGGAAACGCACTGCTATCCCTATTTCCTGCAGGAGTGGGGCAAGCACGCATGGGACGCGGCGGAGAAATCGCCGATCAGCAGGCGAGATGTGCAGGCGGCTTCGAAAGCCTCCGTCGCGGCGCTGGACGAGAGCTTCTTTCGCGTACGCTTCGACCGGCTCACGCCGCTGGAAAAGAAATACTTGCGCGCGATGGCGGAGCTAGGCCCCGGGCCGCATCGATCCGGTGACATCGCGGAGCAGCTCGAGCGCAAGGTCACGGCGCTGGGTCCGACGCGCAACCAACTGATCGCCAAGGGCATGATTTGGAGCCCCAGCCATGGCGACACGGCATTCACCGTGCCGCTCTTCGACGAATTCATGCATCGCATCATGCCCGGCGCGGATTGGAGGACGTGAGTCCCGCCGGTGCCCATCGGCGTGCAGATCTTCGGCCCGCAGTACGGCGACTACCTCGCCATCGGGGTCGCGCGGCTGCTCGAGCGGGAGTACCGCGCGTTCGCGCCGCCGCCCGCCTACGCCTGAGCGGTGTAGAGTTTTTGCCTCGGTGCAGCCGGCGATTGCGCGGGAGGTGCAGCATGCCCCAGAGAACGGCGAGAAGCGTCATTGAGGCGCAGCGCCTCCTAATCTCAACGGCGGACGTCACCGTGCGCGAGGCCGCGGTGCTGATGAAGCTGAAGGGCGTCGGCGCCCTCCTGGTCGTTGACGACGAGCGCCTGACGGGCATCTTTACCGAGCGCGACGCGCTGTTCCGGGTGATCGCGCCGGGGCTCGATCCGGATCGGACCCGCCTTGCGCAGGTGATGACACGCGATCCGCGGGTGATCGAACCGGACCGGCCGTTCGGGCACGCGCTTCACTTGATGTACGAGGGAGGATTCCGGCACGTGCCGGTGGTCGAGAACGGCAGGCCTATCGGGGTCGTGTCGGCGCGCGATGCGCTCGTTCCGGAGCTGCGGGAGTTTCTGCTGGAGATGGACACGCGCTCCCGGATCGGAGAGATCCTGGGCTAGGTGCGCAAGCCCTTCAATCGCCCCGGACAAATCCGATCGGTCGCTTCGTCGCGGGCCGCGGCGGCGTCATGAGCTCGCGGATGGCGTCGAACACGACCTTGAACTGGCGGTCGTATCGCGATTCCAGAGCGTCGAGCCGCCTCGCGAGCTCCCGGTTGTGCCCGATCAGGTCGCGCAGGCGCACGAAGGCACGCATGATTTCGACGTTGACGCGCACCGCCTGCTTGCTGCGCAGGACCGAGGAAAGCATGGCGACCCCCTGCTCCGTGAATGCATAGGGCGGGTACTTCGCGTGCCTGCCGGGCCCCGTGGGCCGCGGGACCTTCCCGTCTAAGGTCACACTTTGTGACCTTAGAGCGCTAACCTCTTGTTCCGTCAACTGAAACGCGAAGTCCGGCGGGAACCTGTCCCGGTTTCGTTTTGCCGCCTGTATCAGCGCCTTCGTAGGAACGCCGTAGAGCGCCGCGAGGTCTGCACCGAGCATCACTCGTTCGCCCCGAACGAAGCGAATGCGTGACGCGAGATATGCCGAGCCCGGTTTCATGGAAGTGCTCGAACAACGCCGCTTCCGGCCGGGACGTTGACACCAGCGTGCTGCGTCGCAGTTACGACCAGTAACCCGAGCGCGGTCGCTGCGGCGAAAACGCGCTTGCATCCACCCTCGGGCGCGCACCCGCGCGGGTAGCTCGCACCGCGGTGCGGACAGAATGCTAGGCGCGGGCGTGCCGAATCGGGCGCAGCCGCGTAACATGCGACGCCATGTCGCGACCTCGATCCCGCCCCCCACGCACGCGAATGCAGGCCTATCGGGCGCGTCTGCGCCGGCAGGGCCTGCGCCCGGTGCAGGTGTGGCTGCCCGATGTGCGCAGCCGCCGCTTTACGACGGAGGCGCGCCGGCAATCCCGGCTCGTGTCGCGGCACCGCTCCGAGCGCGAGATCCTCACGCGCATCGAGCGCGCCGCCGATCTCGAGGGATGGAAAGCCTGAGGCGCGGCGATGTCGTGGTGGTCGCGCTGCAAGGCGACTACGGCAAGCCCCGTCCCGCGCTGGTGGTGCAAAGCGATCTGTTCGGCCTCAGGAGGCCGAGCCAGATCATGATCGACAAGCCCTACGCGGTCGCGAGGCAGAAGATCGGCGGCAGGATCGGCCGGCTCGACGACGCGACGCTGCAGCAGGTCAACCGCTCGATGATGGTCTGGCTGGGTCTTCCCCGAGAACGCCGCACAGGCGCGCCGGAGACAGCGCCGCTGCCTCGACGCCCTGGTCGCGCACCGGCGCGGGAAGCTCGCGCCGCAGCACGAGCGCGGCGGCGATCATGCCCATCGCGGGCGCGGTCTGGATGCCGTAGCCGCCCTGGCCCGCGAGCCAGAAAAATCCCCTGCGCTGTGCGTCGTAGCCGGCGACCAGCGTGCGGTCGGGCGCGAAGCTGCGCAAGCCCGCCCACTTCGCGGTGATGCGGCGGATCTCGAACCGCGTCGCCTGCTGCAGGCGCTCGACGAGGAGCGCGACGTCCAGCTCCTCGGGCTGCGCATCGCACGGCGGCGAGGGGGTCTCGTCGGCGGGCGAGGCAAGGAACCTGCCCGCCTCGGGCCTGAAGTAGAGCGTCTCCTCCGGGTCGATCGCCATCGGCCAGCGCGCGTCGTGCGCGGCGCCGGAGAAGCGCCCGCATTCGAACACGATCGCGGTGCGCCGCAATGGCTGGATTCCTAGAGGCGCCGCGCCGGCGATTCGAGCCACGTCGTCCGCCCAGGCGCCGGCGGCGTTGACGAGCACGTCGGCTGCGAACTCGCCCGCCTGCGTGCGCAGTCGCCAGCCATCGCCCTCGCGCTCGGCGGCGAGCAGCTCGGCGCCGGTGACGATCGCCGCGCCCGCCGCGCGCGCGCCGCGCAGGAACCCCTGGTGCAGCGCGTGCACGTCCATGTCCTCGGCGGCGGCGTCGAGCACGCCCGCGTGCGCGTGGTCCTCGCGTAGCGCCGGCACTATCGCCCGCACCTGCGCGCCGGAGAGGCGTTTCGGGGCGCCGCCGTTTGCCGCCATCTCGGCGGCGTGCTCCTCCAGCCGCGCGCCCTGGTCGGCGCGGCCGAAGATCTGGTGGCCGCGCGGCGCGAGCAGCGGCGTCGCGGCGAAGCCCGCCGGGGGCGATTCGAGGAACGCGCGGCTTGCGCGCGTGATGGCGCGCACCGTGGCGTTGCCGTAGCTCTCGGCGAACAGCGCCGCCGAGCGCCCGGTGGTGTGGTAGCCGGGCTGCGATTCGCGCTCGATCAGCGTCACGCGCGCGTGCGGCGCGAGGAAGTAGGCGGCGGATGCGCCGGCGATTCCGGCGCCCGCGATCACGACCTCAGCGCGCTGCGGCACGGGCCTTCGCGGATTCGTAAAGCGGCGTCACGCGCGGGAGGTTCGCCTCGATCTCCTTGATGCGCGTCTCGTGCGAGGGGTGGGTGGACAGGAACTGCGGCGGCTG
>CAZVHU010000008.1:0-20890 GCA_964627075.1 uncultured Enterobacteriaceae bacterium | reverse complement strand
AGGCTGCCGAGGTTGAACACCGCCGCCGCCACCGAGATGCCGACGTTCTTCAGCACCGCCTCGGACATGCGCGCGCGGCCGTGCTCGAGCAGCGCGTGCGCGATCTCGTGGCCCATGATCGAGGCGATCTCGTCGTCGGTGAGCCTGAGCGCGTCGAGGATGCCGGTGAAGAAGGCGATCTTGCCGCCCGGCATGCAGAACGCGTTCACGCTCTTCGAGCTGATGAGGTTCACCTCCCACTTCCAGCGCTGCGCGTCCTTGTTGAAGCGCTCGGACTGCGGGATGAGGTCGCGCGCGATGCGCCGCAGGCGCGCGACCTGCGCGGGGTCGCGGTTGAGGGCGTTCTTCTGCTGCGCGGCGCGCATCAGCTGGCCGTACTGCTGCGCGGCGCTCTTCTCGACGGTGGAGGCGGGCAGCAGCAGCAGGCCACTCTTCTTCACCTCCACGCCTTCCTTCGGCGCCGGTTGCTGCTGCGCGAGCGCTGTCCCCGCCACCGCGACGCAGAGCGCCAATGCGAAAAGGCGTTTCATGCTTCTTCCTTCTAGATCGAATCCAGGTGCGCGGCCATCTTGCGGCGCATGGGCTCGTCGGGAAGCGCGCCGAAGCCGGCGGCGAGGTTGTCGGCCATGTGGTCCGGCCGCCCGGTGCCGGGAATCGCGCAGGTCACCGCCGGGTGGCCGAGGATCCACTTGAGGAAGAACTGCGCCCAGCTCGCCGCGCCGATCTCCGCGGCCCAGGGCGGCAGCGGCTTGCCGCGCACGCGCGCAAAGAGCGCGCCTTCGGCGAACGGCCGGTTGGCGATCACCGCCACGCGCCGCTCCTGCGCGAGCGGCAGCAGCCTCTCGGCCGCCTCGCGCTCGGCGAGCGAATGGTTGATCTGCAGGAAGTCCCAGGGCGCGGCCTTCAGCCAGCGCTCGACTTCCCCGTAGGCGCCCGCGCGGTAGTGCGTGATGCCGGTGTAGCGCACGCGGCCCTTCGCCTTCAGCTCGGCCAGCGTCTTCGCGTGCTCGGCCACATCCACCAGGTTATGCACCTGCATCAGGTCCATGCGCTGCACGCGCATGCGGCGCATCGAGGTCTCCATCTGCGCGAGGCCCGCCTCGCGGCCGGTCGTGTAGACCTTGGTGGCGAAGAAAAGCTGCTTCGCGATGCCGAGCTCCGCGGCGAGATCGCCCACCACCGACTCGGCCGCTCCGTACATGGGCGAGGAATCCACCAGGCGCGCGCCGCCCTTGGCGAAGGCAGCGAGCGTCTCGCGCAGCGGCCCGCGCGCGGCAGCGTCCGCGCCGGCATCGAACACCTGCCAGGTTCCGAGCCCGATCACCGGCAGCTTCTCGCCCGAGCCCGGGATCGGGCGCTCGAGCATGCGCGGCTTCGTTCCCTGCGGCCGCGCGCGCTTCATGGCGAGCGCGGCGGCGAGTCCGCCGAGTGCGCACAGCATCCCGCGGCGTGTGCGGTCCATGCGCCCATTCTAGTAAAGTCGGGCCGCGATAGGTCCCGATGCGATGACGACACGGCAGGAAACGACCCTGCAACGCTGGATCGCGCGCGCGGTGGCGGTGCGTCCGGAGGAATTGCGCGCGCTCGCCTGGTCATTCGCGTATTTCTTCTGCCTGCTCGCGGGCTACTACGTGCTGCGGCCGCTGCGCGACGAGATGGGCGTCGCCGGCGGCGTGCGCAACCTGCAATGGCTGTTCACCGCCACCTTCGTCGCGATGCTCGCCGTGGTGCCGGTCTACGGCGCCGTGGTCGCGAGGCTGCCGCGCCGGCGCTTCGTTCCGATTGTCTACCATTTCTTCGCAGCCAACATCCTCGCCTTCTGGCTGCTGCTCGCCCTCGACGTCGGCAAGGTGCACGTGGCGCGCGTGTTCTTCGTCTGGATCAGCGTCTTCAATCTGTTCGCGGTGTCGGTGTTCTGGTCGTTCATGGCGGACCTCTTTGCCGCCGAGCGCGGCAAGCGCCTGTTCGGCTTCATCGCCGCGGGCGGCACGGCGGGCGCGCTGCTCGGGCCTACGGTGACCGTGGCGCTCGCGGTGCCGCTCGGGCCGGCCAACCTGCTCATCGTCGCGGCGCTGCTGCTGGAAGCGGCGGTGCTGTGCGCATGGCGCCTCGAATCGGCCGCCGCGGGGCTCGGCGGCGAGGGCGCGTCGCAGGCGCGGCTCGCCGGGCTCGGCGGCGGCTGGATCGCGGGGATCGCGATGGTGCTGCGCTCGCCCTACCTCGCGGGCATCGCGCTGTGGGTCGCGGCGCTCTCGATCGCCGGGACGGTGCTCTACTTCCAGCAGGCCAGCATCGTCGCCGCCGCCTCCGACGACCCGGCGGTGCGCACGCGGATTTTCGCCGCCATCGACCTCGCGGTGGGGCTGCTGACGCTCGCGGTGCAGTTCTTCGCCACCGGCCGGCTGATGCAGCGCTTCGGCGTGGGCGCGGCGGCCGCCGTGCTGCCGCTCGTCTTCGCCGCCGGCTTCGCGGTGCTCGCGGCCTCGCCCGTGCTCGCGGTGGTGATCGCGTTCCAGGCGCTGCAGCGCACCGCCAATTTCGCCATCTCGAACCCGGCCCGCGAGGTGCTCTTCACGGCGCTCGCGCGCGAGGAGAAGTACAAGGCGAAGAACGTGATCGACCTGGTGGTGTTCCGCGGCGCCGACGCGGCGGGCGGGTGGCTGTTCGCGGCGCTGCGCGGCGCGGGGCTGGAACTCGCCGCCATTTCGCTGGTCACCATTGCGGTCGCCGCCGCCTGGCTCGGGCTGTCGCTCGCGCTCGGGCGCGGGCACGAGCGGCGTGCCAGTCCAGCGACTCGAGGAGCTTGACATGGGAGAGAAAGACAAGGGCGCCGGCAGGCGGTTCTCGCGGCGCGAGGTTCTCGCATTGGGCGCCGCTGCAGGCGCGGCCGCGGCGTTGCGCGGCACGCCGTCGTTCGCGCAGGCCGGCCCCGTCCTGCAACGCGCGATCCCGCGCACCGGCGAGCGCCTGCCGGTGGTGGGCCTGGGCACCGCGATCGTGTTCGACATCGGCGAGGACGCCGCGCGGCGCGCCGAGCGGCGACAGGTGATCGAGAAGTTCCTCGAGGGCGGCGGTCGCGTGATCGACACCGCGCCCTCCTACGGCACGGCGGAAGTGGTGGTGGGCGAGCTGCTCGCGGCGATGGGCGCGCGCGACAAGGTGTTCCTCGCCACCAAGGTGCGCGTCGCCGGGCGCGAGGACGCCGTGGCCGAGATGCAGGCCTCGCAGCGCCGGCTGAAAAGCGAGCGATTCGACCTCATGCAGATCCACAATCCGCGCGCCGACGCCGCCGAGACCGGCGCGCAGCTCGCGCTGCTGCGCGAATGGAAGGCGCGGGGCGTGTTCCGCTACGCAGGCGTGACGCACTTCCGCGAGGAGGCGAACGCGCGCCTCATCGACCTGATGCAGCGCGAGAAGCTCGACTTCGTGCAGGTGAACTACTCGATGGCCGAGAGGAGCGTCGAGGAGCGCCTGCTCAAGGTGGCCGCCGACACCGGCACGGCGGTGCTCGTCAACCTGCCGTTCGCGCGCGGCAAGCTCTTCGCGGCTGTGCGCGGCAGGGCGCTCCCCGATTGGGCGGCCGAGTTCGGCGCCACCAGCTGGGCGCAGTTCTTCCTCAAGTACATCCTGGCCAACGAAGCCGTGACCTGCGTGATCCCCGGCACCGACAAGCCCGAGTACATGCTCGACAACCTGAACGCCGGGCGCGGCAGGCTGCCCGACGCGGGCACGCGCCGCCGGATGGTCGAGCTGCTCGCCTGAGCACGCCCTGAACGAGTTGCGCGCTTGCGCTATAGTGCGCGCGGCTTCGTCGTCAACCAGGGAGGCAACGCCATGGGAACCACCGGCTGGATTTTCCTCGCGGTCGTCGCTGCGCTCGTGGTCTGGGCGGTCTCGATCTACAACCGGCTGGTCGCGCTGCGCCAGCGCTTCAAGAACTCCTACGCGCAGATCGACGTGCAGTTGAAGCGCCGCTACGACCTGATCCCGAACCTGGTCGAGGCGGCGAAGGGCTACCTCGCGCACGAGCGCCAGACGCTCGAGGCGGTGGTGGCGGCGCGCGGCGCGGCGGTGAGCGCGGCACAGCGCGCGGCGGCGGCGCCGGGCGACCCGGCGGCGATGCAGGGGCTGGCGCAGGCCGAAGGGGCGCTCGGCGGCGCGCTGGGAAGGCTGCTCGCGGTGTTCGAGGCCTATCCGGACCTCAAGGCCAACCAGAACATCCTGCAGGTGCAGGAGGAGCTGACCAGCACCGAGAACAAGATCTCGTTCGCGCGCCAGGCCTACAACGACTCGGTGATGGACTACAACACCCGGCGCGAGTCGTTCCCCGACACGATCTTCGCGGGAATCTTCGCCTTCAAGGAGGCGATGCTGCTCGAGGCAACCGAGTCGGCCGAGGAGCGCAAGGCGCCGAAGGTTTCCTTCAAGTAGCGCGCGGCGCCCGCCGCGCGGCGTAGCACGTGGCGACCTTCTTCGAGCACCAGGCGCAGGCGCGCAAGAACACGCGCGTGCTGGTGGTGCTCTACGCGCTCGCCGTGGTCGCGGTGATCATCGCCGTGGACCTGGTGCTGGGCGTGGCCTGGGTGACGAGCCTGGGCGACACTTACCTGCCGCGCGGCAAGATGCCCACCTTCCTGACGATGCTGCGCCTGGTGCCGACGAAGGTCTACGTGTGGGGCGCGATCATCACCGGCGGGATCATCCTGGTGGTGAGCGTCTACAACGTGTTCAAGCTCGGCGGCGGAGGCAAGGTCGTGGCAGAGATGGTGGGCGCGCGTCGCGTGGGGCCTGCCACCAGCGACCCGCTCGAGCGGCGCCTGCTCAACGTGGTCGAGGAGATGGCGATCGCCTCGGGGGTGCGCGTGCCGGCGGTGTACGTGATGGACGGGGAGCCGGGCATCAACGCCTTCGCCGCGGGCTACGACATCTCGGGCGCGGTGGTGGCGGTGACGCGCGGCACGCTCGAGCGCCTCAACCGCGACGAGCTGCAGGGCGTGATCGGGCACGAGTTCAGCCACATCCTCAACGGCGACATGCGCCTGAACATCCGCATGCTCGGGGTGCTCGCCGGCATCGTGTTCATCGGCTCGATCGGCGAATTCCTGATGCGCAGCCAGCGCGACAGCCGCGGCCGCAGCTCGGCCACTACCGGCATCTTCCTGCTGGGACTCGCGCTCTTCCTCATCGGGATGGTCGGGCTTTTCTTCGCGCGCCTCATCAAGGCGGCGGTGTCGCGCCAGAGGGAGTTCCTGGCGGATGCCTCGAGCGTGCAGTTCACGCGCAACCCCGACGGCATCGCCGGCGCGCTCGACCAGATCGCCGCCGGCGCGCAGGGCGCGCTGGTCGCCAACCGCTACGCCGAAGACCTGTCGCACATGTTCTTCGGCCAGAGCGTGAAGATGTGGTTCGGCGGGCTGCTCGACACGCACCCGCCGGTCGAGGATCGCATCAAGCGCGTGCACCCGCGCTTCCAGCCGGGCAATTACCGCCGGCTGCGCGCGAGCGCCGCCGCCGGGGCCGAGGCCGAGGCGGCGGAAATGGAGGCGAAGCGCCGGAAGGCGGCGGTGGGGGTTCTCACCGCCGCGACGGTGCTGGCCGACGGCCGGCGCGGCGCCGACCTCGGCGCGAAGTGGGGCCGCTCGGCGAGCGAAAGCGCCGGCCTCGTCGGCACGCTCGACGGCGGCAAGGTGGACTATGCCGCGCGCCTGCTCAAGGCGCTGCCGGAAGCGCTGCGCGAGAAGCTGCGCGACAAGAACGGCGCGCGGGCGGCGCTCGTCGCGCTGCTGCTCGCCAGCAAGGACGACGCGATGCAGCCGCAGCTCGCGGCGCTGAAGGGCGCGGGGCTCGAGGCGCTCGGCGCGCAGGCCGCGGCGCTCGCGCCGCTCACGCGGCGCCTGGGGCCGGGGTTCGTTCTGCCGGTGATCGACCTCGCGCTGCCGGCGGCGAAGGAAAGCGACGCGCTGGAGAGGTCCGAGCTCGTCAAGGCGCTCGACCTCGTGATCCAGGCCGACCGGCGCGTGTCGCTGTTCGAGTTCGTGGTGGTTACGCTGGTCCGGCACCAGCTCGAGCCGGTCGGCAAGCCGGGGGCGATGGGCGGCAAGAAGCTCGCGGAGCTGAAGGACGCGGCGGGCCTCGTGCTCGCGCTCGTCGCGCACGCGGGCATCCGGCAGGACGCAGCCGGCAAGCGCGCGGAGGAATTGAAGGCCGCGCTCGCCGCGGGCGCGAAGGAGATGGGCATCCAGGTGGCATTGCCCGCGGGCACGATCACGCTCGAGCGCGCGGGAACGGCGCTCGAAGCCCTAAAGGAGCTGCATCCGCTGCAGAAGGCGCTGCTGGTGAAGGGCCTTTTCGCCGCGATCAACACCGACGGCACGATCCGCATGATGGAGGCGGGCCTGGTGCGCATGGTGTGCGCGGTGCTCGATTGCCCGCTGCCGCCGCTGCTCGAGTCGATCGACCCCGCCACTTTGGCGGCATGAATTGACCGCGCTGCCGTGCCTGCCCAGAATGCAATCATTGATTGCATTCAAGAGGCAGGCAATGGTGAACACCAAGATCCGCAATCTCGCCGAGGCGATCCGGCGGCGCTTCGGGCCGATTGGCGGCGTCGATCTCGAGCTGCCCAGCCGCGAACCGATGCGCAAGCCGCCGGAGCCGCGCAGGTGATCGTGCTCGACCCCTGGAAAGCCTGACCGCTTGAGCAGCGCCGCGCTCGAAGCCGCGCTACGGCGCGCGGTGAGGGGAGAAGTGCGCTTCGACGCCGGGGCGCGCGCCGCCTACGCTTCCGACGCTTCGAATTATCGCCAGGTGCCGATCGGCGTGGTGCTGCCGCGCACGGCCGAGGACGTGATCGCCGCGGTCGCGGCGGCGCGCGCGCACGATGCGCCGGTGCTCGCGCGCGGCGGCGGCACCTCGCTCTGCGGCCAGACGGTGAATGTCGCGGTGGTGATCGACGCATCCAAGTATCTCGACCGCGTGCTCGAGGTGGACGCCGCGGGGCGCACCGCGCGCGTGGAGCCGGGCGTGGTGTGCGATGCGCTGCGCAACGCGGCCGAGGCGCACGGGCTCACCTTCGCGCCGGACCCGGCGACGCATTCGCGCTGCACGCTCGGCGGCATGATCGGCAACAACTCCTGCGGGCCGCACTCGGTGATGGCGGGAAAGACCGCGGAGAACACCGAGGCGCTCGAAGTGCTCACCTACGACGGCGCGCGCTTCTGGTGCGGCCCGACCCCCGAGCCCGAGCTGGAGCAGATCATCCGGCGCGGCGGCAGGCAGGGCGAGATCTACGCCGCGCTGCGCGCGCTGCGCGAGCGCTACGCCGATCACATCCGCAAGGGGTTCCCGAACATCAGGCGCCGCGTCTCGGGCTACAACCTCGAGCAGCTGCTGCCCGAGAACGGCTTCAACGTGGCGCGCGCGCTCGTGGGCAGCGAAGGCACCTGCGCGCTGACGCTGCAGGCGCGCATGCGCCTCGTGACGAGCCCGCGCGAGCGCGTGCTGCTGGTGGCGGGCTTTCCGGACATCTACGCCGCGGGCGACGCGGTGCCGCGCGTGCTGGAAGCGAAGCCGATCGCCTGCGAAGGGCTCGACCACGAAATCATCGGCGGCTTGCGCGAGCGGGGATTGAGGCTGGAGGACATCAAGCTGCTGCCCGCGGGCCGCGCGTGGCTGATGGTCGAGTTCGGCGCCGACGCGCGCGACGAAGCCGTGGCGCAGGCGCGCGCGCTCGAGCGCTCGTTTCCAGGCCTCGTGATCGAGGACCGCGCGCTCATGAACCGCATCTGGACGATCCGCGAGACCGGCGCTTCGGCCACCGCGCTCAGCCTGCGCGGCGCGTCCGGCCCCGATCCCGTGGTCGGCTGGGAGGACGCGGCGGTGGACCCGCTGCGCCTGGGCGACTACCTGCGCGGGTTCCAGGCGCTGGTGGACCGGTACGGCTACCGCACCTCGCTCTACGGCCATTTCGGCGACGGCTGCATCCACGCGCGCATCAATTTCGCGCTGCGCACGCCGGAGGGCCTGGCGCAGTGGCGCCGCTTCCTGCGCGAAGCCGCCGAACTGGTAGTGGAGTACGGCGGCTCGCTTTCCGGCGAGCACGGCGACGGCCAGGCGAAGGGCGAGTTCCTGCCCCTCATGTACGGCCCGGAGCTGATGCAGGCATTCCGCGAGTTCAAGCGCATCTGGGACCCGCTCGGGCGCATGAACCCGGGCAAGCTCGTGGACGCCACGGGCGAGGTGCGGCGCGTGGATCAGGACTTGCGCCTGGGGCCCGACTACAAGCCGGTGACGCTCGCGACGCGCTTTGCGTTCATGTCGGAGGTCGGCGACGGCTTCAAGCGCGCGACCGAGCATTGCATCGGCATGGGCAAGTGCCGCGCCATGCAGGGCGGCGCCATGTGCCCGAGCTACCGCGCGACCAAGGAGGAGCGCTACTCGACGCGCGGCCGCGGGCGGCTGCTCGCCGAGATGCTGCGCGGCGAGGTGATCGCCGGGGGCTGGGAAAGCGAGGACGTGAAGGAGGCGCTCGAGTGGTGCCTGGGCTGCAAGAGCTGCCGCAGCGAGTGCCCTACGCACACCGACATGGCGCGCTACAAGGCGGAATTCCTGTCGCACTATCACGAGCGCCGCGGTTGGCCCTTGCGCGCGCACGCGCTCGGGCGGATCGGCGAGTGGGCGCCGCTCGCGGCCGCGCTGCCCGGGCTTGCCAATTTCGCGGCGCAGTCGCCGGTGCTCGGGGGCGCGGCCAAGCGCGTGCTGGGGATCGCGCCGCAGCGCCAGTTGCCGCGCTTCGCGCCGCGCAGTTTCCGCGCGCAGTTCGCCGGCGGGCCGCGCGCGGCGGGCGGCACGCCGGTGCTGCTTTTTCCGGACACGTTCACGGATCACTTCCGCCCGCGGACGGGGCTCGCCGCGGTGCGCGTGCTCGAGGCCACGGGCTGCAAGGTGGAGATTCCGCGCGAGCGCCTGTGCTGCGGCCGGCCCTACTACGACTTCGGCATGCTCGATCGCGCACGCGAAGCGCTCGAGCGCATCCTCGATGCGCTCGCGCCGCAGATCGAAGCCGGCACGCCGGTGCTGGTGCTGGAACCGGGCTGCGCCTCGGTGTTCCGCCACGAGCTGCCCGACCTGCTCGCGGGCGACGCGCGCGCCGCGCGACTCGCAAAGCAGGTGGTGTCGCTCGGCGAGCTGCTCGAGCGGCGCGGCTGGCAGCCGCCACGGCTCGGCGGCCGCGCCTACCTGCACGCGCACTGCCACGACCGGGCGCTGGCAGGGCGAAGTGTAAAGTCAGACTTTACACTGCTGGCCGCCGCGGGCGCCTCGGTCGAGGCGCCGGAGGTTGGCTGCTGCGGCATGTCGGGCGCCTTCGGCTACAGGCGCGAGCACTACGAGGCGTCGCTGAAGATCGGCGAGATGGGGCCGCTCGCGCGCGTGCGCGCGGCCGCGCCCGATGCGCTCGTCGTCGCCAACGGGTTTTCCTGCCGCGAGCAGATCGAGGGCCTCACCGGCCGCCCGACCCTGCACCTCGCCGAGGCGCTCGCCCGCGCGCTTACTTGAAGCGGTAGAAGGCCTCGTTCAGGTGCGCGGCGAGGCTTTCCTCGTCCTCGGGGCCGAGCCCGAGATTGTTGCCGGCGTTGCAGCGCTGCACCCACGCAAGCAGCGACGCCGCGCTCGAGACGCGCCGCGGCGAGCGGGTGTAGACGCCCGAGCCGTCGCCGCCGAAGCGCGCGACGTGGCAGCCAGTGCACTTCGCCTCGAGGAGCGCCCTGCCCTTTTTCGGATCGCCGAACGGGAATGCGTCGTGCTGCGCGAGCGCCACCGCCGCGCCGAGCAGCCACGCGGTAGATAGCGCAGCCAGGGCAATCGCGGCGCGCTTCATCGCCTCAGAGCCGCGCGAGGTCGAGCCGCTTGCGCTCGCCGCTCCAGGCCCGGGCGAGGTATTTCTCGACTTCCGCGGCTTCCTTCTTCCGGCCCTCGGCGGCGTAGGTCTGCTTCAAGCCGTAGAGCGCCCAGCCGTTGTTGGGGCTGCGCGCGAGGCTGTCGCGGAACGTGTCGCGCGCGCGCTGGTGCTCGCCCTTGAGCGCAAGCAGTGCGCCGAGCGACTGGCGCACCGGGTAATACCAGTAGGGCGGCTCCATGTACGGCAGCGCGTCCTGCAGCGCGACCGCCGCTTCCAGTTCCTTGATCGCGCCGTCGAGGTCCTTCCCGGCTTGCTTGATGCGCGCGCGCAGGACGTGCGCGGCGATGCGCGTCACGTCCTTCGCCGGGATGTTCCAGGCCTCGAACGGCTTGAAGTCGGTGGTCGCCGTGATGCGCTCGATCTCGGCGAGCTCTGCGCCCGCCGCGGCGGCATCGCCGGCCTGCGCCTGCACGATGCCGCGCGCGTAGCGCCAAGCCGCGCGCAGGTAGGGGAAGTCCGCGCCAGGGTCCTTCAGCGCAAGCACCGTCTTCGCGTCGCTGAAGCGCGCGTGGCTGTAATAGGGCGCCGCCTTCACCGGCTGCATCAGCAGCACCTCGCGCGCCGCCTCGTCGGGCACCACCGAGGCGAGCTTGCGCGCGGCGTCGATCGCCGTCTTCGCCTGCCCGGACATCTCGGCCGAGGCCATCACGAAATGCACGTTGTGCGGGTAGTAGGCGAGGGGATACACGCCCTCGGGCCGGAAGCGCTTGATGTAATCCTCGTCCACCTTCACCGCGACCACGTTGGTGGCGAGCGAATCCTGGTAGCGGCCGATGCGGTAGTAGATGTGCGCCGGCATGTGCACGATGTGGCCGGCCCCGGGGGCGAGCTTCGCCAGGCGGTCGGCGTAGGGCTCGGCGCGCTTCGCGTCGGCGGACGCTTCGACGGCGTGGATGTAGAGGTGGATCGCGCCGACGTGCTCCGGGTCGCGCGCGAGCACGCGCTCGAGCGTCGGGATGAGCGGCGCGACCGCGGGCTTGAGCTTCGCGCCGCCCTTTTCCCAGTAGTCCCACGGCGAGAGATCCATGAGCGACTCGGCGTAGATCGCCGCGATGTCGACGTCGTCGGGGAAGCGCTCGGCGGCGCGCGCCATCGCCCCGGAGTAGGCGAGGTCGAGCTTCGCGCGCTCGGCCTTGGGGTCCTCGGCGTAGCGCGCGGCGATCGCCTCGATGAGCGCCTGCTCGCGCGGCGTCGCGCGCGAGGCAAGCGCGCGCGCGTTCTGCGCGGCGGCGAACGCCGGCGCGACCGCCTTCTCGTCCATCGGCACGTTGATGTTCGGCCCGAGCACGTAGGCCTCGCCCCAGAAGCACATCGCACAGTCCGGGTCGAGCTGCCGGGCCTTGCGGAAGGCGCGCTGCGCCTCGGCGTGGTTGAAGCCCCAGGCAAGGCGCAGGCCCTGGTCGAAGTACTGCTGCGCGAGCTTCGATTTGGTCGTGATGCGGTAGCTGTGCTTGCCGAGTCCCTGGATCAGCGGAGGGTCGCTCTCCTTGGCCGAAGGCGCGGCGGCAGGCGCCTTCGCGGCCGCAGCGGCCCCTGCCGGCCCGACCTCGGTCTTCTGCGCCTGCGCGAGCAGCAGCGGCGACGGCCCGCCGCGCTGGGAAAATGGTGCGGCGCAAAGCGCGCCGTCCAGCACGGCGAGCTCGGGAACGAAGACGTCGTTCGATTGCGCCTCGTGCAGGCCTTCGCCCGCGAGCAGGCCGGCGGCGGCGAGCGCGAGGACGATCGGTTTGCGCGATGTCATGTGGGACCTCCTTCGGGCGCGAATTCTCCCCCTTCCGGTCTGCCGTCCGCAAGCCGCGCGCAGTCGGCCCACGCTGCCGCGGCATGGCGGCCGGTGCGCAACACACAGCACGCGCTCTGGCGTACAGTTGCTGCTCAGTTGGTTGGCCAGGAACGGAGGGGCGTGAGCTGCGACCGGCGCAGGCGGTTCCTGATTGGTGCGGGCGCGCTGCTCACATCCCCGCTCGTTCGCGGGCAAGCGCGGCGCGACCGAGCCCGCGTCGGCGTGCTCCAGACGACCAACCGCCAAGCCGCATCGCATCTCCTCGCCGCGTTCACGCAGCGGCTGCAGGAGCTCGGCTGGGTCGAGGACATGGACTACGAGCTGATTTTCCGCGAGGCGCACGCGGATCCCGGCCGCTTCGCGCCGCTCGCGGCAGAGCTGGTTGCGCTGAAGCCCGATCTCATCTTCGCGCCGTGGTACCAAACCGCGCTGGCGGTCAAGCGGCTGACGCGTGAAATCCCGATCGTATTCACGGCTGCGGACGATCCCGTCGCTGCCGGCTTGGTGGAGAGCCTCGCGCGCCCCGGCAGCAATGTCACCGGCACTTCCATGCACAGCTGGGACCTGTATCCGAAGAGATTGCAGTTCTTGAAGGAGTGCGCGCCTTCCGCGCGAACCGTCGGCGTGATGTTCGAGGGAATGCCGCCCTTTGGTCCGCTGGAAACGCGCGCCAACGAAGAGCTGGCGGAAGCCGCGGCAAAGCTCGATCTCAGAGTCGTCATCGCATGGGCCGCAAGCGCCGACGAGATCGGGGGCGCCATTCAGAGGCTCCTCGCCCAGGACGCGCAGCTTTTCTACGGCTGGCTCATCTTCTGGCTGCAGCGCCACACCCTGGTGCAGCGGGTGAACGCCGCGCGCCTGCCCTCGGTCTGGTCCCAGCTGGAGTATGTGGATGCGGGCGGGCTACTTTGGTACGGCGCCAGGCTGGTGGAGCAATACCGCCATTCAGCGGGGTACGTGGACAGGATCCTGCGCGGCGCCAAGCCGGAGAATCTCCCCGTTGAGGCGCCCTCGCGGATCGAGCTGGTGCTCAATCAGATCACGGCGCGCTCGATCGGCATGAAAGTGCCGCAGTCCGTCCTGCTCCGCGCCGACCGGGTGATCGAGTGAGGCGGCGGCGGTTCATCGCGCTCGCCGGGGGCGCGCTCCTCGCACCGCTGGCGCATTCGCAGCCTCGCGGCAAGGTTCGCCGGGTCGGGTACCTTGCGACGGCTCCGATCACGGCGTTCACCGGCCCCTTCGGCGCTTTTGTCGAAGGGATGCGTGCCCTGGGCTACGTGGAAGGCAACAACCTCGCTCTGGTGGTGCGCAGCGCCGAGGGCAAACCGGAGCGGCTCGATGCGCTCGCGGTGGAGCTCGCGCGCAGCGACGTGGAGGTCATCGTGACGGCCGTCAACGGGCAGACCCACGCGGCACGGCGCGCGACGAGCACCATCCCGATCGTCATGACGGTCGGCACCGACGTCATCAAGGAAGGCTTCGTCGCAAGCCTCGCTCGGCCAGGCGGGAACATCACGGGCTTGACGTGGGACGTGGGCCTGGAAATCATGGCCAAGCGCTTCGAGTTCCTGAAGGAAGCTCTGCCCGGCCTGGAACGGGTCGCCGTGCTGTGGGATCCCGGCCAGGACGCAGCAAGCGCCGCAGAGGCCATTGCGAAAGGTGGCGAGCAGGCCGGCCTGAAGCTCATCTGGCTCAATCTGAAGGACCCGGCCGAGCTGGAGCAGCTAATTGGGATCGCCCAGCGCGAGCGGGCGCAGGCGCTTTTCACCGGCGGCGGCGCACGGATTTTCCAACGGCGCAAGGAGGTGGTGGTGCTCGCCGCCAAGTACCGCCTGCCCGACACGCACTACTCCGCCGAGTTCGTCGACGCGGGCGGGCTGATGTCCTATGCGCCGAACCTTCCCGCGATGTTCAGGCGCGCGGCCACCTACGTGGACAAGATCCTGCGCGGCGCCAGGCCGGCGGATCTCCCGGTCGAGCAGCCGACCAAGATCGACCTGGTCATCAATCTGAGGACCGCGAAAGCCTTCGGGCTCTCGCTGCCGCAGTTGCTGCTGGTTCGCGCCGACCGGGTGATCGAGTAGCGCCGCGGGGGATCGCGCAATGGCGCGATCGCTTCCCTCGCGGCGATCAGATGACCCGCCACCACGGCGCCGCCAGGACGTCCGGCGCTAGCCACTCGAGCGTGTTACCGGTATGGAGCAGGAGCCCGGCGCGGGCCTTTCTGCCGTATTCGGTGCGAAACGTGCGCAGGTGCGCGCTATCGGCAAGCCGCGGCCTCGCGCTCGCCTTGACTTCGACTGGGAGCAGGCGACCGCCGGCCTCGATCACGAAGTCCAATTCCTCGCCGATGGCAGTGCGCCAGTAGCCGATCTGCGCGCGATCGAGCCGCGCGTCGCGCCAGGCGAGCAGGTCCTGCAGCACGAGGTTCTCCAGATGCGCGCCGCTCGGCTCGTCCAGCCCCGCCAGGTGCAGCGCCACTCCGGTATCGCCCCAGTAGATCTTGGGCGCCTTGATCAGCCGCTTGGTACGGTTAACGGCGTACGAGGGCAGGCGCACCAGCAGGTACGAGGTCTCCAGCAGGTTGAGCCAGCGGTGGACGGTGGGCTGCGGCAACGCCGCGTCGCGCCCCAACTCGGTCTGGTTGACGAGCTGGCCCACGCGCAGGCAGGCCGCGCGCATCAGGCGGCGGAAATCCGGCAACGCGCTGATTGCGGCCAGGTCCTGAAGATCGCGCTCGAGATAGGTTCGCACGTAACCGTCGAACCAGATCGCCCGCTCCCTGGCAGTTGTGAGCTCGACGGCGGGTGTGGGAAAGCCGCCGCGGCGCGCCAGCGCGCGCCAGTCCTCCGGTGCATCGGGTCCGGCCGCGACGATGTCGCGCCATTCCTCGTCACGGGCCGCGAGCAACGCGTCCCATACCCCCGCTTGGCCCAAACCGCGCTGCTCGCGCCGCGTCATCGGCCAGAGGGTCAGGTAGCTGGCCCTGCCGGCCAGCGATTCGGAAACCTGGCGCATCAGCAGCAGGTTGGCCGAACCCGTCAGCAGGAAGCGTCCGGGCTTGCGATCCCGATCGATGGCGCGCTTCACCGCATGGAGCAGCCCGGGCTCGCGCTGCACCTCGTCGAGCGTCAGGGGTCCTGAGCCTCCCAGCAGCGCGTCGGGGTCGCGCCGCGCGGTGTCGCGCACGTCGAGGTCGTCGAGCGTTGCGTAGCGCCGTGCGCCGGGCACGAGGTGTTCGGCGAGCGTGCTCTTGCCGGTCTGCCGCGCGCCCGTGACGACGACCGCGGGCATCGCCCGAAGCCGCTCGGCGAGCGCAGCCCCAACCAGGCGGGGAAGCGTTTCCATGACGTGAATGATAGTCATTCACGACGTGAATAGTCAAACCAGCCCGCGGAGGGCCCCGGCGCCGGGGCGGTCGAGCGGCCGGGCACGGCATTGCGGGCGGTCCTGTTCCCGGCGGCACTAGAATTGCGGCATGCGCGCCGCGCTTTTCGTCGCCCTCGCCCTCGTTTCGACCCTCGCTATTTCGCAGGCGCTCGAGCAGCAGCTGCTCGAGGCGATCGAGTCCGGAAAGGAAGTCGTCGCCGAAGGGATCCTCGCGCGCGGGCGGCTCAACCTCAACGTGCGCAACGCCGAGCGCGAGTCGCCGCTGCACATCGCGATCGAGAAGAACATGAAGACGCTCTCGGCGCAGCTGGTGAAGGCGGGCGCGCCGCTCGCCGCGCGCACGCAGAACGGCGAGACGCCGCTGCATTACGCCGCGATGCACGCCGATCCCGCCTACGCGCAGCTGCTGCTCGGCGCCGGCGCCGACCCGAAGCTCCGGAACGACCACGGCGAGTCGCCCCTGCAATGGGCCGCGCTCACCGGCAACGCCGCGACCGCGCTCGCACTCATCGAGCGCGGCGCCGACATCAGGGCGACCGACATCAAGGGCAACACGGCGCTGCACGCCGCGGCCGACGGCGAGCACGCGGAGACGGCGAAGCTGCTGCTTGCGCGCGGCCTGGACCCGAAGGCGAAGAACCGCGAGGGCAAGACGCCGCTCGACTACGCGCGCGAGCGCGGCAACAAGGAGCTGGCGAAGCTGCTCGAGCAGCCCGCCGCTTCCACGCAGCAGGGCTTCCAGGTGCTCGACCCGGACGACCCGCGGCACATCCGCTTCGAAAGACAGTAAGTCAGGCCACCGCCGCCAGCTCGAACGCCTCGGCGAGCAGCTCGTAGGAGCGGGCGCGCGAGGCGTAGTCGCCGGTGATCGTGAGCACCATCAGCTCGTCGGCCGAGTACTGCACGGCGAGTTCTTCCAGCCGCGCGCGGCAACGCTCGGGCGAGCCGATCACGGCGCGGGCACGCTGGGCGCGGATGTAGTCGCGCTCCTTTTCCGAATACTCGCGCGCCGCAGCTTGCTCCGGCGTCGGCACGGGCGTGTCGAGGTTGTAGGCCATCTCCAGGCGCCGCAGGTCGATCACCTGCGCCAGGCGCTCGGCCTCGGCGTCGCTCGGCGCGCAGATCACGAAGCAGCACAGCAGCGCATGCGGCCTCGCCTCCTTCGCCGAGGGCTGGTAGCGCTCCTTGTAGGCGCGCATCACCGCGTCCCCGCCGCGCGCGCTGATGAAGTGCGCGAACGCGAAGCGCAGGCCAAGCTGCGCGGCGAGCACGCCGCTGTAGTCCGACGACCCGAGCAGCCAGATCTGGGGCGCGCCAGGGCCTTCGGGCTGCACCCTGAGGCCCCGCTCGGGATGGTCCTCGGGGAGCGTCCCCCAGAGGTGCCCGGCCAGTTCCCACACCTGCTGCGGGAAGCGCTCCGCGTCCGGGAAATGCCCCCCGCCCACGGCGCGGGCGGTGCGCACGTCGCCCCCCGGGGCGCGGCCGATGCCGAGGTCCACGCGCCCCGGGTACATCGCTTCCAGCATCCGGAAGACCTCGGCCACCTTGAAGGCGCTGTAGTAGGGGAGCAGGACCCCCCCGGTCCCGACCCGGACCCGGCGCGTCTCGGCCCCCAGCCGCGCGAGCAGGATCTCGGGGCAGGGGTCGGCGAGCGCCGCGATCGCGTGGTGCTCGGCGAGCCAGTAGCGGTGGTAGCCCAGGGCGTCCACCTTGCGCGCGAGCGCGAGCGTCTCGGCGATAGCCTGGGCCGGGGCGTGCCCGGAGATGACGGGCGACTGGTCGAGCACGGAGAGTTTCACGCCGCGTCCATTATCCCGACCGGAGCGTAAGTCCCGGGGAGGCTGTTTCGACCTATTGCGATGCGGTTCGCGATCCTGATCGTGGGCCTCGCCCTTCACGGCGCGGCGCTTGGCGCTGCCTGCCAGGCCGAGTCGGGCTCCAGAACCGTGGCGCTCGTGGAGCTCTACACATCGGAGGGCTGCGACAGTTGCCCGCCCGCGGACCGCTGGCTGTCGTCGCTCTCTGCGCGCGGATACGGGCCTGAGCGCGTGGTGCCGATCGCGCTGCACGTGGACTACTGGGACTACATCGGCTGGAAGGATCCCTACGGCCAGGCGCGCTTCAGCGCCCGCCAGCGAAAGCTCGCGCACCTTACGCGCAGCGCGATCGTCTACACGCCCCAGGTCGTGCTCCAGGGGCGCGATTTCAGGCGCTGGGGCACGCCGGCGTTCGACGAGGCGGTCGCCGCGATCAACGCGCGGCCGGCGAGGGCGAGGATCGCGCTCGCGCTGCACGGCACGGGGAACGGCGGCCTGGACGTGGAAGTGATCGCGGAGCTTCTGGAGGCGCAGAAAGGGGGGGCGGCGGCGCTCTACGTGGCGGCGACCCAGAGCGGGCTCGTGTCCAAGGTGAGCGCCGGCGAGAACCGCGGCCGGATCCTGGAGCACGACCATGTCGTCTTCGAGTGGCTGGGGCCGCACGAATTCGGGCCCTCCGGGAGGCTCGCCAGGCGCGTTGCCGTGCCCTTGCCGGCGCGGGTGGGGGCGAGGCAGCTGGGGGCGGTGGCCTTCGTCCAGGACCGCTCCACGGCCGAGGTGCTGCAGACGCTGATGCTGCCTGCCTGCGGCGGATAGACCCGGCAGGGGAGGCCGGGGCGCGGCGGCACGGAGGACGGCTCGGTACAGCTCCTTCTGGAGGCCCTTTCCCCGGGCGGCAAGCGGCCACTTCGGCTATATTTCGCCCCGTTCCGCCCCTCGGGGCCCGGCCCGGGAAAGGCCATGCAAGCGACCCAGATTCGCCAGAAGGACGGCATCTTCTACTTCGTCAGCTACCGGGCGAAGGACCTGCTCGCGCGCGTGCGCTTCATCAGCCGTTTCTATGGAGAAGGCGAGGAGATCGCCGCCGCGCGCATCTCCCAGGACGACGACATCGCCCAGTTCATCTCCCGGATCGAGCGCACCGACCACGCCTTCCAGCGGGCGCTGTCGCGCGCCAAGGTGCGGCAGCTCACCAACTTCTACGAGACCGCGGTGTCGCAGCCGGCGATTCCCGGCACGGTGCTGCTGTACACGAGCGAAAAGCTCAATTTCCGCGCCAACGGCGACGGCTCGGGGCACCTGTCGGAACCGAGCTCGAAGTTCCTGATCATCGATGGCCAGCATCGCCTCGCGGCGCTGCACTTCTACATGCAGGAGCGGCCCAACGACGCCGCCACCATCAGCGTGCCGTGCATGATCTTCGACGGCCGCGCCGAGGACTTCGCCGCCGAGATGTTCGTCATCATCAACTCGACGCCGACGCGCATCAACAAGAGCCACCTGATCGACCTCTACGAGCGCGTGTCGTGGGCGGCGCCGGACCGCAAGTTCGCAGCGCGCCTGGTGGAAAGGCTCTACAGCGAGGGCGATAGCCCCTTGCGCTACCGCATCAACCGCCTGGGCGGGCGCAGCCAGCGCGACAAGTGGGTGCTGCAGGCCGAGCTCTTCAACGAGCTGCACCGCTGGGTGCGCGGGCGCTGGCGCTCGATCCAGCTCGCGGGCGGCAGCTCGAAGGAAGTGCCGCGCTACTACGGCATGGTGCGCGACTTTCTCAAGGCCGCGCGCAGCGCATTCGGCGAAGCGGTCTGGGGCAACGACGAGTACATGGTCACCAAGCCCGTCACCATCAAGGCGATGATCCGGGTCTGCGCCGACCTCGCACGGGAGGACGGCGACGGCGAGCAGGGACGGCTTGCGCGCTGGGAGCAGCGGCTTGCGCCCTGGGCCGAGATGGCCAAGCAGTTCCGCGAGGAGGGTTTCTACGAGCGCTTCGCCGCCAAGGGCGAGGTCGAGCGCGTGGCGCGCGTGCACCGGGAACTGGGGCGCGCCGCCGGCATCGAAGGCAACAAGAAGGCCTGAAGATGAGAGTTTTCCTGCTCGCGGCCGCCTGCGCGGCGGCCGTCTCCGGCTGCGTCACGCAGAGCGCGGACGACTGCCGAAACGCCGACTGGTATCGCATCGGCGAGCGCGACGGAGTGAGCGGCAGCCAGTCGCTCGTCGACAGCTACCGCCAGATGTGCTCGGCGCACGGCGTCAAGGTGGACGACGGGCGCTACCTGCAGGGCTGGCGCGACGGCGTCGAGCGCAAGCGCACCCTCCGCTTCTAGACCGTCCAAATCGGGGACAGACCCCGGTTGTCGCGGCTAACTCCTTGAAATTACGCTGAGAAACCGAGGTCTGTCCCCACCACCCCGGCGGCAGCGAGCGCTTCGATCTCCGCCCCGGAGTAGCCCAGCTCGGCAAGGATCGGGCGCGTGTGCGCGCCGAGCGCCGGCAGCCCCTCCATGCGCGGCTCGAAGGCGTCGAGGTTGAAGGGGGGCTTCAGCGCCTGGATCTCGCCCGCCGGCGAGCCGATCGTCGCCCAGCGCCCGCGCGCCGCGAGCTGCGGGTGGGCCCAGAACTCCTCCATCGAGTTGAGGCGCGCGTTGGCGATATCGGCCCCGTCGAGCCGCTCGACCACCTGCACAGCGGTGAGGGTGCCGAACACGCGCTCGATCTCGGCGTGCAGCGCCTGCCGGTTCTTCATGCGCGCCGGCGCATTGGCAAATCGCGGGTCCTTTGCGAGCGCCGGCTCTGCGAGCACCGAGGCGCAGAAGCGCTCGAACTCGCGCTCGTTCTGCACCGAGAGGAACACGGTGCCGCCGTCGCCGGCACGGAACGGCCCGTAGGGCGCGATGGTGGCGTGGTGCGCGCCCGAGCGTTGCGGCGCCGCGCCGCCGTAGTGCGTGAAGTAGGCGGGAAATCCCATCCACTCGCCGAGCGACTCGAACATGGTGATGTCGAGCGTCGCGCCCACGCCGTCGCGCTCGCGGCGCAGGAGCGCCGCCATGATGGACGAGAGCGCGTACATCCCCGCGGCGATGTCCGCGACCGGGATGCCCGCCTTCGCCGGCTCTTCTTCCGTGCCCGTGACCGAGAGCAGCCCCGTCTCGCATTGCACCAGCAGGTCGTAGGCCTTCTTCTGCGCGTAGGGGCCAGCCGGCCCGTAGCCGGAGATCCCGCACCAGATGAGCCGCGGGTGCTTCGCGCGCAACTCGGCGGCGCCGAGGCCCAGGCGCTCGGCCGCACCCGGCGCAAGGTTCTGCACGAACACGTCGGCGCGCCCAAGGAGCTTCGCGAGCACCGCCTTCGCCTGCGGGTGCTTGACGTCGAGCGCGACGCTTTCCTTCGACCGGTTCACCCACGCGAAGTGCGACGACTGGCCCTTCACCGTGCGGTCGTAGCCGCGCGTGGCGTCGCCCGTCCCCGGGCGCTCGATCTTGATGACGCGCGCGCCGAGCTCGGCGAGCTGGCGCGTGCAGAACGGGCCCGCGATCACCTGCTCGAGCCCCACCACCGTGACGCCCTCCAGCGGCCGCTTCATTCGAAGCGGATCGTGAGGCCGGCGAGCGGCAGGCCGCTGAGCGAAGTCGTCCAGGTCTCTCCCGGCGCGACGGGGTGCGCGTCGGTGAGCGTGCCGGTGGTGATGATCTCGCCCGCGGCGAGCGGCGGCGCCTCGGGCTGCTTGGCGAGCACATCCACGAGGAACGCGAGCGCATTGAGCGGGCTGTCGAGCACGTTCGCGCCCACGCCGTGGTCCACCGCCACGCCCTCGCGCGCGAGAGTCACCTCGAGCGCGGGCAGCCTCACCGCAAGGTCGCCGAGCCGCGCCGCCGGCACCGGCGTGCCGAGGATCAGCCGCCCGTGCAGGCCGTTGTCCGCGGTGCAATCGGCGATGCGCAC
>CAZVHU010000007.1:0-48368 GCA_964627075.1 uncultured Enterobacteriaceae bacterium | reverse complement strand
CAATCGCGATGGCGATCCTCATCGGCCGCAGGGAAGCGGGCACGCAGTGCGAGGGCGTCGTCGAGGGCTACGCGCACACCGCGCAGCGCTGGCCGACGCGGCTGCAGCGCCGGCCGCTCGGCGTCTCGGAGCTCTCCGGGCCGCAGGCCGTGCTCAAGCGCCTGCCGCCGGTGCGCGGCGACCTCGCCGGCCACGGCGCAAAGCGCGCCCTGGGTCAGCTCATGCATCTCAACGTGCGCATCGTGGACGAGGACGGCGCGCCGGTTCCTGGCGCGGTGGTCGAGATCTGGCACTGCAACGCCGCCGGCAAGTACATCCACGCCAACGACACGCACGACGCTCCGGCCGACCCCAACTTCTACGGCGCGGCGCGCGTAGTCACCGGCGAGGACGGCGCGATCGTGCTGCGCTCGATCAAGCCCGGCGCCTACCCTGTGCCGGACTCGGGCCGTTGGTGGCGGCCGCCGCACGTGCACCTTTCGGTCTGGGGCAGGGTGTGGCTGTCGCGCCTGGTGACGCAGATGTTCTTTCCCGGCGAGCCGCTCAACGAATTCGACCGCATTCTCAACGGCATACCGGATGCCGCGGCGCGCGGGCGCTGCGTCGCGCGGCTGCGCCCGACCACCGAGGGCCCGGACAACGCGCTCGTCTTCGAGCACGAGATCGTGGTGCGCGGCCGCGCCGCCGCGCCGCAGCTGCCATGACGAAGCGCGATGCCGCTGCGGCGGCGAGCCGGCGCGTGCCCACCGCCGAGATGACGCTCGGGCCGTTCTTCCCGCTCGAGTTCGCCCCCGCGTCGGCGGGGGACCTGACGGTGCTCGAAGGCAGGCGCGCGGTGGGCGAAGTGATCGAGATCACCGGCCGCGTGACGCAAGCCGACGGCAAGCCGCTCGAGAACCTGGTGCTCGAGATCTGGCAGGCCGACGCCGCAGGCCGCTTCGACAACCCGGAGTTTTCCGGCTGGGGGCGCGCGGCGACCGGCAAGGACGGCGTCTACCGCTTCCGCACCATCCGCCCGGGCGCCATCGAGGGCCGGCTCCCACACGTCAACATGCTGCTGCTCTTCTCGGGTCTCATGCGCCAGCTGCAGACGGTGATGTTCTTCGAGCGCGGCGCCGACCCGGTGCTCGACGCGGTCGAGCCCGCGGTGCTGCGCGAGCGGCTCGTCGCGAAGCCCGTCGGGCCGGGCCGGTACCGCTTCGACATCCGCCTGCGCGGCGAGGGCGAGACGCCTTTTTTTGATGACTGAGCTAATAGAGGAAGGAACGCAAAGGCGCAGAGGGAAGGAAAGGGCGCAGAGAAAAGCAAAGAAACGGAGAAAGGCGAAAGGCGAGGGCGGTGAGAAAGGCGAAGACGCAGGGGAGAGAAAGGGCGCAAAGAGAATCCATGCAAGACCTCGATCGCTTTTTCTCTCCATCGCCTTTGCAGAGTCGCCCCTTGTTATGACGCTGCCTATCCGACGGTCTGCCTTTTCATGCCTCTGCCTTTCTTTGCGGCCTCTCTTTTCCTCTGCGCCTTTGCGTTCCTTCTTTTTTTAGATGCTCACTAGAACAGCCCCGACGATCAAGGACCTGCTGTCGTACCGGTTGCACACGGTGGCGAACCTGCTGTCGCGCGGCGCGGAGATGCGCTACCGGCGCGATTTCGGCGTCAGCCTCTGGGAGTGGCGCACGGTGGCGCTGCTCGGCGGCTCGGAGCAGCCGCTTTCGCTGCAGGAACTGGCGCGCGCCGCGGGCGTGGACAAGAGCCAGATGAGCCGCGTGGTGTCGGGCCTGGCGCGCCGGCGGCTGGTCAAGCGCGGCGCGAATGCCGAGGACGGGCGCGGCGTGCGCCTTTCGCTCACCGCTAGCGGCGCGAAGCTCTACCAGGGTCTCATCCGCGCCGCCGCCGAGCGCAACGCGGCGTTCCTCGGCTGCCTCTCGGCGAGGGAGCTCGCGACGCTGGAGGCGGCGATGGCGAAGCTCGCGCGCGAGGCGAAAGCGATGATCCAGCGCGAGAAGTCGCGCGGCAACGGCTCGATCGGCAGGGTCCGGGCGTGAAGACGCGAATCACCGAGCTGCTCGGGATCGAATACCCGATCTTTCAGGCGGCGATGAGCTGGGCGTCGTCCAACCCGGCGCTGGTGATCGCGGTGTCGAACGCGGGCGGCATGGGGGTGCTCGCCGGCGGCCCGATGCGCACGGACGATTTCGCCCGCGCGCTCGCCGAGATCAAGGCAGGCACCTCGAAGCCGTATGGCGTCAACATCCCGCTCACCAACCCGCGCGCGCCGCAACTGCTCGACATCGCCTGCGAGGCGCGCATCCCGGTGATGGTCGCATCCCAAGGCGGGCCGCGCGAGCACCTCGCGCGCTTTCGCTCGATCGGCACCAAGTGGCTGCACGTTGTCGCGTCGGTTGAGCACGCGCTCAAGGCGGAAGCCGCGGGCGTGGACGCCCTGGTGGTGGACGGCGCCGAGGCGGGCGGGCACCCGCCGCCCAACGAGGTGACGACGCTGGTGCTCGTGCGGCGCGTGGTGAAGGCGACCAGGCTCCCCGTGGTGGCGAGCGGCGGCATCGCCGACGGGGCGGGAATCGCCGCGATGCTCGCGCTGGGCGCGGACGCGGTGCAGCTCGGCACGCGCTTCATCGCCACGCCCGAGGCGAGCGTGCACGAGAATTTCAAGCAGGCCGTGCTGCGCGCCGACGTGGGCGACACCGCGTTCGTGGGGCGCGGCGGGCACCCCGTCCGGCAGCTGAAGAACGCCTTCTCCGAGAAATACCTCGCCGCCGAGCGCGCCGGCGCCTCCAGGGCGGAGCTGGAAGCGATCTTCGAGAGCGCGAGCCTCAAGCAGGCCGCGCTCGAGGGCGACGTGGAGTGGGGCAAGATCGAGGCCGGCCAGTCCGCGGGCCTGGTCACTGACATCGTCCCCGCCGCCGAGCTCCTTCGCCGGCTCGTCAATGAGTTGGCGGAGGCGCGTGCACGGTTGAACAGTTTGTGAACGGTAAGGAGTGAGCTACTAAAAGAAGGAACGCAAAGGCGCAGAGGAGAAGAAAGAGCGCAGAGAAAAGCAAAGAGACGGAGAAAGGCAAAAGGCGAGGGCGGTGAGAAAAGCGCGAATGCAGGAGAGAGAAAGAGCGCGGAGAGAGAAGGGGCGCAGAGCGAACCCGTGAAAAACCCCCATTGGTCTTTCTCTCCGTTGCCTTTGCGGAGTCATCGCCTGATCAAGCGGCGAGGCCTGCGAGGGCCTGCCTTTTCAGGTCTTCGCTTTTCTTTGCGTTCCTTCCTTTTTTAGTCGAGTCATGGCAATTGTTCTCCAAGTGTCGAACCGCGGGGCGGTGAGGGTGCTGACGATGAACCGCCCGGAGAAAAGGAATGCGCTCGACACCGGGCTGACGCAGGCGCTGCTCGACGCGCTGCGCGCCGCGGACGCGGATCCTTCGGTCGGGTGCGTGGTGCTCACCGGCGCGGGGCAGGGGTTCTGCGCCGGCGCGGACCTCGCCGAGTTCAAGGACCTGACGCCCGAGAAGCAGCACCTGGTGGATGCGCGCGCGGAGCTGACGATGCAGCTGCATCTCGCCTTCAGCCGCATGGAAAAGCCCGTGGTGACGGCGATCAACGGCGCGGCGATGGGCGGCGGTGCGGGGCTCGCGCTCGCCGGCGACATGGCGCTCATGGCGCGCTCGGCCGTGCTCGGCTACCCGGAAGTGCGCCACGGCATCGTAGCCGCCGTGGTGATGGCGAACCTCACGCGCCAGGCGGGGCGCAAGGCCGCCTTCGAGCTGGTGGCGCTCGGCGAGCCGATCGGCGCCGAGCGCGCGCTCGCGCTCGGCATGGTGAACCGCGTCGTGCCCGATGCGGCGCTGATGGAGGAGGCTCTCGCGCTCGCCGAAAAGCTCGCCGCAATGAGCCGGCCGGCGATGGCGGCGACCAAGAAGCTCTTTCACGAGGCGGCGGACCTGCCGCTCGCCGAGGCGCTCGAGCGCGGGCGCGAGGCCAACAGGCGCATGCGCGCCTTCGCCAGGGGCGCCACGCCCCGCAAGCCGGAATGAGCCCGCGTGGGTTTCGCGCTCGCCGGCATCGCGCCGCTCGCGCCGAAGTGAGCGCGTGAAGCCGCTCGAGCACGTCACGATCCTCGACCTCTCGCGCGTGCTCGCTTGCCCCTTCGCGAGCATGATCCTCGCCGAGCTCGGGGCGACGGTGATCAAGGTCGAGCAGCCCGGCGCGGGCGACGAGACGCGCGGCTTCGAGCCGCGGCTCGCGCGCGACAGCGCCTACTATTTCGCGTGCAACCGCTCGAAGGCCTCGATCACGGTCAACCTGCGCTCGGCCGAGGGCCAGCAGGTGGTGCGCGAGCTCGCGCAAAAGGCGGACGTCTTCGTGGAGAACTTCCCCGTGGGCACGCTCGGGCGCTACGGGCTCGATTTCGCGTCGCTTTCCGCCATTGCGCCGCGCCTGGTCTACGTCTCCTGCACCGGCTTCGGCCAGACCGGCCCCTACGCGCGGAAGAAAGGCTACGACACGGTTTTCCAGGCGATGGGCGGCCTGATGAGCCTCACGGGCGAGAAGGGCGGCGGGCCGGTGAAGCCCGGGTTGCCGGTCGCCGACCTCACCTCGGGCTTCTGGGTGGCGATCGGGATCCTCGCGATGCTCGCCGGGCGCAGCCGCACCGGGCGCGGCGCGCTGCTCGATTTCTCGATGCTCGACGGGCAGGTCGCGCTCCTCACGCTGGCTGCCGCGCGCTACTTTGCGCTGGGCGAAGTGCCGCCGCGCCTCGGCACCGAGCACCCGGGGCGCGTGCCGAGCGCGACCTTCCGCTGTGCCTGCGGCCGCTACGCGCACATCACGGCGAGCGACCAGCACTGGCGGCCGCTGTGCGAGGCGCTGGGGCTGAAGGAATTGGGCTCTGACCCCGATTTTGCGGACAACGCGAAGCGCGTGGCGCGGCGCGACGAGGTGATGGCGAAGCTCGCCTACGCGGTGGGGTGCCTCGATCGCGCGACGCTGCTCGCGCGGCTCGACGCCGCCGAGGTCCCCGTCGGCCCGGTGAACGACGTCGCGGAAGTCTTCGCCGACCCGCACGTGCACGCGCGGCGGCTGGTGGGCAGCTTCGACTACCCCGGCGTCGGCGAATTCAGGGCGCTCGCGCTGCCCTACAGGTTCCTGGGATGGGACGACCCGGAGATCGGCGCGCCGCCCGCGCTCGGCGAGCACACCGACAAGGTGCTCGGCGACATGCTCGGATACACGCCCGAGCGGATCGCGAAACTGAGGGAGGCCAAGGCGATATGACCGCGGTGACCTATGCGGTGGCAAACGGCGTGGCGACGATCGCGCTCAACCGGCCGGACGCGCGCAACGCGCTCAACCTCGACATGTGCGGCGCGCTGCTCGATGCGGCGCGCGCGGCGGCGGCGGACGGGAGCGTGCGCGTCGTCTTTGTGCGCGCCAACGGGCCGGTGTTCTGCGCCGGGGCCGACGTGAAGGAGCGGCAGGGCATGGACGCCGCGCAGGTGCGCGCGCGGCGCCTGAAGGCGTTCGAAGCCTACGCTGCGCTCGAAGCCCTGCCGATGCCGTCGGTAGCGGTAGTGCGCGGCCCAGTGGTCGGCTCGGGCTGCGAGATCGCCGCCGCCTGCGACTTCATCGTCGCCACGCACGACACCTACTTCATGACGCCCGAGGCGCTTCGCGGCACCGTCGGCGCGACGCAGCGCCTGCCGCGCATCCTCGGCGCGCGGCTCGCCAAGGACCTGATGTTCACCGGGCGCAGGCTGGAGGCCGAGGAAGCGCAGCGCTGCGGGCTGGTGGCGCGCGTCGTGGACCACGACGAGCTGGAGGAGACGCTCGCCGAGATCGCGCGCGTAATCTGCGAGGGCCCTGCGCGCGCGCTGCGGCTTGCGAAGCGCACGCTCGACCGGGCGCTCGCGGCCGAGCTCGAGGCGGCGCTCGCCGCGGAGATCGAGGCGATCGACGAGCAGCTCGCCGAGGGCGGCGGGCTGGGGAAAACTTGAGCTGGCGCGCGCAGACGCTCGGCGAAGTGCTCGAGGCGCGCGCGGGGCAGCGCGGCGCGGCCGAGGCGCTGGTCACGCCCACCGCGCGCCTCAGCTATGCGCAGCTGCTCGCCGGCGCGCGCTCGGCCGCGGGTTCGCTTGCCGCGCTCGGCATCGGGAAGGGCGACCACGTCGGCCTCCTGATGGGCAACGGCGAGCAGTGGCTCTCGCTCTTCTACGGCGCGGCGCTCGCGGGCGCGGTGACCGTACCGCTCAACACGCGCTTCAAGGCGGCCGAGCTGGCATGGGGCGTGCAGCGCGCCGACTGTAAAGTCACGCTTTACACTCGGCGCTTCCTGGGCCAGGACTTCGAGGCGCTGCTCTCGCAAGCGGGCGTGGCGCGGCGCCACGCGGTCGACGATGGCCTGCCGGCGGGCGAATTCAGCGGCACCCACGTTTCGCCGCAGGACCTGCTGCTCATCCAGTTCACTTCCGGCACCACCGCCTATCCCAAGGGCGTGATGCTCACGCACGACAACATGCTGCGCAACGCCTGGGCCGCGGGCTCGCGCATCGGCGTCAGGCCCGAGGACCGCTACTTCAACTGCCGGCCGCTGTTCCACGTCGGCGGCTCCACGCTCTCGGCGCTGGTGTCGCTCGTCTTCGGCTGCACGCTGGTGACGCTGCCGGCTTTCGCCGCGGGCGCGGCGCTCGAGATGATGGAGCGCGAGCGCTGCACGCTCACCTCGGGCAACGACACCCTCTTCCAGATGCTGATGGGGCACGAGGATTTCCCCAAGCGCAGGCTCGCGCTGCGCGGCGGCTGGGCGGCGGCGGGGCCCCAGACCATGCGCCAGATCATCGACCGGCTCGGCATGAAGACCGTGTGCGCGGCCTATGGCCTCTCTGAAGCCTCGCCCAACGTGGTGATGAGCGACTGGCGCGACCCGGAGGAGCTTCGCGTAGAGGGGCTCGCGAAGCCGCACGACGGCCTGGAGCTGCGCATCTCGCCCGAGGGCGAGATCCAGGTGCGCGGCTGGAGCGTGACGCGCGGCTACTGGAACGACCCGGAAGCGACCGCAAAGGCGTTCACCGAGGACGGCTGGCTGCGCACGGGGGACCTGGGCGAACTCACCGCGGACGGGCGGCTTCGGATGACCGGGCGACTGAAGGACATGTTCCGCGTCGGCGGCGAGAACGTCGCCCCGGCCGAAGTCGAGGAGGTGCTGCTCGCGCACCCGGCGGTGCAGACTGCGCAGGTGGTCGGGGTGCCCGATGCGCGTCTCGGCGAAGTGCCCTGCGCCTATGTCGCGCTGAAAGCCGGCGCGCGGGCGACGGAGGACGAGCTCGTCGCCTGGGTCAAGGCGCGCGCGGCCAACTTCCGCGTGCCGCGCTACCTGCGGATCGTCCCGGACTTCGAGGCGATCGGCATGACCGCGAGCGGCAAGGTGCAGAAGGCGAAGCTGCGCGAGCGCGCGCTCGCCGATTTCAAACTCTGATGTGGCGCAATCGGGAGGACAGGCTGTCATGAACGAACTCTGGCGCTGGAGCGCCGCCGACCTCGCCCGCGCGATCCGCGCGCGGCGCGTTTCCAGCCGCGAGGCGCTCGAGAGCTGCCTCGCGCGAGTGCGCGAGGTCAACCCGCGCCTCAACGCGATCGTGCAGTTGCTCGACGATGAAGCGCGGCGCACGGCCGACGAGGCCGACCGCGCCGTCGCGCGGGGCGACGCGCTCGGGGCCTTGCACGGCGTTCCGGTCACCACCAAGGTGAACGTGGACCAGAAGGGGCTCGCGACGACCAACGGCGTGGTCGCGTTCCGCGATCTCATCGCGCCGGACGACAGCCCGGTGGTGGCGAACCTGCGCAAGGCGGGCGCGGTGATCTTCGGCCGCACCAACACGCCGGCTTTCTCGTTCCGCTGGTTCACCGACAACGACCTGCACGGCCGCACGCTCAATCCCTGGTCGAAGGCGCACACGCCGGGCGGCTCGAGCGGCGGCGCGTCCTCGGCGGTCGCCGCCGGCATGGGGCCGATCGCGCACGGCAACGATTTCGGCGGCTCGGTGCGCTTCCCGGCGTACTGCACCGGCGTTTTCGGCCTGCGCCCGTCGTTCGGCCGCGTGCCGGCGTTCCTGCCGAGCGCGACCGAGGAGCGCCAGCTCTCGGCGCAGCTCATGTCGGTGCAGGGGCCGCTCGCCCGCACGGTGGCCGACATCCGGCTCGCGCTGGGAGCAATGGCGGCGCGCGATCCGCGCGATCCCTGGTGGGTGCCGGCGCCGCTCGAGGGCCCTGCGCCGGCGAGGCCGATCCGCGTGGCGATGACGGTGGCGACCGGCGGCTCGCCGGCTCAGCCCGCGGTGGCGCAGGCCGTGCGCACGGCGGCGGGCTGGCTCGCCGACGCGGGCTACGTGGTCGAGGAGGTCGAGCCTCCCGACATGGCGGAGGCCGCGAAGCTCTGGGACACGCTCGCGCAGGGGGAAGCGATCCACTTCGTCGGTCCGTTGATCGAGAAATACGGCGACGACGGGATACGCCGCGCCTTCGGCGGGATGGCGCGCAACACGCCGCGGCTCGACGCCTTCGGGCACATGAAGGCGCTCGCGCGGCGCACCACGCTCATCCGGCGCTGGGCGCTGTTCCTCGAGCGCTACCCGCTGGTGCTGGGGCCCGTCTGCGCCGAGCCGCCTTTTCCCTGGGGGCTCGACATCGAGAGCTTCGAGACCATGGACCGCGTGCTCGGCGCGCAGGCGCCCCAATTCATGGTGCCGCTGCTGGGGCTACCCGCGATCTCGGCGCCGACCGGCTTCGCCGGCGGCTTGCCGCTGGGCGTGCAGATCATCGGCGCGCGCTTCCGCGAGGACCTGGTGATGGACGCGGCAGAGGTGATCGAGGCGCGCTTTCCGCCCGCGACGCCGATCGACCCGCGCTTCTAGCCTCAGTTCGGGAAATTGGCTTCCAGATCGGCGATCTGCGCGGCGTTCAGGTAGTTCGCCTCGTGGCCGGCGAGAAGCAGGTGCAGCTTCGCGGTCTCTTCCAGTTCTTCGGCGTTGTAGACCGCATCCTCGAGCGACTTTCCCGCCACCACCGGGCCGTGGTTGGCGAGCAGCACCGCGTGGTGGCGCTTCGCCTCGATGCGCACGGCTTCGGCGAGCGCGAGGTTGCCGGGCCTGTAGTAGGGGACGAGCGGCAGCCTGCGGATGCGCATCACGTAGTAGGCGGTGATCGGCGGCAGCACGTTCGAAGTGTCGGTGTGCTTCAGGCACGCGAGCGCCACGCAGTGCGTGCAGTGCAGGTGCACGATGCCTTCGGCCGTCGGGCGCTCCTGGTACATCGCGAGGTGCAGGAACGCCTCCTTGGAGGGCTTGTCGCCCGAAAGATGCCTGCCGTCGGCCGACACCTTGGAGATGCGCGCCGGGTCGAGCCGCCCGAGGCAGGAGTTGGTCGGCGTGACGAGCAGCCCGTCGGGCAGCCGCGCGCTGATGTTGCCCGAGCTGCCGTGCGCGTAGCCGCGCTGGTAGAGCGACTGCCCGTGCAGCGCGATCTGCTCGCGCAGTTGCGTCTCGGTCATGCGAGCACCTCGAAGGCCTTGGCGAAGAAATCCCGGCTGCCGAAGTTGCCCGACTTGAGCGCGAGCAGCAGCTTGGGGCCTGCGACGCTCGCGGTCCAGGGCACGCCGGGATCGATCTCGGGGCCGATGGCGAGGGCGCGCACGCCGAGCGCCTCCACCACCGCGCCAGAGGTCTCGCCGCCCGCGACCACGAAGCGGCGCGCGCCGGCCTCCGCCAGCGCGCGCGCGATCTTGCGGAACGCCTCCTCGATCGCCTCCGCGTGGCCGCGCGCCAGCTCCTCGGGCCGCGCCGAGGAGTAGAGCAGGATCGGTGCAGCGCCGAGGCGCGATTTCGCCCACTCGATCGCGCTTTCGGCGCCGCCGCTCGCGAGCGTGCGAGGGTCCAGGCGCAGCGATTCGAATCGCTCCCTTCCCGCCTCGACCTGGCCGAGGGTCGCCTCGGAGCAGCTTCCGGAGAGGATTACCGCGGGCCCGTCGATCCTGGGCAGCGCAAACTTGCCGCCGCGCGTCGCGCGCGAGGCGAGCGCGCGCGCAAGTCCCATGCCCAGGCCCGCGCCGCCGGTGGCGAGCTTCATGCCGAGGCACGCTTTCCCTGCGGCGACGAGGTGCTCGTCGCGCGTCGCATCGAGGACCGCGTAGCGGTGGCCGCCCGCACGCAGTTCGGCGCAGCGCTTCGCGATCGCCTCGGCGCCCGCTTCGGCCGCGTCGTAGGCGACGAGCCCCACCTTGCCTTTCGCCTGCGCGGCGAGCACGCGCACGAGGTTCGAGTCGGTCATCGGCGTGAGCGGGTGATTGCGCATGCCGGATTCCGCGAGCGGCACTTCGCCCACGAAGAGGTTGCCCAGGTACACCGTGCGCTTGTTGCGCGGGTAGGCGGGCGTCGCCACCGTGAAATCCTCGCCCAGCGCGCCGAGCAGCGCATCCGCCACCGGGCCGATGTTGCCGCGCGGCGTGGAGTCGAAGGTCGAGCAGTACTTGAAGTAGATGCGCTCGGCGCCGCGGCGCCGCAGCCACGCGAGCGCGGCGAGCGACCACGCGACCGCCTCCTCTGCCGGATTGGTGCGCGACTTCAGCGCCACCACCACCGCGTCGGCCGCGGGGATGTCGAGCGCCGCGTCCGGCACGCCGTTCACCTGCGTGACGCCCAGTCCCTCGCGCGCGAGCGTCACGCCGAGGTCGGTGGCGCCGGTGAGGTCGTCCGCGATGCAGCCCATCAGCATGGCGCGATTCTGCTAACCGGGAACGAAACTGTCGAGCGCGATGCGCCGGCCCTGCGCCGCCGAGGCGTAGACCGCCTCCTGCACCCTGAGGTTGGCGAGGTAATCGCGCCCGGAGTTCTCGAGCGGCGCGCCCTCGAGCAGGTGGCGCACGACGTGGCGCTGCAGGTGCTCGCAGGCGCCGCCGCCAAAGGTGTCCTCGCGGCCGCGGTCGTAGGCGTGCTCGCGCTCCTCGCCGCCGTGCGGCTTCCACCACAGGCGCGCGTCGCCATCGAGGCGCAGCACGCCGCTCGATCCCTCGAGCCACATCTCGCCCATGGTGCGGCGCGTGTTCCTCGCCACGTGGTCGTTCAGCCGGTTGCCGTCGAAAAGGCCGGCGGCGCCGCCGGCGAACTCGAACACGATGTAGCCCGCGTCCTCGCCCGCGATCGCGGGGTTCACGCGCCGCAGCCGCGCGTAGACGGCCTCGATCTCGCCCATCAGATAGCGGAAGGTATCGATGAAATGGATCGCGGTCTCGTAGACGAGGAACCGCGGCATCTGCTGGAAGTACGGCTGGCGATCGAGATACGCGCGCGGTCCCTGGCCGTCGCCTGGGCGAAGGCGGAAAGCGACGCTGTGCAGCGCGCCGAGCGCGCCCGACTCGACCAGGCGCTTGGCCTCGCGGAAATGCGGCATGAAGCGGAAGTTCTCATGGATCGCGAACTTGATGCGGGCGCGTTCCGCGCTCGCCACGATCGCCGCCGATTCGGCGTAGGTCGGCGCGAGCGCCTTCTGGCAGATGGTGGCGATGCCGCGCCGCGCGGATTCGGCCACCAGCGCGGCGTGCGTCGCGGGAGGCGTGGCGATGTCGAAGAGATCCGGCCTCACCGCGTCGAGCATTTCGGCGGCGGAGGCGAACACGCGCGGGATGCCGTAGCGCGCGGCGAGCGCGCGCGCCTTCTCGAGGTCCGGGTCGCAAAGCGCGACGTGCTCGGCTTCGTGAATCGCGCGCCAGCCGTCGAGGTGGAACTGGCTGAAGTAGCCGGCGCCCGCTCCGGCGACGCGAATCATCGGAGCAGGGGGGCCGGGCCCCGTCCGGAAGATGCGCTCGGGGCCTTCCCGGCCCCCCCGCACCCCCCGGGCGCGGTTGCCGGGCGTCGTCTCATTGAGCCGCTCTTGCGCCGAGCGCGGCGATCACTGCCCGGGAGACCGCCGCGGTGCCGTCCCGGCCGCCGAACTCGGGCGTCACGACCTTCTTCTGCGCGAACACCTCGTCCACCGCACGCGTGAGCAGCGCCGCGGAGTCCGTGCAGCGTGCGTCCTTGCGCGTCTCGCCCAGCCACTCGAGCATCATCGCCGCCGAAAGGATCATCGCGGTCGGGTTCGCCTTGCCCTGGCCCGCGATGTCGGGCGCCGAGCCGTGCGCGGGCTGGAACAGGCCGTGGCGCTCGCCCAGCTCCGCCGAGGGCGCCATGCCAAGACCCCCGATCAGCGCCGCGCCGAGGTCGGAGAGGATGTCGCCGAACTGGTTCTCGGTCGCGAGCACGTCGTAGCTCCAGGGCTGGCGCACAAGGTAGAGCGCCATCGCGTCCACGTAGGCGTGGTCGGCGCCGAGTGCCGGATGGCGCGCCGCGACCTCGCGGAAAACCTTGTTGAAAAGCGCCATGCCGCGGTGCACGTTCGCCTTGTCCACGCAGGTGACGCGGCCCTTGCGTGGGTCGCGCGCGCGGCGCCTTTCGGCGAGGCGGAAGGCGAACTCGAAGAAGCGCTCGGAGCCCCTGCGCGTGATGCGCCCGAGGTCCCAGGCCTCGTCTTCGCTCGAGCGCGGGCCCGCCTCGGGGTGGTAGCGCCCGTAGAACCAGCCTTCGCTCTGCTCGCGCAGGAGCACGAAGTCGATCTCCGCCGCGCGCGCATCGGCGAGCGGCAGCACCGTGCCCGGCAGCGCGCGCACCGGCCGCAACGCGGCGTAGAGGTCGAGATCGATGCGCAGCCGCAGGTGCGGCGCGATCTCGGTGCCGTCGGGATAGCGCACGTCGGGCAGCCCCATGGCGCCGAACAGGATGGCGTCGCACTGTTCGCAGGCGCGGCGCGCGGCGTCGGGGAAATCGCTGCCGGTCTCGCGGTAGAGCTGCGCGCCGCCGCGATGACGCTCGTAGCGAAGCGCGAGCCCGCAGCGCGCGGCGAGCGGCCCGAGCACCGCGAGGCAGGCGTCCATCACCTCCACGCCTATGCCGTCGCCCGGGAGGACGACGATCCTGTAGCTGTCTGCCATCGATTTGCCTTTCTAGCTGAAAACCGAGTCCTGCTCGGCGCGCAATCGCCACAGCACCGAATCCTTCGGAGGCGTCACATCGGCGCGCGTGACCGGCGATCCGCGCGCCACCTTCCTCGCGAGCTGCACGCCGGTGAGCATGTAGTAGGGCACCGGCGCATCGGGCGCGCCGCCCGCCGCGTCCGCCAGGCGCGCATCCAGCGCGCGCAGGGTGTGCCGCGTGCCGGCCATCTCCAGGCGCGTGCCCGCGGGAAGATCCTCGGCCGCGACCGCGATCATGTCGCACACCGGGCGAGCCGATTCGTCGAGCACCGAGCGCCCGAGTCGCGCCGCGGCGAGGATCGATACCGGCGCTTCGACGCCGAGCAGGTGCGAGGGGTTGTAGATCACCGCGTAGCGCCGGTCGGCGCTCACCGGGATGCCCTTTCCGGCGAGCAGCCCGGCGGCACTCTCGTCTTCCAGCGCGACGCACACGAACACGCCGCCCGCGAAGCTCGCCTCGTCGGGCCGGCGCAGGCACTGGAACACGTCGCGCGCGCCGCGGCGCGCGACGAGGCCGCCGTGCTCGCGCGGCGCGTACCACTGCGCCAGCTCGGGCGTGCGCGCGTGCGGCACGTGCAGCTCCGGCACGTCCGGCTTGAGCCCCGTGGCGTTCGCCACCACGCACATCTCGCAGTAGTCGGGGACGATCCTGCGCGGCAGCTCGCGCAGGGCTTCGGCGCGCGCTTGCGCGAGCGCCGGCATCGCGCGGACGCCGGCGTCCCAGAGCTTGCCGAATCCCGGCACCCGGACGCGCTTTTCCCTCCACGACACGGTTTCGGCCGCCGGATCGAACACGAAGTCGTACTCGCTCGACTTGCCGGCGGCGACGATCGGCAGCCCGAGCAGCCGCGCCCAGGACACGAGGCCGATGAGCAGCGCCGGCTGGTCGCCGTCCACCGGCGTGTAGACGACGCCTGCTGCGTGTGCCTTTCGCGCGAGGATCGGCCCGACCACCGAGTCGGTTTCCTTGGTGACCATCGCCACGTGCTTGCGCGCGCCGATCGCCTCGAGCGCATGGCGCGCGCCGGCCTCGGCGTCGCCGGTCGCTTCGATCAGGATGTCGTGCGGCAGCTCGGCGAGCAGCGCGCCGTCGGCGCAAAGGGCGATGCGGCCGCGCGCGACGGTGTCGGCGGCGGCGCCCGGCGAGGCGCAGGCGTGCCACTGGCCGTCGCGGTAGCCGAGCTGCTCGAGCGCCTGCGCGACCTTCGCCGTGTCGCGGTCGGCGAGCGCGACGACCTGGAACCCCGGGATGCGGCGCGCGCGGTGCAGCAGCGTGTAGCCGAACTCGCCGACGCCGGCGAGCGCGGCGCGCACCGGGCGCGCCCCGGGTTTCGCGAGCAGCTCGAGGTAGTTCATGGCGGGCGCCGCATTCTAAGCGCAGCGGCGCGCGCCGCGGTCATCCGTTTGCCCGGCGGTGCGTTAACCTTGAGTGCCATGAGTTCCGGTCGCTCGCGAATCTTCCCCTGTGCGCTGCTCGCCGGGACGCTGCTCGCGGCCTGTGCCTCGACCCAGCGCCCCGTGCTTTACCCCAACGAGACCCTGAAGCGCATCGGCGAGCAGGCCGCGCAGCGCGAGGTGGACGACTGCATCGCGCTCGCTGAGCGCTCGGGTGCCGGAGCGGGAACGAGCCAGGTGGTGAAACGCGGCGCCGAAGGCGCCGCGGTCGGCGGCGCGGCAGGAGCGGCTGGCGGCGCGGTCCGGGGGAGGGGCGGCGTCGGCGAGGCCGCGGCCGTGGGTGCCGCAGCAGGCGCGGCAGCCGGCGCCGTGCACGGCGCATTCCACGACAAGCCTTCGGAAATCCACCGCAATTTCGTGCGGCGCTGCCTGCGCGACCGCGGCCTGGAAGTGATCGGCTGGCAGTAGCCCCTGACGCAGCTGAAGGCGTAAGCTGCGCGCGTGGCACGCACGAAACTGCACGCGGATGTCTCGGGGACCGTCTGGAAGGTGGTGAAGCGCGCGGGCGAGGCGCTCGCCGCCGAAGAGCCGGTGGTGATCCTGGAATCGATGAAGATGGAGATCCCGGTCGCGGCGCCCGCGGCCGGGCGCCTCGCCGAGCTCTACGTCAAGGAAGGCGACGCGGTGAAGGAGGGCGAGATGATCGCGCTCCTCGATCTAGCTTAGACGGGCCTGCAGGAGCCCTTCTTCACCCAGACCCCGCGCTCCTCGCAGTGCAGCAGCTCGTTGCCGCTGCACACGTACTCGCCGACGCCATAGGGCTTGCCGTTGAAGTAGCACACGCCCGTCTCGGGCTCGAAGTCGTGCGTCAGGTCCTCCTCCGCGCCGGCCTCGTCGTCGAGGATCGGCGAGGTCTTGCGCTCCGGGTCGGGCGCGCCGACCTGCACGGGGTGTCCAGTGGTTTTCATGCGTGGCTCCGGTTTGCGATCAATTGAATGTTACCCGCGGCGGCGACGGTGCAATTGACCTGCCGCAAATGCCCTACCGGGCGGTAAATTCCTTTTCCTGCAGCGCGCGCCATTGCAGCTTTCCCGAAGGCGTGCGCGGCAGCGCGTCGCTGAACTCGATCTTGCGCGGTACCTTGTAGGCGGCCATCCGGCCGCGCGCCCACTCGATGATCTCCTCGGCAGTCGCCGCCGCGCCGGGCTTGAGCACGACCACCGCCTTGACAGTCTCGCCCCGGCGCTCGTCGGGCGAGGCGATGATGCAGCACTCCTGGATCGCCGGGTGCTGGTACATCGACGCCTCGACTTCGGCGGGCCACACCTTGAGGCCGGCGGCGTTGATCATGCGCTTCAGGCGGTCCGAGATGTAGAAGTAGCCGTCCTCGTCGGTGCGCCCGAGGTCGCCGGTGCGGAAAAAATCGCGTCCGCCGACGTTGACCCACGACTCGCGGTAGCTGCGGTCGTTCTTCCAGTAGCCCGTGAGCAGCTGCGGGCCGCGCACCACGATCTCGCCCTGCTCGCCCGCGCCCAGCACCTTGAAGCTCTCGGGGTCCACCACCAGCGACTCGGTGTCGAAGGTCGGGATGCCGAGGCATTGCTTTTTCGGGTTCTGCGGCGGGTTGATGTGCGTCTGCGAGATGGTCTCGGTCATGCCGTAGCCCTCGATGTAGCGCACGCCGCAGACCTCGAACAGTTTCTGCGCGATCGCCTCGGGCATCGCCGAGCCGCCGCCGAAGATCCACTTGAGCGAGCTCACGTCGTGCTCGAGCGCCTTCGGGTGCGAGAGCAGGTCCACCACCATCGTCGGCACGTTGTCCCAGTGGGTGCAGCGGTGGCGCTCGATCAGCTCCGCGGCGGCGAGCGGGTCCCAGCGCCGCTGGATCACGATCGTGCCGCCCGCCCACACGGTGGCGAGGAAGCTGTGGATGAGGCCCGTGACGTGGAAGAACGGAGCGGTTGCGAGCGCCACCGCCTGCGGCGTGACGTGCTTCCAGACGCCCGAGCCGACGACGTTGTGCAGCACGGTCGCGTGGGTGTGCATGCAGCCCTTGGGGCGGCCGGTGCTGCCCGAGGTGTAGGGCATCATGCAGAGGTCGCCGGGGCGCGCGACCGAGGGGCCGGGGTCCTGCGCCGCTGCGAGCGCTTTTTTCCACTCCGCATCGCCGGCGACGATCAGCCGCTCGAGCTTCGGGCCCGCGAAGCGCTCGGCGAGCTCGGGGTCGCAGATCGCCACCTTCGCGTCGCTGTCCTCGAGGTAGTGCGCGAGCTCCCCGGCGAGGTTCATCGGGCTCACAGGCACCATGACCGCATCGGCACGCAGGATCGCAAAGCACGCGATCACGAACTCGGGGCCGTTCTGCAGGTCGAGCAGAATGCGATCCCCGCGCCGTACGCCGCAGGAGTGCTTGAGAAATCCCGCGAGCGCGACCGCCGCGCGCTGCACCTCGCTCCAGGTGAGCGTCTCGCCTTGGAACACCGTCGCCGCCTTGTCCGGGAAGCGGCTCGCGGTCGCCACGAGCACCTCGTGCAGCGTGCGGTCCGCCGGCGGCAGGCTGCGCGGCATGTCCGCGGGCCAGTGGCGGAAGTGGGCCGGTTGCATGCGCGTATAGTAATGGCGCATGGCCGAGCACACCTTCCTCTTTCGCGAGGGGTTGTGGCGCGCCGAGGGTGAGTTCTTCGACGGGACCGGGGCGCGCACCGGGGTCGAGGGCGAGGCGCAGATTCGCCATTACCCGGAGAAGTGGCTCTACGAGGGGACGCTGCGCACGCGCGCCGCCAAGCCCGTCGAGCACCGCACGGTCTACGAGATCCATCCGTTCGCGCCGGGCAACCTGACGACGCTCTGGACATCGAAAAGTGCGTCGCTCGGCACGCTGAACGGGCGCTTCATCGTGCTCGGCGACGCGATCCTCTCCAGCTACGAGTCCGCGACCGGGCGTTTCCGCGGCCAGGACACGATCCTGCAGCGAGACGAGCGGCGCTACAGCGCGCGCGGCGCGCTCTTCGACGGCGGCAAGCTCGCGTCGGCCTGGACGATCGAGCTCGAGCGCGCCTGAACGGCGGGCGCTAGCCCCGCGCGGCGCGAAACCGCGACAGGTCGGGCATGCGGATCGGTGCCGTCGACTCGAAAGCGCGCGCAGCGCGCAGCACCAGCGCGTCGGCATGGCGCGGGCCGACGATGTGCAGGCCGACCGGCAGGCCTTTCTTCGTCAGGCCGCAGGGGATCGAGGCCGCGGGCTGCTGCGTGAGGTTGAACGGGTAGCTGAAGGGCGACCAGTCGGTCCAGCGCTTTTCGCGCAGGACGTGGGCGACTTCCTTGCCGGCCTCGAAGGCGGCGAGCGGCAGCGTCGGCGTGACGAGCAGGTCGTACTTTTCGTGGAAGCGGTTCATGAGCGTGCCGAGCGCGCCGCGCTGCTGGACCGCTGCGAGGTATTCCATGGTGGAGATCTTCGCGCCCTGGCGCGCGACATCGAGCAACCCCGGGTCCACCAGCCTGCGCTTCGCCGGCGGGATCGCGCGGACGATGGCGGCCGCGCCCGCGAACCAGTGCGCAGCAAAAATCGGTCCCGCGTTCTCGAATCCCGGGTCCGCGTGCTCTACGCGCGCGCCGAGCTCGGCAAAGCGCTTCACCGCGCCGCGCACGATCTCGGCGATCTCGCGCTCCACCTTGGCGTAGCCGAGATCGGCCGAGTACGCGATGCGCAGGCCCTTGACGCCGTCCTCCAGCCCGACGCGGAAATCGCGCGGCTCGTGCGGCAGCGCATGCCAGTCGCGAGCGTCCGGCAGCGCGAGCACGTTCAGCATCAGCGCCGCATCCGCCACGGTACGGGTCATCGGGCCGATGTGCGCCACCGTGCCCATCGGCGAGAGCGGCCATGCCGGCACGCGCCCGAACGACGGTTTCAGGCCGAAGAGCCCCGTGAACGAGCAAGGGATCCGGATCGAGCCGCCGCCGTCGGTTCCCACGGTGAGCGGGCCCATGCCCGATGCGACCGCCGCGGCGCTGCCGCCGGAGGATCCTCCCGGCGTCATCTTCGGGTTCCAGGGATTGCGCGTGATGCCGGTGAGCGGGCTGTCGGTGACGCCCTTCCAGCCGAACTCGGGCGTCGTGGTCTTGCCAAGGAGCACCGCGCCGTGCTCCCTCAGGCGCGCGACGCAAGGCGCGTCTTCGTTCCACGGCCCCTTGGGATCCACGGTCCTCGAGCCGCGCAGCGTCGGCCAGCCGCGCGTGAGGAGCAGGTCCTTGATCGACACCGGCACGCCGTCCAGCAACCCCAACGGCGCGCGCTTTCTCCAGCGCGCTTCGGAGGCCTTCGCCGCGGCGAGCGCCTCCTCCTGCGCGACGACGTTGAATGCGTTGAGCAGCGGGTTGAGCCGCTCGATGCGCGCGAGCACCGCGCGCGTCGCTTCGACGGGCGAGAAGCTCTTGCTGCGGTAGCCGGCAAGCAGTTCGGCGGCGCTGAGCGAGCAGAGATCGTTTTTCATGCGCTATGCTTTCACGGGGCGGGGCCGGGAGAGCCGGCATTCTGCGCGAGGCGCAGTCCCGCGCGCAATACGAGGGAGCGAAAGTGCTCGAGGGAAAGATCGCCATCGTCACCGGTTCCACCAGCGGCATCGGCCTGGGCATCGCGCGCGCGCTCGCCGCGCAGCGCGCGGGCGTGATGCTCAACGGCTTCGGCGCGCAGGGCGAGATCGATGCGCTGCGCCGCGAGATCGGCGCGCGCGGCGTTCCCGCAGGCTACAGCGCGGCGGACATGTCCAGGCCGGACGAGGTCGCCGCGATGGTGGCGCAGGCGACGCGCGAATTCGGCCGCGTGGACATTCTCGTCAACAACGCCGGCATCCAGCACGTCGCGCCGGTCGAGGAATTCCCTCCGGAGCGGTGGGACGCGATCCTCGCGATCAACCTGTCGGCGGCGTTCCACGCGATCCGCGCGGCGCTGCCGCAGATGAAGCAGCGCGGCTGGGGCCGCATCGTCAACATCGCCTCGGTGCACGGCCTGGTCGCCTCGGTCAACAAGGCCGCCTACGTCGCCGCCAAGCACGGCCTCGTGGGCCTGACCAAGGTGGTCGCGCTCGAGACCGCGGCGAGCGGCGTGACCTGCAACGCCATCTGCCCGGGCTGGGTATTGACGCCGCTGGTGCAGAAGCAGATCGACGACCTCGCGGCGCGCGAACGGATCACCGCGGAGCAGGCGAGCGAGCGGCTGCTGGGCGAGAAGCAGCCTTCGCGCCGGTTCGCGACGCCCGAGCAGATCGGTGCGCTCGCCGTGTTCCTGTGCTCCGAGGCCGCTGCGCAAATGCGCGGCGCGGCGCTCGCCGTGGACGGCGGCTGGAGCGCGCAGTAGTCAGGGAAGCGCGAGCGAGCGTTTCGTCCCGAAGATCCACGCGCCGCCCAGGGCCTCGGGCAGCGCCACCGAGTAGAGATCGTTCCTGAGTCGTCTCAACGCGAGGCCGGCGAGCCTGCATCGCGAGGCGAGGGCGTCGGCCTTTCGGCATTGCAGCGCGTAGCCGGCGAGCGCGGGCGCCGCCGGCGACTGGCCGAGGAGCGCCGACCATTGCGCGTCCGTCCCGATCAGCACCGAGCCGCGTGCGGTCGCGAGATGCACGTAGCCGCCGGCGGGCGCAGGCAGCAGCGCGGCGAACCGCCCCCAGCGTGCCGCCGTGGCCAACACATCGTGCGCGACTGCGAACACGCAAGCGAGCTTCTCGACGCCGTTCGAGTGGCCGAGGTAGCGCGGCTGCCAGAGCGCCTCGGGCGTCAGGTGCTCCACATACTGGATGCGTCCCTCGGGCATCCGGTCGGGCGCGGCGCGCACCACCTTGAAGCGCGCGCTGGCGGTCGCGCCGCCCATGTCCACGGGTCGCTCCAGCGCCACGAGCGGTGGCGGGTCGAAGCCGTGCCAGCCCAGGCGCGCGTGCTCGTCCTCGGCCGAGGGCGTGCCGAAGCATGCGAGGTGCACGCCAGGGTAGCGGTTCATCGCGGCGCGGAGGCGCTGCGCATTGGGCGTGTCGGCAGTCGGCGCAAGGAACTCGAGGTAGCCCTGCTCGAGCATCACGCACACGTTCGAGGTTCCCGCCGGCCCGTCCTGGGTGGACTGCGCGGATTCGGGCGTCACCGTGAAGCCGAGCGCTTCAAGCGCGCGCGCCGCGCCGGCGAGGTCTGGAACGAAGTGCGAAACGTGATCCAGGACCAGCGTCCCGGCGGGCGGGCGCTGCTGCGCGGCGGCGCTCATGTGGCTACTATAGCCGCTGTGAACAGGCCCGTAGAAGCGCAGGCCGCAACCATGACGGGCGCCGAGGCGATGGTGGAGATGCTGCGCGCGCACGGCGTCGAGGTGATCTTCGGCCTGTGCGGCGACACCAGCCTGCCGTTTTATGACGCGCTCGCGCGCCTGCCGCTCGGCATGCGCCATGTATTGACGCGCGATGAGCGCCACGCGGCGTACATGGCCGATGGCTACGCGCGCGTCAGCGGCAGGGTCGGCGTGTGCGAGGGGCCGAGCGGGGGCGGGGCGACCTACATCCTTCCCGGCATCGTGGAGGCGAACGAATCCTCGGTGCCGCTGCTTGCGATCACGAGCGACATCTCGGTCGGCTCGCGCGGCCGCTACACGCTCACCGAGCTGGATCAGCGCGCGCTGATGCGCCCGCTCGCCAAGTGGAACACGGTGCTCGAGCGCTCGGCCGACATCCCGCGCGTGGTGCGCGCGGCGTTCAACCAGATGACGAGCAGCCGGCCTGGCGCGGCGCACATCGGGCTGCCCTACGACGTGCAGAACGGGCCGGTGGATCGCGCCGACGTGTGGGGCGATCCCTCGCTCGGCAGCTGTCCGTCGCGGCGCGAGGCGCCGGATGCGGCATACGTGGAACTCGCGGCGAAGCTGCTTCGCACGGCGAAGTCACCGGTCTTCATCTGCGGCGGCGGCGTGGTGATCTCGCGCGCCGAGGCCGAGCTGATCGAGCTGGCCGAGCGGCTCTCGGCGCCGGTTGCGACCACCGTCAGCGGCCAGGGCTCGATCCCGGACGAGCATCCGCTCGCGGTCGGCGTGGTCGGCTCCAACGGCGGCACGCCCGAGACGCGATCGATCGTGGACGCGGCCGACCTCGTGGTGTTCGTGGGCTGCCGCGCGGGATCGGTGAGCACCGAGCGCTGGCGCCATCCCGCGCCCGGCAAGGCGAAGATCATCCACATCGACGTGGACCCGGCGGTGCTCGGCGCGAACTACCGCGTGGACGTGCCGCTCGCTGGGGACGCGCGGCTTGCGCTCGCGATGCTGAACGAGGCGCTCGAATCGACGCGCCGGCCGCTTGCGGCGGAGGCGGTCGCGAAAGCGAGGGCGCAGAAATTCACGAAGTTCGAGCAGCTCGCGCGCTCGGGCGAGGCGCCCATCCGTCCCGAGCGCGTGGTGGCGGAACTGGCGGCGGTGCTCGATGCCGACGCGATGCTCGCCCTCGACCCCGGCACGCCGTGTCCGTACTTTTCGGCGTTCTACCCGGTGCGCGGCACGGGGCGGCGCATCTTCTCCAACCGCGCGCACGGCGCGCTCGGCTATTCGCTCGCGGCGGCGGCCGGCGCGCATTTCGGCCGGCCCGGAGTGAAGAGCGTCGCGGTGATGGGCGATGGCAGCTTCGGCATGTGCGCGGGGGAACTCGAGACGCTCGTGCGGCTGAAGCTGCCGGTGACCTGCATCGTGATCGCGAACGCGGTCTACGGCTGGATCAAGGCGGGCCAGCGCTCGGGCTTCGAGCGCCGCTACTTCGGCGTCGACTTCGGCGTCACCGACCACGCGGCGGTGGCCGCCGCCTACGGCGTGAAGAGCTGGCGCGTCGCCGACCCGGCGAAGCTCGGCGCGGCGCTCGAGGAAGCGCTCGCGCACGGCGGGCCGTCGCTCGTGGACGTGGTCTGCCAGCCGCTGCACGAGGCCAAGGCCCCGGTGAGTGAGTGGGTGGCGTAAAGTAAGCGATTGGAACCGCCGATGGACGCCGATAAGACCGGGAAGAGCCTCCTGATCGAGCGGGGCCACCATGACATGGGCGGGCTGCCGGCCGGCAAGGTCGAGCGCACCGAGCACGACTACGCCGAGTGGGAGCGGCGCGTGGACGCGTTGATGACGCTATTGAGCGGCGTCAAGGGCGACAAGAAACTGATGACCGTGGACGAGCTGCGCAAGAACATCGAGGCGCTCGGCCCCGAGGCCTACGACAAGCTGAGCTACTACGAGCGCTGGGTGGCCTCGATCACGCAGACCATGATCCAGCGCGGCGTCATCACCACCGACGAGCTCGGCCGCAAGATGGAACAGGTGCGAAAAAGGGGTCAGAGCCCTTTTTCGGACGAGAATGCAGGCAACTGAAGCGAAAAAGGGCTCTGACCCCTTTCCGGTGCGCTTCGCGGCGGGCGAGCGCGTGCGCGTGCGCGATGCGGCGCCGCTCGGCCATATCCGCACGCCGTACTACATCCGCGGCCACACCGGCACCATCGAGCGCCTGTGCGGCAGCTTCCCGAATCCGGAGGAGCTCGCGCAGATGCGCAACGGCTTGCCCGCGCAGCCGCTCTATCGCGTGCGCTTCCTGCAGCGCGAGGTATGGCCCGACTACCGCGGGCGGCCCGGCGACGTCATCGAGATCGAGATCTTCCAGCACTGGCTGGAGAAGGCATGACGGAAGACCTCGGCAAGTACCAGCCGCTCGGCTACTTCCAGCTGATGGAGGTGAGCCTGCGCGAGCTGCTCGTGGAAAAGGGCGTGCTCTCCGAGGAGCAGATCGGCGCGATGGTCGAGGACATGCGCTCGCGCGGCCCCGAGCGCGGCGCCAAAGTGGTGGCGCGCGCCTGGACCGATCCTGCCTTCAAGCAGCGGCTGCTCGCCAGCGGCACCGCGGCGTGCGAGGAGCTGGGCCTGGAGGTGCCGGCGCTGCGGCTGGTGGTGGTCGAGAACACGGCGCAGACGCACAACGTGATCGTGTGCACGCTGTGCTCGTGCTACCCGCGGATGCTGCTGGGCATCCCGCCCGACTGGTACAAGTCGCGTCCCTACCGCAGCCGCGTGGTGCGCGAGCCGCGCGCGGTGCTCGCGGAGTTTGGCCTCATTGTTCCCGACGACGTGGCGATACGCGTGCACGACTCGACGGCCGACATGCGCTACATGGTGCTGCCGATGCGGCCCGCGGGCACCGAAGGCTGGAGCGAGGAGCGGCTCGCCTCGATCGTGACGCGCGACAGCATGATCGGCGTCGCCGTGCCGCGCGCCTAGCGCGGGTTTTCGCTCCCGAATCGCCCTGGCGAAGATCAAGCAGCCGTTGCGCCTGGAGCCGCTCGGCGAGGGCGCGGCCTACGCGGAGTTCTCCGAGAAGCTCGACCTCGAGGTGAACGAGGCGGTGCTGCGCCTGGCCGCGACGCTGCGCGCGCGCAAGCTGCCGTGGGTGCGCGACATCGTGCCGGCGCTCGCCGGCCTTGCGCTGCACTTCGATCTCTCGCACCCGGAGCTTCCGGCCTCGCCGCTCGCTGCAGCCGCGGCGCTGGTGCTCGACGGCCTCGAGAAGCCGCTCTGGCGCAGCGCCACGCCCTCCCGCCGCGTGGAGGTCCCGGTCTGCTACGACCCGTCGCTCGGCTTGGACCTGGAGGAAGTCGCGCGCAGGACGCGCCTCGCGCCAAGCGAAATTGCGCGGCGGCACGCTCAGGGCGAGCACCGCGTGCTGATGATGGGCTTTTCGCCGGGCCAGCCCTACATCGGCGGGCTCGACGCAAAGCTCGCCGTGCCGCGGCGCGCGGAGCCGCGCACGCGCGTGCCGGCGGGCGCGGTGGCGATCGCCAACGCGCAGACCGCGGTCTATTCCTTCGAGACGCCCGGGGGCTGGAACGTGATCGGCAGGACGCCGCTCGCGCTGTTCGACCCGGCGCGCGAGCCGCCGAGCCTGCTCGCGCCGGGCGATCGCGTGAAGTTCGTGCCGATCACGCTGGAGGAATTCGAGCGCGTGAAATGAGCGTCAAAGTGCTCAAATCGGGCCTGCTCACCACGGTGCAGGACGCGGGCCGCCACGGCATGCAGCACCTGGGCGTGGTGCCCGGCGGCGCGATGGACCCGGTCGCGCTCGAGCTCGCCAACGCGCTGGTCGGCAACGACCCGGGCGAGGCGGCGCTCGAGATCACGCTCGCCGGGCCCGAGCTGCTCTTCGAGCAGGCGACGCTAACCGCCCTGTGTGGGGCCGAGTGTAAAGTCACACTTTACACTTCGGCCTTGCACACCCGCCTCATGCCGCTCGACCGGCCGGTGCTCGTGCCCGCGGGCGCGCGCCTCGCCGTGGGCCGCGCCGTGCGCGGCGCGCGCGCCTACCTCGCGTTCGCCGGCGGCATCCGCGTCGCGCCGGTGCTCGGCAGCCGCAGCACCTTCCTGCCGGCGGCGTTCGGCGGCTTCCAGGGGCGCGCGCTGCGCGCGGGCGACGTGCTGCCGCTCGCGCCCGACGCGGCGCAGCTCGCGGCAGTGCGCTACCGCAAGCTCGCGCGCCACGCGACCGAAGGCGCCGGCGTGAAGACGGTGCGCTGGTCGGCGCCGGCGCTCACTGCGCCCGAGCGCGAGCCGGTGACGCTGCACGCGATGGAGGGGCGCCACTACGCGCTTTTCGACGCCGCATCGCAACGCGCCTTCTTCGAGGCCACCTGGCGCGTGTCGCCGGACTCCAACCGCATGGGATTTCGCCTCACGGGCGGCCCCGCGCTCGCGCCGGCCAAACCGCTTGAGATACTATCGGAGCCGACCTGCCTCGGGACGGTGCAGGTGCCCCCGGGCGGCGCGCCGATCGCGCTGCTCGCGGACCACCAGACCACCGGCGGCTACCCGAAGATCGCCGAGGTCGCGCTCGCCGACGTGCCGCGCCTCGCGCAGCTCGCGCCCGGCGGCGCGGCGCGCTTCGGGCGCTGCACGCTGGCCGAGGCGCAGGAACTGCGCCGCGCGCTGCGCGCGCGGGTTGATGCATCCAGGCGCGCGATCGCATGGGAGTACCGGTGAAGACGATCGACCTCAACTGCGACATGGGCGAGAGCTACGGCGCCTGGAAGATGGGCGCCGACGCCGCGGTGATGCCGTTCGTCACCTCGGCCAACATCGCCTGCGGCTTCCATGCCGGCGACCCGGCGACGATCCGCGAGACGGTCAAGCTCGCGGCGGACCACGGCGTCGCCATCGGCGCGCACCCGTCGCTTCCCGACCTGATGGGATTCGGCCGGCGCGTCATGCGAATCAGTGCCCAGGACATGTACGACCTCGTCGTCTACCAGGCGGGCGCGGTGGAGGCGTTCGCCCGCGCCGCGGGGACGAAGCTGCACCACGTGAAGTGCCACGGCGCGCTCTACAACATGGCGGCGAACGACGAGGCGCTCTCGGACGCGATGGCGCGCGCGGCGAAGGACCTGGGCGGGGTGCTGCTCTACACGCTCGACGGCAGCGTGATGATGGCGCGCGCAAGGAACTTGGGCGTGCGCGCGGTGGGCGAGGCGTTCGCCGACCGCGGCTACTCCGACGATGGCACGCTCGCTCCGCGAAACATTCCCGGCGGCATGATCGAGGACGAGGCAAAATCGGTCGCGCAGGCCCTCGCGATGGTGCGCGACGGCTACGTGACGAGCCTCTCGGGCAAGCGCGTGCCGGTCGCGCCGGCGACGATCTGCCTGCACGGCGACCAGCCGGGGGCGGTGGCCTTCGCCAAGGCGCTGCGCGCGGCGTTCAAGTCCAACCACATCGAGGTCAAGGCACCATGACGGCGAAGCTCTTCACTCCCATCCAGCTCGGCGGCGTCACGCTGCCCAACCGCATCGTGGTGTCGCCGATGTGCCAGTACTCGGCCGACGACGGCTCGATGACCGACTGGCACATGGCGCACCTGGGTAGCCTCGCCTGCTCGGGCGCGGGCCTGATCATGGTGGAGGCGAGCGGCGTGACGCGCGAAGGCCGCATCTCGCACGGCTGCACCGGCCTCTACACCGACCATAACGAGGCGGCGATGAAGCGCGTCGTCGACGCCTGCAGGCGGATCACGAACTCGCCCTTCGGCGTGCAGCTCGCGCACGCGGGCCGCAAGGGCTCTACGCACGTGCCGTGGGCGGGCGCGAAGCCCCTCGGGCCGGGCGATTCGCCGTGGCAGACGGTCGCGCCCTCGGCGATCCCGTTCGACGACGGCTGGCACACGCCGCGCGAGTTGAGCGAGGCGGACATCAAGGGCCTCGTGGACGCGTTCGTCGCGGCTGCGAAGCGCGCACTTGCCGCGGGCTTCGACATCGCCGAGCTGCACGCGGCGCACGGCTACCTGCTGCACGAGTTCCTGTCTCCGCTTTCGAACAAGCGCACCGACCGCTACGGCGGCAGCCGCGAGAACCGCATGCGCGCGCCGCTCGAGGTGGCGCGCGCGGTGCGCGACGCCTGGCCGCGCGACAAGGGGCTCGGCGCGCGCATCAGCGGCAGCGACTGGGCCGAGGGCGGCGCCGGCATCGAGGACGCGATCGCCTATGCGCGGGAACTGAAAGCGATCGGCTTCGACTACGTCTGCGTCTCGAGCGGCGGCCTCGTGATGAAGCAAACCATCAAGCTCGGGCCCGGCTACCAGGTGCATTTCGCCGAGCAGGTGAAGAAGGCGGTGCCGATCGCAGTGCGCGCGGTGGGCATGATCGCGGATGCGCAACAGGCCGAGGACATCGTCGCCTCGGGCCGCGCCGACATGGTGGCGCTCGCGCGCGGCTTCCTCGACGACCCGCGCTGGGCCTGGCACGCGGCCGAGCGCTTCGGCGTCAAGCTTGCCTACCCGCGGCAATACGCGCGCTCGCATCCCGACCTCTGGCCCGGAGCCGCGCTCGCCCGCCCGCGCGAGACCGCCTGACGATTTCTGACGCTGCGCGAGGTGGCTGCGGAGCGGACGGCTGTGATCTAATTGTCCCCCCGACTTACCGTTTACCCCGCGAATTCAGACCTTTACAGGAAAGGAAAGCAATGGCTACCAAGCAGGAAGACACCGCAGCCCTGGCCGCAGGCGCCGCCGGCCAGACCAAGATCAAGTGGGACGACTCGGGGATGAAAAGCTCCTACGCCAACGTGTGCAACGTCACCAGCACGCGCGAGGAAGTGGTGATGCTGTTCGGCATCAACCAGGCCTGGAACCGCGGCCAGAAGGAAGTCACCATCCAGCTCACCGACCGCATCATCATCAGCCCGTATGCCGCCAAGCGCCTGGTGATGCTGCTCGAGGGCGTGGTGAAGGAATACGAGAAGCGCTTCGGCGCGCTCAACGTCGAGGGGCCCGCGCCGCGGCAGCAGTAGCCGCCCGCAGTTGCGGTAGCGCGCTCAGGTAGCGGATCGCCCGAAGCGAACCCACATGAGCGCGAACCCGGAGTTCACCGAGTCCGCCGTGCCGCTCGCCGAGCGGCAGCGGACCGAGCTCGATCACGCCTGGCGCCGCTTCGGCGCTGCGCAGAATCCCGAGGAGTTCTGCCAGAGCTGGCTCGCGCTGCAGTGCCACGCCATCGGCGACGTGAAAGACGCCGTGGTGGTGCTGCAAAAGCCCGGCGCCGAATCGTTCGCGCCGCTCGCCTTCTGGCCCGAGGGACAGCGCGACCGCGCGGCGCTCGCCGAAGTCACCGAGCGCGTGCTGCGCGAAGGGCGCGGGCTGGTGAAGCCGCGCCAGGACGCGGCAGGCGCCGAGCAGCCGGACTATCAGATCGCCTACCCGGTGCGTCTCGACGGCCAGGTGCGAGGCGCCGTCGGACTCGACATCGCGTGGCGCGACGCGCAGCAGCTGCAGGCGGCGATGCGCCAGCTGCAGTGGGGCTCGGGGTGGCTGGAAGTACTGCTGCGGCGCCATGCCGACCCGGTGGAAGCCGCCCGGCTGCGGATGAAGCTCGTGCTGCAGCTGGTGGCCTCATTCCTCGAGCGGCCGACGCTCAAGGACGCGGCAAGCGAACTGGCGACCGAGACCGCCTCGCAGCTCGGCTGCGACCGCGTGACCTTCGGGCTGCTCCAGGGCAACGGCGTTCGCATCGAGGCGGTGTCGCACGCCGGCCAGTTCGACCGCCACGCCAACCTGCTCAACGCCGCGGGCGCCGCGATGATGGAGGCGCTCGACCAGCGCGAGACGATCGTATTCCCGCAGGACCGCGATGCGCGTCCGGTGGTGACGCTTGCGCACGCGGAGCTGGCGCAGATGACCGGCGCCGGCGGCATCGCCACCGTGCCGCTGGCGCACGACGGACGCCTGATCGGTGCGCTCACGCTCGAGCGTGCGCCCGGATTCGCCTTCGATGCGGCATCGGTGGAGCTGCTCAACGGCCTTGCGCCGATGCTGGGCCCGATGGTGGACCTGCACCTCGCGCGGCAACGGAAGCTGCCGAGCTACGTCGCCGAATCGGCGCGCGGCTGGTGGGCGGGGCTGGTCGGCCCGAAGCACGCCGCGCGCAAGCTCTGGGTGGGCATCGTGGTGCTGGCGGCGCTGTTCGCGGCGTTCGCGACGGGCGAGTACCGTGTCTCGGCCGACGCCAGGATCGAAGGCGAAGTGCAGCGCGCGCTGACTGCGCCTTTCCAGGGCTACGTGCGCGAGGCGCCGCGGCGCGCCGGCGACACGGTGAAAAAGGGCCAGGTGCTGGCGCGGCTCGACGATCGCGACCTGCGCCTGGAGCGCTCGCGCCTTGCCTCGCAGCGCGAGCAGCTGGGCAAGCAGTACCGCGAGGCGATGGCCAAGCGCGATCGGCCGCAGGCGCGCATCGTCAGCACGCAGATCGAGCAGGCCGAGGCGCAGCTCGCGCTGGTGGAGGAACAGCTCGCGCGCTCGGAGATCGTCGCGCCGTTCGACGGCGTGGTGGTGAGCGGGGATCTCACGCAGGCGCTCGGCGCCCCGCTCGAGCGAGGGCAGGTGATGTTCGAGATCGCCCCGCTGGATGCCTACCGCGTGGTGCTGCAGGTGGACGAGCACAAGGTCGCGGACGTGGCGCTTGGGCAGCGCGGCGAGCTGGTGCTCGCCTCGATGCCGAACCAGCGCTACCCGTTCGCGGTGAAGAAGATCACCCCGGTGAGCGCCACCAGGGACGGACGCAATTTCTTCCGCATCGAGGCGCAGCTCGACGCGGCGGCCGGGCCGCAGCTGCGCCCCGGGATGGAGGGCGTCGCCAAGATCGCGGTCGACGAGCGGCACCTGGTCTGGATCTGGACGCGCGACCTCGCGAACTGGCTGCGCCTGAAGCTCTGGGCCTGGACGCCCTGAGGACCCCGTGGCGCGGCAGCAGCCGAGCGTTTCCTGGTACCGCGTCGCCGACCTGCGCCCGCGGCTGCGCTCGCACGCGCGCATCCACCGCCACGAATATCGCGGCGAGCGCTGGTACGTGCTCGAGGACCGCATCTCGCGCCGCTCGCACCGCTTCGGCGCCGCGGCCTATCGGGTGGTCGGCCTGCTCAACGGGCGCCGCACCATGCAAGAAATCTGGGATGCGGCGAGCGAGCGCCTGGGCGATGAGGCGCCGTCGCAGGACGAGGTGATCCAGCTGCTCGGCCAGCTGCACGTCGCCGACCTCGTGCAGTGCGAGATCGCGCCCGACGTCGACGAGCTGCTGCGCCGCTCGCGGCGCATCGGCGCCCGCGGCACGCTCGCCAAGCTCCTTTCGCCGCTCGCCATTCGCATCCCGCTCATCGACCCGGACCGGATGCTCGAGCGCGCGCTGCCGTGGTACCGGTTCCTCTTCGGTCCGGTCGGGGCAGCGTTGTGGCTGCTGGTCGTAGGCTGGGGCGTGGTCACCGCGGCCGAGCATTGGGACGCGCTGACCAAGGACATCACGCACCGGGTGCTCGCGCCGCAGAACCTGCTCATCATCGCGCTCGCATTCCCGCTGGTGAAGGCGCTGCACGAGTTCGGCCACGCCTGCGCCGTGAAAGCATGGGGCGGCGAGGTGCACGAGATGGGGATCATGCTGCTGGTGCTGATGCCGGTGCCGTACGTGGACGCCTCCGCCGCGAACGCCTTTCCCGGGAAGCGGCGGCGCGTCCTGGTGGGCGCGGCCGGCATGGTGGTGGAGCTGTTCGTCGCCTCGATCGCGCTCTTTTTCTGGCTGCAGATGCAGCCCGGGGTGCCGCGCGCGGTGCTGTTCAACGTCATGCTGATCGCGGGGGTGTCGACGGTGATGTTCAACGCCAACCCGCTGCTGCGGTTCGACGGCTACTACATGCTCTCGGATCTGCTCGAGATCCCCAACCTGCGCCAGCGCGCCAACCAGTACCTCGCCTCGCTCGCGCAGCGCTGGCTGTTCCGGCTGCCGGTGCCGGCGCCGGACGCGGGCGTGCGCGAGCGCGCCTGGCTCGCGGTGTTCGCGGTGGCGTCGTTCGCCTACCGCGTATTCATCATGTTCGCGATCGCCATGTTCATCGCGGCGGAATATTTCTTCATCGGCGTGGTGCTCGCGATCTGGGCGGCGGTCGCCGCGCTGGTGATGCCGGTGGTGGGACTCGCTTCCTACCTGGCTCTCAGCCCGCGGCTGGCGGGCGCGCGCCAGCGCGCAGTCGCCGTCACGGCGGTCATCGTGCTGGCGCTCGGTGTGGTGCTGTTCCTCGTGCCGGCGCCGTCCTGGACCAACGCGCAGGGCGTGGTGTCGATCCCCGAGCACCTCACGGTGCGCGCAGGCGCCGACGGCTTCGTGCAGCGTGTGCTGGTCGCGCCGGGAACCGCGGTGCGGCGCGGCGAGCCGCTGGTGGACGTCGCCGACCCGGTGCTCGAGGCGCGCTTGCGCGTTCTGCAGGCTCGGGTCGGGGAGCTCGAGGCGCGCTACCAGTCCGAGCGCGTCGACAAGCTGGTGCGCGCGCAGATGACGCTCGACCAGCTGCAGGCGGTCCAGGCTGAGCTGGCGCGCGCCCAAGAGCGCGCCAACGATCTGGTCATGCGCAGCCCGGCGGACGGCACCTTCGCGCTTTCCGCCGAGCAGGACCTGCCGGGGCGCCTCGTCAAGCAGGGCGAGCAGGTCGGCTACGTAGTCGCCGACGCGCGCATGACCGCGCGCGTGGTCGTGCCGCAGCAGTCGGTGGACCAGGTGCGGGCGCGCACCGAGCGGCTGTCGGTGAAGCTCGCGGAGCGCCTCGCCGAGACCATTCCCGCGCGCATCATGCGCGAGGTGCCGCGCGCGAGCGACCGGCTGCCCAGCCCGGCGCTGTCGCAGGCGGGCGGCGGCGAGGTGGCCCTCGACCCCAGTGCAGGCGCCGAGCTGAAGACGCTGCAGACCCATTTCGAGTTCGAAGTCGAGCTGCCCGCGGACCGCCGCGTGATGCTCGGCGGGCGCGCATACGTGCGCTTCGACCACGGTCGCGAGCCGGTCGCGCGGCAGGTCTGGCGCTGGCTGAGGCAGCAGTTCCTGCAGCGCCTCGCGGTGTGATGCTGCCGGCGACTCTGCGCGGCGACACGGGGGTGTATCCGGAGCGGGAGAGCCTGCGCGAGTCCGCGCTCGACCGGCTGCTGGCAGGCGCGGGATTCTGGCTCGAGCAAGCGTTCGCGCGCACCCTTCCCGAGCCCGAGGAGCTGGCGCGCCGGGTGCGCGAGCAGGCGCAGCGATACGGCGGCGGGTCGCTCGGCCGGCGGCTCGCCGAAGTGCGCTATCGCCTGCGGCGCGATGGGTTTTCGGACGAGCGCCTCGCCGAGTGCTTCGGGCTGTGCTGCGCGGCGCTCGATGGCGCATCGCATGCGGCGATCTCGCCGGCGAGCCTCGGGGCGGCGGCGCTGATGGTGAAGGGCTACGTCGCCGAGATCGGCTCGCCGGCGGAGCGCGCGCACGCGCTCACGCTCGCCGCCATGGCACTCGCCGTGGAGGGCACACCGGTGCATGTTGTTGCGGCGAGCGAAGCGCGGGCGCGGCGGTCGGCGGAGATGCTTGCCGGGCCGCTCGCGGCGCTCGGCTGCAGCGCCGGCTTCGTGGCGCAGGCAGTGGGCGCGCGCGAGCGCCGCGACGCCTACCGCGCGTCCGTCGTGTGCGGCCCGCAGCGGGTGATCGCGATGGATTACCTGCGCGACCGGTTGCTGCTCGGGCGCCGCATGGGTTCGGTGAAAGGGCGGCTGGAGCGGCTCGCCGGCACCGCCCGGCACGGCTCGCAGACGATGCTCCCCGGGCTGCATTGCGCGCTGGTTGACGATGCCGACAGCGTGCTGCTCGACGACTCGCGGGCGCCGCTCGTCATCTCCGCCGACGCCGACCAGGCGCGCCAGCGCCTCGTCGGCGAGCAGGCGCTCGAGATCGCGCGAGCGCTCGCCGAGGGCGCCGACTTCGCGATCGGCGACGACGGCGCGCAGCTCACGCCCTCGGGCGCGGATCGCCTCTCGAGGCTGGTGCTGCCGCTCGGCGGCGAATGGCTCGCGCGCCAGCGGCGCGAGGAGCTTGCCGGCGCGGCGCTCGACGCGCTGCACGTGCTCGAGCGGGACCGCGACTACCGCGTGGCGCAGGGGCGCGTGGTGCTTCCGGAGCCCGAAGGCGAGCCGCCCGAAGACGAGCAGGAGCAGGATCCGCTCCTGCGTGGCATGCTCGAAGTGAAGGAGGGGTGCAGGCTGAGCGGCGCGCGCGACGTGCTCACGCGCGTGTCCGGGTTGCGCTTTTTCGGCCGCTATCTGCGGCTCGCCGGAACCTGCGCCGATGCGCGCGGCCTGGAGCGCGAGTTCTGGTCGCTTTGCTCGCTCAAGACGCGCCGCTGCGGCCCGGCGCCCGAGACGGCGGCGGCGTGCGGCGCGCGCGTGTTCACGACCACGGCTGCGCGCCGTGCGGCGGTGGCCGAGACGGCGCGCGCGCTGCTCGAGAGCGGGAGCGAGGTCGTGATCGCGCTGCGCGCGCAGGAGGAAGCCCAGGCGCTCGCGCCGCTACTTTCGGGAATCGCCGGCGCGCACCGGCTGAAGCTCAACCTGCACCCGGCGCAGCGCGATCTCGACGCGGCGCCGCGAGCCGGCGCGCACCTGCTCGTAGGGGAGTTGCACGACGCTGCGCGCCACGTGGCGCAGTTGCGCCAGGCGTACGGCGCCGCGCGCTGCGGGCAATTCCTCGCGCTCGAAGACCAGGGGGTAGCAACCGCGGCCGGCGCGCTGGCAGTCGCGGCGGCGCGGCTTGCGCCCGCCGCGAGGGGCGAGTTGCCAAGTGCGCTGGCGCAATGGTTTGCGGCGCGCGCGCAGCGTGGCATGGAGCGCACGCAGTCGCTGCTGCGCCGCGCGGCGGCGCAGCGCGAGCGCCAGCTCGAGGACCTGCTTGCGTTTTCGGGACAGCTCGACTGAGCCGCTACTGGAACTGAACCCGGCAGCGCACGCCAGCCGGGATGGCGTGCTTCCTGTTGGGCAGCTCGAGCCGCACGCCGAAGGTGCCGCTCGCTGCGTCCACGACGCGATCCACGACCGCGACCGTGGTCTCGTACTTGCCGCCGACAGGCGCTTCCGGCATCACCAGCGCGCGCTGCCCCTGCCGCACCTGGCCGTAGAGGCTTACCGGCAAAACCGCTTCCACGTGCAGGGGGTGGATCTCGGCGAGCTTCATGATCGGGTCCTTGAAGGTGATCGCGCCGAACTCGCCGGGCCGCAGCAGCACCTCGACCACCACGCCTTCGAACGGGCTGCGAATCGTGCGCAGGTTGAGGATCTCGCCGGCGCGCGCGGCCTCCAGCTCGGCCAGGCGCTTGTTCTCGCTCGCGCGCCGCAGCTCCTCGCTGGCGAGCTTGAACTCGGCCTGCGCCTCGTCGCGCGCGTTGGCGGAGATGAAGTTCTGCTTGAACAGCTCCTCGGCGCGCTTCGCCTTTTTTTCCGCGATCTCGAGCCGCGCCTCGGCTGCCTTGATTTCGCCCTGCATCCTGGCGCGCGACTGCGCGAGCGCGAGCGCCGCACGCTCGGGACCGGATTCGAGCGTGACCAGCACCTGCCCCTTGGCGACGAAATCGCCGCGCTTGACGCGCACCGCCTCGATCACCGCCTCGACCGGGCTGCGGATCTCGACCTGCTGGCGCGCCTCGATCATGCAGTCGTGCTCGCTCGCGGCGCGCGCGAGCCACGGCGCGAGCGACAGCGCGCAGGACGCGTAGGCAAGACAGATGCGATACATTCTCAGCTCAGCGTGGCCGCGGCGAGGGCATGGGGCGCGGAATTATAGCCAGCGCCCCTACGCGAAATATTCTTGGCTCTTCGTCCTAGAAAATACTTTCGCATTATCGCTTAAGTGGTTGGCAACTTAGGCCACCATGACAATTGTCCTAGGAGCCCGGGAGGACAGGCAGAGCATTGAGAATGTCACACGCGCCGCGTACATTTTCGTGAGCGATTGTCCGGCGGCGGAGGAGGCGGAAATTCATCGCTGACGCAATCGCCTGCAGCACTACTGGCGGCGCCAGCCGACGCGAATTCGAGCTGGCCGTAAAAACAACCCGTTAAAGGGGTCGCGGGCGAGTGAAGTCGAGCAGGCAGGTTGCAGTTCTTCCAGCGGCGCGCGCGTGTGCGCCGCGTTGCCGTCACGCAGTTCCGATTCACAGTCATCGCAGGAAGCTTCCATGAGCGCAATTCCTGAGGCCTCGCGCCCGTCCGTGCGCATCCCGAGCCTGTTCGAGATTTTCTGGAGCAGGCTCGCAAACTGGTTCCGGCAGCTCGCCAAGTGGCGGCGCGAGGGACTGCTGCGCAAGATGCTCAAGGCGCTCAAGCAGCGGCGCCGCAGCGCGCCGCGGCTGGAAACGCTCGAGCCGCGGCTGCTGCTCTCCGCCGACAGCTACAGCGTAGGCGCGTTGGTGAGCCTGCCCGGCGCAGACGTCGACCTGCGTTTCGAGATCGTCGACGACGGCGGCACACCGACCGCCAAGCTTTACGAGGATGGCACCGAAGTCCTGTCGCGTGCGCTCACCGACCCGACCGCCACGTTCGACATCAACGGCGGCCTGGGCAACGAAACGCTCACCATCGATCTCGACTACAGCGGCGCGGGCTATACGCCGCGCGGCATCACCATCGACTTCGACGGCGGCGACGCCAACCCGCTCGACGACGACCAGGTGGTGATCGATGACGATCCGGGCGCGGACTACACGGCGACTGCGTTCCTGCTCGACAGCACCGACGATGTTTTGGTGCAGGGCAGGATCGTCACCAGCGGCAACCTGACCATCAATTCCGACGAGGCGATCGAGGTCGACGCGGGCGGCTTCCTGCAGGCTACCGGTCCATCGAGCATCGTTGTGCTGGCGGTGGACGTCACCGGCAGTGCGTTGCTCGGCATCGACGAAATCGCGGTCTCGGTCTCCGACGCGATCATCACGATCAGCGGCGGATTCATCGAGGGCGGCACGGTCAACATCACCGCCGGCAACACCATCAACCTCGACTCGAGCGGGCTGGGGTTCTCCTCGATCACCCTGTCGGCGATCGAGGTGTTCGCCGAAACGCACGTGACGGTCGATGGCGCCGCGCAGATTCTCGCAGGCGCGGGCGGCTTGTCGATCACCGCCGACGCCGACATCACGACGGTGGCCAAGGCCGAATCCAAGGCGGGCGGCAGCGCGACCACCGACGCGGCCATCGCCGACACGACGATCGTGAGCCACGTCTCCGTCAAAGCGGCCGATACCGCAAAGCTCACCGCGGCGGGCGGCGCCCTGTCCCTGCTGGCCGATCACAGCATCGATGCCGACACCATCGCTGACGGCTCGAAGGGCGCCGGCAGCAAGGGGGCCGTGCTCGGCGTGTCGGTGGTGGTGGCGAGCACCGAGACCTCGGTGCAGGACAGCGCGAAGCTCAGCGGCTCGAGCATCACGCTCGCGGCGACCAGCGACTTCGACGTCTTCACCTCGGCCAAGGCAGCCGAAGGCGGCGCCGAGGACGACGGCGACGAGGGCACCTCGACCAAGACGCAGCAGCGGCTCGCCGACCCGAATGGCGACTCGTCCAAGGACGACGCAGCGGCGACGAGCGACGGCCAGCTCAAGCTCGCCGGTGCGCTCGCGGTGACGGTGCTCGACAGCGACACGCACGCGTTCATCTCGTCGAACGGCGCGATCACCACCGGCGGCAACCTCGACCTCAGCGCGGTGTCGAAGAACGCCGGGTCGGCCAAGGCGGACGGCAGCAGCACGGTCGACGGCGCGACCGGGGTGGGTGTCGCCGTGGCGATCAACGTCGCTGACGCCGACAGCGACGCCGACGTCAACAGCACGACGGTCATCGGTGCGAAGGCGGTCAATGTCAAGGCGCTGCTGCCCGCGGGCGAGAACAACTTCTCGGCTGAGGCGATCGCGGGCGCGGGCGATGCCTCCAAGACCGGCGTCGCAGGCGCGCTCGCCATCAACGTCGGGCTGAGCGACGCGCAGGCGAGAATCGCCGATGGCATCTCCCTGACCATCCTCGGCAGCGGCGACCTCTCGCTTGCCGCGGAGAACCACGCATCGAACGAGGCCGAGGCGACCGCCAAGCAGGACGGCGGCAAGACCGGCGTCGGCGCGTCGGTCGCGCTCAACATCGGGGAAACCGACACGCGCGCGGCGATCGGCAACGAAACGAAGCTCGCCGGCTTCGATGAGCTCAAGCTGTCGGCCGACTCGAGCCAGAAGATGTACACCAGCGCCGAGGGCGGCTCGAAGGGCGGCACGGCGGTAACGCCCGTGGTCGCGATCGCGGTATCGAACAACGACACCCGCGCGACGCTGGGCACCCTCACCGGCGGCGTCACGCAGGTGAAAGGCGAGCTGGATGTGAGCGCCGAGCACCGCAGCGAGGTGGACACGGTCGCGGAAGGCGACACCGAGTCCGGCAAGACCGGCGTCGGCATCTCAATCGCGCTCACCGTCGGCGTCGACAGCGCCCTCGCAACCACGGCGCGCGACCTCACCGCAGGCGGCGCCATGGCATTCGGCGCGCGCACGGTATCGATGAACGACGCGCGCGCCAAGGCGAGCGTGGCGGGAGGCGAGGACACGGCCGCCGAGTCCAAGGACGCCGACCAGGGCGGCGGCGTCAACAACCAGGTGCACAACCAGAGCAAGCTCGCGGACAGCCGTGCCGCCGCGTCGGGCGGAACGGGTGGCGCCGCCGCCAACACCGACGGCAAGTCGTCGGCGGAGACCTCGCAGGGCAGCGTCCAGGTCGCAGGCGCGGTAGGCGTCACGGTCGCGGTCTCGATCGCGGAAGCGTCGATCCCGGACGGGCGCGCGATCACGGCGGGCGACGACACGGCGGCAGGCAAGGTGGTGACCGACGGCACGCTCTCGCTGCGCGCGCAGAACAACACCGACGCGGCGGCGGGCGCCGACGCAAGCGCGGTTGTCATCAACGTGCAGGACTTCGATCCGGCGACCAAGATCAACGCCACTGACGAGACCATCGATCTCGGCGCGCATGGGCTTGCCACCGGCGACAAGGTCGCGTTTGCGGGCGCCGACAGCGGCGACGGTGCGATCGGGCTGACGAACGGCAAGAGCTATTACGTCCACAAGGTCGACGCCGACAAGGTGAAGCTGTACGACACCGAGGCGAACGCGAAGACCGGCGGCGCCGACGGGCGCGTCGACCTGAGCGTGCCGGCCAAGGCGGAAGGCGACTACAGCCTGCGGGCCGGCACCGGCGGCGGCACCGGAGTGGGAATTGCGGTGGCGGTCAACGTCGCCGACGTGACCAACAAGGCGACCATCGGCAACTCCAGCGTGACGGCCGACGGCGTGACCCTCGAGACACTGGTCCCGGCCGTCGTGATCGATGGCAATACCGGCGGCACGAGCACCTTCAAGTTCAACCCCGGCGACGTCGACGCGGTCGCGGACGACAAGGCGGACGACGACACGATCACCATTGCCGGCCTGGAAGGGCTCGAGACCGGCGATGCGGTGGCCTATCACAAGGCGAGCGGCGGCACCGCGATCGGCGGGCTCGAAGATGGCAAGACCTATTTCGCGATCATGGAGGAAGAGGGTGTCGTCAAGCTCGCCACGTCTCGACAGGACGCTCTAGACGGCAAGTCGATCGACCTCACCTCGCCTGGCACCGGCGACGGTCACAAGCTCGAGTTCGACCGCTTGCACACGCCGGGCGAATCGGTAATCGAGTTCGACGCCGCCGCGGCCGGCGTCGTGGACACCGGCGCCAACACGATCGACCTGGGCGACGACACGCAGGGCTTGCGCACCGGCGACGCGGTTGTCTACCGCAACGGCGACGGCGCGAACACCTCGGTTGGCAACCTGACCGACGGCGACACCTATTACGTCATCGCGCAGAGCGACGGCAAGATCCAGCTCGCCGAGACCCAGCAGAAAGCGCTCGACGGCGACGAGGTCGATCTTTCGTCAAAGGGCACGGGTAGCGGCCACCGGCTGGTATTCGACCGCAGCCACACCTTCAAGGCGAGCGCGATCGCGGGTGCGAGCGGCGGCGACACGGGCGTCGCCGGGGCGCTGGCGATCAACATCGGTCTGAGCGAGGCGCGCGCCGAAATCGCCGCGGACGCGAGCATCAAGCTCACCGACGGCGGCGACGTGACGCTTGCAGCGGAGAATTTCGTCGTCAACGTCGCCGAGGCGAAGGCGAGCCAATCCGGTGCGTCCAAGACCGGCGTCGGCGCGTCGGTCGCGCTCAACATCGGCTTGACGACCACCGAGGCGGTGATCGGCAACGACGCGGTGCTGACCGATGCGGACAACATCAAGCTTTCCGCCGCCTCGAGCAACGAGATGACGACCGAGGCCGAGGGCGGATCCAAGGGCGCCACGGCGGTGACCCCGGTGGTCGCGATCTCGATCACCAACAATGACACGAGCGCCGCGTTCGGCACCCTCGGCTCCGGGGCAACGGAAATCAAGGGCGAGCTGTCGGCGAGCGCCGCGCACGAGGGCCTGACCGAGACCATCGCCGAGGGCGACACCAAGTCGGGCGACACCGGCGTCGGGATCTCGGTGGCGCTGACGGTGGCCACCGACAGCGCGATCGCGACCACGGCGCGCGACATCACCGCCGGCAAGGCGGTGAGCTTCGCAGCGCGGGCGGTGTCCGCGAACAAGGCCCACGCCAAGGCGAGCGTGGCCGGCGGGCAGAACAGCAAGGCGACCACCAAGGACGGCAGCGAGGACAAGGGCGGAGTCAACAACGAGATCCACAACCAGAGCGATTTCGCCGACAAGCGCGCCACCAAGTCGGGCGGCGACACGGGCGGCACGACCAGCAAGACCGACGGCAAGTCCTCGGCGGATACGTCGAGCGGCCCGGTGCAGGTCGCGGGCGCGGTCGGCGTCACGGTCGCGGTGGCTACGGCGCGGGCAACGATCCCCGACGGGCGCACGATCATCGCGGGCAACGGCGCCGGCATCACCGACGGCACGCTCACGCTGAAGTCCGAGAGCAACACCGACGCGGTGACGATCGCCGACGCGAGCGCCGCCACCGGCAAGGGCGGCACCGGCATCGGCATCGCGGTCGCGGTCAACGTGGCGGACGTACTGAATGAAGCCTCGATCGGCGGCGGCGCGAAGGTCACCGCCGACGGCCTGAAGATCGAGGCGCTGACGGCTTCGGCTCCGGGCTTCGACGCCCGCGGCAAGGAAGTCGGATCCGACAGCAGGCAGGTGTTCGCGGCGCGCGCGACATCCGGGGCGAGCAAGGGCGACACCGGGGTTGCGGGCTCGCTCGCGATCAACATCGGATTGAGCGATTCGCTCGCAACCATCGGCGACGGCGCCGACGTCACGATCAACGACAGCGGCGACGTGGCGCTCAAAGTGCAGAACTCCGCGAGCAACACGGCTATCGCCACGGCGAAGCAGGAGGACGCGAAGAACGTCGGGGTCGGCGCCTCGATCGCACTCAACATCGGCGAGACCGACACCGACGCGCTGGTCGGCGACGGCGCCGCGATCACGGGCGCAAACGATCTGGTGCTCGACGCCTCCTCGGGCAACGCGATGACGACCCGCGGCGAGGGCGGGTCAAAAGGCGACACCGCGGTGACGCCGGTGATCGTGATCTCGATCTCGAACAACGACACCAATGCCAGGCTCGGCACGCTCGGCGGCACCACCGCGATCACCGGGGATTTCGCGGCGAGCGCCGCGCACAAGGGCTCGGTGGAGACCGTCGCGCTGGGCAGCACTGAGTCCGGCGACACCGGCGTCGGCATTTCGCTGGCGCTGACGGTCGGCACCGACAGCGCGGTCGCGAGCACGGCGCGCAACATCACCGCCAGCGGCGCGGTGAGCTTCAAGGCGAGCGCGGTGTCGTTCAACGAATCGCGCGCCACGGCGAGCGTCACGGGCGGCGAGGAAACGAAGGCGACGACCAAGGACGGCAGCGAGGACAAGGGCGGCGTCAACAACCAGGTCCACAACGAGAGCAAGTACGCCGACGCGCGCGGCTCCAAGGCGGGCGCCGACACGGGCGGCGCCACGAGCAAGACCGACGGCAAGAGTTCCGACACCTCCAGCGGCCCGGTGCAGGTGGCCGGCGCGGTGGGCGTGACCGTGGTGTTCTCGACTTCCGAGGCTGCTATCGCGGACGGCCTCACGGTCAAGGCGGGCGGCGAGCTTTCGCTCAAGGCGGAGAACAACACGGACGCGCTGGCGAGCGCCGATGGCGGCGCGGTCACCGGCAAGGAAGGCACCGGCGTCGGCATCGGCGTCGCGGTGAATTACGCGGAGGTCACGAACAAGGCGACGATCGGCAACGATGCGGTCGTGACGGCGGGCGGCCTTGCCATGGAGGCGGACGTCGCCGACCGCGCCGTGAGCATCGACACCGCGACGTTCGACATCGTGGACTACGAGGCCGACACCATCTTCGTCGGCGCCGACCATGGCCTGAAGACCGGCGACAAGGTCACCTACCAGAAGAGCAGCGCCTCGGGGACCAGCGAGATCGGCGGCCTCGATCACGACAAGAGCTACTGGGTCATCGACGCGGGTGAGGGCAGGATCAAGCTTGCGGAGACCGAGGACAAGGCGCGCTCCGGTACCGCCATCGACCTGACCAAGCTTGGCGCGGGCGAGGACCCGCTTGGCGAGGATCACAAGCTGAAGCGCTCCGGGCTGCTGGATCTCGGGCTGCTCGCGGGCGACCCGATCGTGTTCGACCCGGCAAGCACGCATCGCGCCGTGGACCTCGGCAACGGTCACGGCCTGAACACCGGCGACGCGGTGACCTACCAGAGCGCCGCGGGCGCGGGCGACGACATCGGCGGTCTCGTCGACGGCAAGACCTACTATGTCATCCGTCTCGACGGCAACAACGCCGACCTCGCGGCGACGCGCGAGGATGCGCTCGCCGGCAAGGCGATCGGGCTGAGTTCGGGCGGCACGGGCGACGAGCACAAGCTGGTGGAATCGACCAGCTCGTTCCGTGCCATCGCCAAGTCGGGCGCCACCGGCGGCGACACCGGTGTCGCCGGCTCGGTCGCCATCAGCATCGCGTTCCTCGAGAACGAGGCCGTGATGTCGAGCGACGGCACGCCGGCGGGCAGCGTGACGCTGACCGGCGGCGACGTTTCGATCAAGGGCGAGAGCGACACGCTCAGCATCGTCAAGGCGACGCCGCGCGGCAGCGTGGCGGCGGACGGCTCGGATCTCGGCGTGGGAGCGTCGTTCGCGCTCGGCATCGTCGATGCGAGCACGCGTGCCGAGGCGATGGACGGGGTCGCATTCAAGACCAAGGACTTTGGCACCGTCGACGCCAAGTCGATCGGCAGCGCGTCGGTCGAGGCGGTCTCCGCGCACTTCATGCTCACCGAGGCGCAGACCGGCGCCAAGTCCTCGGCCGGCACCGCCGTGGGCGGGGCGGTAGCGATCTCGTTTGGCGATCACGACACGCTGGCGCGCCTGGGCTCGGGCACCGAGCTCAAGCTCACGGGCGATATCGACGTCTCGGCGGCGCATGGCAACGAGATGACGACGATCACCGACAGCGAGGCGAGCGGCAAGGGCGCGGGCATCGGGGTATCGGTGGCGATCGGCATTGGCCTGGACGACACGCGCGCGGCGCTGGCGGGCAAGATCGAGGCGGGCGGCGGCGCGACGGTGATCGCGGCCCATGAGCTGATCAGCGAGACCGTGGCGAAGGGCAGCGCCAAGGGCGCGGACGGCGACGCGAAGAACAAGGACGATTCGTCCAAGACCGCCGACGACGAGAGCAAGGCGAACGTCGAGCACACCAACAAGGCGGCCGGCAGCTCGGTGACGCCGCCTTCGGCGAACAGCGAGATCGGCAAGGCCAACAGCGAAGCCGCGAGCGCCGACGGCAAGAACGACGCCAACGGCAGCAAGAGCGGCAGCGGCTCCAACATCAAGGTGGCGGCCGCCGTCGGCGTGACGGTGCTCGAGAGCAAGGCAACGGCCGAGATCGAGGACGGCGCGGAGATGAAGTACGGCCTCGCCCTGGAGGTGCGGGCGACCAACGAGACCGACGCCGCTACCAAGGCGATTGGTCTTGCGCTCGCCACCTCCGACCTGGGGGGCGGCGGAGGCGGTGGCGGTGGTGGCGGTGGTGGCGGAGGCGGCGGTGGCGGAGGCGGCGGCTCAACAGTAGGTGTGGCGGCAGGGGTCGGCCTCAACGTCGTGCTCGTGGACACCACGGCACGCATCGGCAGCGCCAAGGTGCAAGCGGGCGACGTCACCGTCGAGGCGGTGACGCCTGCCGGCCGGTCGAACGACTTCATCGCCTGGGGCATCGCCGGCGCCGGCGCGCAGCAAAGCGGCAGCGACAGCAGCAGCACCGCGGTCGCGGGCGGCGTCGGCATCAACGTCGTGGACATCGACACCACCGCCACGGTCGCGGCCGGTGCCGATCTGAAGGCGGCGGGCGACGTCGAGATCACGGCGCGCAGCGAGGTCGGCGCGCAGATCATCGCGGCGGCCGGCGCCGCGGCGATCGGCGGCTCGAGCGGTGGCGCCGCAGTCGGCGCAGCGGTTGCGGTCAATGTCATCCTCAACACGACCACCGCGTCCATCGGCGACGCGGACGTGGATGCAATGGGCGAGATCGCGCTGCTTTCCGAGGCGTCGATCACGCCGCTCGACCTGCTGCACCCGCCCATCGTGTTCGACGGCGAGGATGGCAGCGTGGTCGACGCGGCCGCAGACAGCTTCGACATCGAGAACCACCACCTCACCACGGGCAGCAAGGTCGTCTACCACAAGGGCGGCGACGACAACACGGCGATCGGCGGGCTGGCCGAAGGCGGCGAATACTTCGTGCGCGTCGAGGACGACGGCACCTTCAGGCTGTTCGACAGCGAAGACCACGCGAAGGGCGACACCGATGCCGGCCTGGTGGCGATCACGGGAGCAGGCGTCGGCAAGGGCCATTACTTCGAGAAGACCGGCTTCGATATCGGGGTGACCTCGCTCGCCGCGGGCGGCGGCGTGTCGCAGAAAGGGACCGGGATCGCAGGCTCGTTCATCGTCGACGTTTTCGACTCCGACACCGCCGCGTACATCGCCGCTGACGCGCAGATCAACCAGCGCGCGCCCTACTCGAGCGGCGGCAGCGGGCAGAACGTCAGCGTGCGCGCGCGCGACCAGATCGAGCTCTTCGACCTCGCGGGCGCGCTCGCCGGGAGCCTGGAGTCCGCAGGCATCGGCGCGGGCGTGGACGTGCAGGTGATGCTGCAGGACACAACGGCCTACATCGGCGACGGTGCCGACGTGAACGCCGGCGGCAGCGTGACGCTGCAGGCCGAGGCGGAGCTGGAGCAGTTCGGCATCGCCGCGGCGATCGGCTTCTCCAGCCAGGATGTGGGAATCGCCGGCTCGGTCGTGGTGATGGTGGACGTGAGCAATACGCGCGCCTTCGTCGCCGACGACGCAGTGGTGGATGTCGACGGCAACGTGGTGATCGAGGCGAGACAGGACACCGACGTCACGACTGTTGCCGGCTCGATCGCGGTCTCGGCGGGCTCTTCGGCCTTCGGCGTGTCAGTCTCCACCCTGGTCCACGTCGACACCGTCGAGGCCTACATCGGCGACGGCGTGCAAGTGACCGCGCGCGGCGGCGGCTCCACGGCAACCGTGCAAACGGGGGAACGGGACAGCTCGGGCAACCGCACCACGGAAAGCGCCCGCGGGCTGGCGCTCACCGCGACCTCGTTCGAGGACCTGACCACCGTCGCCGTGGGCGCGAGCGGCGGATCGTCGCTCGGCATCGGCGGTTCAGTCACCGTCAACGTGCTGGATGAAGACACCAAGGCCTGGATCGGCAGCGGCGCGACGGTGAACGGCTCGCTCGCCGGCGCGGACGCCTCGCAAGACGTTCTCCTGCGCGCCACCGACGCCACCGGGATCACTTCGATCGCGGGCGCCCTGCAGTACGGCGGCACCGGCGGCATCGGCGGCGGCGTGGACGTCGGCGTGATCACGAAGGACACGTACGCCTACATTGCGGACACCGCGACGGTGAAGGCGCTCGACGACATGAAGATCGAGGCCGAATCCGACGAGAAGGTGTTCTCGCTCGCGATCAATGCAGGCGCGGGTGGATTTGCCGTAGGGATCTCGGCGGGCGTGTATGTCGTGAATACGACCACGCGCGCCTATGTCGGCGACGGGCTTGTCGGCAACGCGACGGTCGAGGCGGGCGGCGACCTGACGCTTGCGGCCGACGACACGGCGCATTTCACGCTGCTTGCCGGCGCGGTGGCCGTCGGCACCAGCTCGGCGGGCGTCGGCGTCTCGAACACCACGCTGGTGCACAACGACACCGTAGAGGCGTACATCGGCGCCGACTCGGTGATCTCGGCGAAGGGCGCGCAGGGGCTGCTGCTCGATGCGACGTCCTCCGAATCAGTGCTCAGCGTGGTGGTGGCCGGCGCCGGCGGCTCGACCGCCGGCGTGGCGGGCTCGGCGCCGGTGCAGGTGATGAACGAGAACACGCGCGCGTTCATCCGCGACGGCGCGCGCATCAATGTCGACGCGCTGGGCAATCCGCTGCCCGGCGCAGCGCCGACACAGGGCGTGGCGGTGCGAGCCTCCGATACGACAGACATCATCGGCGTGGGCGGCTCGGCCGCGTTCGGCGGCACCGCGGGCGTCGGCGCCGGCGCAGAGGTGCTGAGCCTGAACAAGGAAACGCTCGCCTACATCGGCGGCGCGACCGTGAGCGCGGCCGGCGACGTCAAGGTCGAGGCGGAATCATCCGAGGAAGTCGTGGCCGTAGCCGCTGCGATCGGCGGCGGTGGCACGGTGGGTGTCGCCGGTTCGGCGGGCGTGGCGGTCATGAACATCACCACGCGTGCGTTCGTCGGCGACGACATCCCGACCGATTCCAGCTCTCTTACCTCGGGCACCGCGGACGTGGTGGCCGAAGGCAACGTGATCGTCACGGCCGAGGGCGAGACCGAGATCGACGACATCGCCGGATCGGTGGCGGTCGCGGGCACGGTGGCGGTCGGCGCATCTGCGGCGGTCACGGTGGTAAACAAGACGACCGAGTCTTACCTTGGCCGCAATGCCGAGGTGACAGGTCGCGGCAATACCGCCTCGAGCGCGAAGCTCGGCCGATTCGCCGCGAATCCGACTTACCTGACCGACACGGGCAGCGGCGACTTTACCGCGCTCAACGAAGACGGCGAATTCGAGGGCGACATCGACCTTTCGCCGCCCGACATGGGCGGGGGCTTCGGCGACTTCTCGGACGAGAGTTCCGAGGACACGCCGCAAAACGACTCGCTGAGCAAGGACCGCAGCATCGCGGCCGACGTCGGCAGCGTACGCGGCGTCGTCGTGACGGCGACCAACAAGGACAACATCGAGACCATCGGCGCCTCGGGCGGCGGCGGCACGGTGGGCGTGAACGTGAGCGGCAACGTGAACGTGATCACCGCCGACACCAATGCCTTCATCGCCGAAGGCGCGCGCGTGAACCGCGAGGCTGGAGCGGACAACTCGGGCCAGGACGTGCTGGTCTCGGCGGCGAACGACTATCACCACATGGCGATCGTCGCGACCGCTTCGGGCGGACTGGTCGGCGTCGCAGTGAACGCCGACGTAACGGTCACTAATCTCAATACCAGCGCGTACATCGACGACGGCGCGTGGGTGGACGCGGAAGACCAGGTCACGGTGACGGCGCACGGGCGCGAGGACGTGCTGTCGCTCGCCTTCAGCGTCGGCGCGGGCTTCGTGGGGGTGAGCGCGCCCAATTCCGTGATGGTGCTCAATAGCAGCACCCACGCCTACATCGGCAACGACGCGGCGAGCGACGCCGCGGGCGCCAAGGTAGACGCGGGCGGCAGCGTGCTGGTGCAGGCGAAGAGCGACACCGACGCCATGGTGATCGTGGGCAGCGTGGCCGCCGGCGCGGTCGGCGTCGGCGGGGCGGTGACGGTTCTCGTGATCGACAAGGACACCGGCGCCTGGGTAGGCGGTCACGCGTCGATCGACGCCAAGGGCGGCGGCGCGGCGCTCGCCGGGATCTCCGACGGCACGATCGAGAGCGACGGCGATTTCGGCTTCACAGGCGCGCGCGGCCTCGCGGTGCAGGCGGAATCCAGCGAGGACGTGTTCGTCATCGCGGCATCCGCCGGAATCGGCTTCTACGCCGGCGTCGCAGGCGCGGTGGCGGTGGAGGTGATCGACTCCGACACCCAGGCTTATGTCGGCGACGGCGCCGACATCAACCAGGCGGCGGACAACGGTACCGCCGACGCGGCGCAGGCGGTCAACGTCTCGGCCCTCAACGACGTCGACGTGTTCGCCTTCGGCGGCGGCCTCGGCGGCGGCATCGCCGGCATCGGTGGCGGCATCAACGTGGGCGTGGTGCGCAACGACGTCACCGCCGGGATCGGCGACGCGGATGTGGACGCGCGTGGCAGCGTGAACGTCAACGCGCTCGCCAACAAGGAAGTCGACACCATCGCGATTAGCGGCGCAGGCGGCGTCGCGGCGATCGCCGGCTCGATCTCTGTCTGGAGCATCGGCGACGCGGTCAGCTCGGACTACACCGTCGAGCAGCGCGACGAGGAAGGCAATGAAACCGCCGACGAGAATGCGGACGCGCTCGCGGGCGAGGAGGACCAATTCCAGGAGTTCGATCCCGCTACGGCCGTATCCGGCAGCTCGATCACCATCGTGGGGCACGGCTACGAGACCGGAGATCGGGTGGTGTATCGCAGCACCGACGGCGACGATATCGGCGGCCTGAACGACGGCCAGACCTACTACGTCATCAAGGTCAACGACGACCAGTTCCAGCTGGCGAGAAACCCCGACGACGCGAGCGGCGGAGACGAGATCACGCTGGACAAGACCGAGGCGACCGGCTCGGCGCACCGCTTCACCGGCGCCGGCTTCGGCGATTCGGGCTCGAACGCCGAGGCGCAGTCGGGCGAGTTCGCCAGCGCCATGGAAGGCTACGAGAGCAAGGGCGACGATCCGGGCAACGCCACCGACGACGGCGCCTACCACCAGGCCCAGATCACACAGGGCGCCTCGACCGGGATTAACGCCAACAGTCCGGCGGGCAAGTCGGGTGCGGCGCTTGCGGCGAGCGGCCCGGGTGCGAAGTCGGGCACCACCGCCTACATCGGCACGGGCGCGACCGTCGAGGCGGGCGACAGCGTCGAGGTGCGGGCGAAGGAGCGCATCGAGTTCGAGTCGCTTGCCGGCACGGCGGCGGTAGGCGGCGTCGGGATCGGCGCGGGCATCTCGATCCTGACCATCGGCAGTCGGGTCGACGCGTACATCGGCGACGCCACCATCACGGCGGGCAGCGGCCTGACCGACCGCGTCTCGGTCGAAGCGGCCCTGGTGACCGACATCCACGGGCGGGCCTGGGGCGGACAGGCAGGCGCGATCGCGCTCGGTGCGCAGGTCGTGGTGATCAACGACAACAGCCAGCAGCTCGCGCACATCGACGCGGGCGCCGATATCAACCGCGCGGGCGAAAAGGTGCTCGTCAAGGCGAGCGCGGACCGTCAGGTGGATGCCGACGCGGTCGGCTTCCAG
>CAZVHU010000006.1:33638-49808 GCA_964627075.1 uncultured Enterobacteriaceae bacterium | reverse complement strand
TCCTCGCGAGGAAGAAAATAGTCGGCTGGCACCAGGGGCGCTCAGAAGCCGGTGCGCGGGCGCTCGGCAATCGCTCGATCGTGGCGAACTGCTCCGACCCTGGGATGCGCGATCTGGTCAACGCGCGCATCAAGTACCGCGAGGAATTTCGGCCGTTCGCGCCCTCGGTGCTGCAGGACAGGGTGTGCGAGCTGTTCGAGGTGCCGAGCGCGGGCAACGGCACCGACACCGATTTCCCCTATATGACCTTCACGCTCAAGGCGCGCCCCGACAAGGCGGAGGCGATGCGGGCGGTGGTGCACGTCGACGGCACCTCGCGCGTGCAGACCGTCCGCAGCTCCAGCAACGAGAAGTACTATGCGCTTATCCGGCGCTATGCCGAGCTCACTGGCGCGCCGGTGATCATGAATACCAGTTTCAACCTGAAGGGGCAGCCGATCGTCGAGACGCCGCGCGATGCGCTCATGACCTTTTTCGGCTGCGGCCTGGACGCGCTGTTCATCGGCGATTTCCTGATAGAGAAATAGCCCGTGGGCACCCGCGAGCTCCAGCAGGCGCTTTCCCGGCTGGGCGTGCCGCGCGGGGGCGTGCTGTTCGTGCACAGCGCGTTCCGGGGCCTGGCGCGCGAAGGCCTGACTCCCGGGGGCGTGCTCGACGACTTGGAGGCGCACGTCGGCGACGGGCTGCTCCTACTGCCGACGATGTCGTGGCGGTTCGTCAAGGCAGCAACCCCGGAGTTCAGCGAGCTGGACACGCCGTCCAACGTCGGTGTGCTGACGGAGCTGTTCCGCACGGGCAGGGCGACGTGCCGGAGCCTGCACCCCACGCATTCGGTTGCCGGCAAGGGCCGGGACGCCGCGGCCTTTCTGGGCGAGCACCATCTCGACGAGACGCCGTGCGCGGCGCGCAGCCCGTTCGGCAAGCTGGTCTCGGCCGACGCGTGGATCCTGATGCTCAACATCGGCTTTGACTGCTGCACCCTCGTGCACCACGGCGAGGAAATAGTCGCGCCCGACCTCTATCTCAGACCGCGCGAGGACATGGAGACCTACCGCTGCCGCGACCGCAGCGGCCGCGTGCACTTGGTCAGGCTTCGCAGGCACCTGCTCCTGGCGCGCGATTACTACCAGTTCCAGGACATGCTCGCAGTGGACGGCACCCTGCGGGTGACCTTTATCGGCAACGCCGTGTGCCGCGCCTTCCGCGCCCGCGACCTGCACGAGCGCGTCGTGCGGGTTCTCTCAGCGCGGCCGGACGCGATCCTCGCGCGTCCCGGGCAGCGCTACCGAATGATGTGATGCTGACCGGAGCGGACGCGGTGGCGGCTATCCTCCTGCTCGACGACGGCCGCTACGTCATGCAGCTTCGCGACGACAAGCCCGACATCTGGTATCCCGGCTACTGGGGTTGCTTTGGCGGCGCGGTGGATCCGGGAGAAACTCCAGAGCAGGCGCTTGCGCGCGAACTGACCGAGGAGATCGAGCTACCGCCCCGCGAGGCAACGTACTTCACGCGTTTCGACTTCGACTTGGGCCAGCTTGGCCTGAGGGCCTATTTCCGGATTTACTATATCGTCAGGATGCATTGCGGCGAGCTGGAGGGCTTGCGCATCCACGAAGGGCGACAGGCGCGGGCGTTCGCCGGCGAGGACCTTTTCCGGCATGAGCGGCTTACGCCTTACGACGCGTTCGCGCTGAGGCTCCATTTCGACCGCGCAAGGATCGGCGCTGGGATGCTTTGAAAGGCGGATCGATGTGGGGACGGTACCTTGCGACGATGAGCAGACGGTATCCCGCGCCGATCGGTCCCCTCGTGCATCACGCACCTGCGTTCGCGATTTCCGTGAACAGATGCACTTTGGAACAGCTTATTTAGCGGGGAGAGCTCGGCATGCGCCCGTGGGTCAGCTACACCTTCGTCTGCGTGACGATTACGCTGGTGGTTTATGGCCAGATCGTCATCAAGTGGCAGGTCCTGCGAGCTGGCGAGTTGCCCTTGGATCTGGCCGGGCGCGTCGCGTTCGTTCTGGGTCTGCTGACGAATGCGTGGGTCGTGAGCGCTTTGGCGGCGGCTCTGGTGGCGGCGGTCTCGTGGATGCTCGCGTTGAGCAAGCTGCCGTTGAGCCACGCGTACCCCTTCGTCAGCGTATCCTTCGTTCTGGTTCTGATTATGAGCGGCGTCGCGTTCTCGGAGACCATGACCTGGCAGAAGATCGCCGGTGTCTGTCTGATCATGCTTGGCGTCGTAATCGGCAGCCAAGGGTAGAGCCCTGCCGTCTGGTGGGACAGGCTCGCACTTTGTTAGCAATCACTTTGCAAGAATGCAACTGAGCGTTGTCATTCCGGTCTACAACAGCGAAACCATCCTTCCGGAGCTTGGTGGCCAGCTGAACCGCGCGCTCGAGGGCCTTGCGCCGAGCCATGAAATCGTCCTCGTGAATGACTGCAGCCGGGACGGGAGCTGGAACGCGATCAAGTCTCTCTGCGAGCGTCACGCGACCATCAGGGGCTTGAATCTGCGCCGGAATGTCGGGCAGCACAACGCCATCATGGCGGGTCTGAACAGCGCGAGCGGGCGCGTGATTGTCCTGATGGATGACGATCTGCAGCATTCGCCGGCGGATATCGGAAAGCTCGTGGCGGCGATCGACGACGGTTTTGACGTTTGCTACGCCAAGTACCGCGAAAGACAACATGCATGGTGGAAAAAGGCCGGGAGTGCATTTAACGGGCTTGTCGCGCGGCTGCTCCTGAAGAAGCCCAAGGACCTCTATCTTTCGCCGTTTAAGGCGATGAGCGCCGAAGTGAAGGACGAGATCGTCAGGTACACCGGACCCTATCCATACCTCGACGGCCTCATTCTGATGACCACAAGCAGCATCACGAGCGTTGAGGTCGAGCACCACGAACGACAGGCGGGCACGGGGAACTACAGTTTCGCGAAGTCCATAAGATTGTGGTTGCAGATGGCGACCAGCTTCAGCGTCCTGCCCCTCAGGGTGTCCGGACTGCTGGGCATGCTGCTGGCGCTGGCCGGGCTCATTTTCTCGTTTGTGGTCGTCACCTTAAGGCTCCTGGGCGACGCTGGCGTACCTCTCGGCTGGACCTCGCTCATGACCGCTCTGCTCGTGATAGGCGGAGCCCAGCTGGTCGCCCTGTCGCTGCTGGGCGAGTACTTGGGACGCACATACATTCGACTGAACAACGTGCCGCAATTCTCGATCAAAGAAGCCCTGAACCTGTCAATCGGTTCGGCGCCCGGGGATGGAGGGTTCGATGGGCGACGCCAAGCCAATGGCCGGTAAGTTTGATCGCAGGGCCGAGAGCTACGAGAGGTCGGTACGGGACGCGATCCGCTTTGCCGGAATGAGCCTTGACGCGGCCACGCGTTCCAAAGCGCTTCTGCTGAGTGAGATTGTGGGTACCCACTTTGGACGGGGCGCGCGCATCAGCCTGCTCGATATTGGATGTGGTCCCGGACTGATTCATCGCGCATTTGGCAAATTCGGCTGGCAAGTCACCGGAGTGGACATGGCGTCCATGGCGCTCGATGCCGCACGGGTGCGCAACCCGGAATGCAGCTATCTGGCATTTAGCGGAGGGGAGATTCCCCTGCCATCCGCGTCGTTCGACGTCACCCTCGCGATATGTGTGCTGCATCATGTCCCGCCCCCGGAGTGGCGCGACTTTGTCGGGGAGATGGGACGACTCACCCGGCCCGGGGGTCTCGTGGTGGTAATGGAGCACAATCGCTGGAATCCGCTTACGCGTCTAGCGGTCGCGCGATGCGACTTCGACTATGATGCCCATCTCGTTCCGGCGCGACAGCTACGCAAGCTCATGCGACAGGTCGGGATGCGAAGCAGCAGACCGGCATATTTCCTGCTGACACCTTTCGCCAATCCCGTATTCCTAAGCATGGAGCGGGCGCTATATGCACTTCCTCTAGGGGCACAGTACTGCGTGACTGCTACGCCGGGATCAAGTTGATCTGTGGTTACCCTGCTGCCCATTCCGTGCCCGGTATGCGGTGCGATTGGCGCAATGCCATACGTCGAGCGGCACGGCACCCTCTTGCGCTGTGCCGAGTGCACGCACGTATTTACGCGATTGGACACACTGCACGTCGCCGAGGGCTACCAGGCGGACTACTACGACGAAGCGCACAAGAACTGGTTTGCTAACCCGGATTTCGGATTGTTCCGGTGGATCCTGTCGCGGTTCCCAGTCAACGCACGAACTGTGATCGATGTCGGGTGTGGCAGGGGCGCGTTCCTGCGTTATGTGCGTAACCTCCGGCCCGATCTCGGGCTCGTGGGCATTGACCTATCCGAGAACCATAGCGGTGGCGGGATCGAGTACGTGCAAGCGGACATACTAGGCCCACCGCTGAACCGAAAGGCCCACGTCGTCGTAAGTTTGGCTGCCATAGAGCATGTTGTAGAGCCTGTGCGGATGGCCCGAAGGCTTGCGCAACTCTGTTACCCGGATGGTGTAGTGGTAGTCATGACGCTTGACAATCAAAGCCTTCTTTACGCCGCCGCAAGGACGGCTTACCGGTTCGGCGTGCGCGGGCCCTTCCACAGGCTGTACTCGGCGCATCACCTGCAGCACTTTACGGCCGCCTCGCTTAGGACGTGCTTGCGGGCGGCCGGACTCGAGGTGATCGACACGCACAGGCACAACGTGCAAATGTGCGCCGTGGATATTCCGGAAGGAGACCCCGTCGTTCGCGCGATCCAGTGGCTCGGGGTGTGGGCGCTCTTTGCGTTGGGACGATTGACCGGCTTAAGTTACCTGCAGACCGTGGTCGCAGTTCCGCGCTGCGCGGCGGGGACCTAGCCTTGGCGAAGGTAATGGTTCTCGGCGGCAGCGGCTTTATCGGAAGCCATGTGGTGAGGCGGATCGTGGATAGCCAATTCGAGGTGATCAGTTACGACAAGTACGATCGCTCTTCGCATCTGCCCGAGTCCTATGTCCACGAAGTGAGGGGCGACTTCCTAGACAGGCGCGAGCTCGAGGCAGCGATCCGGCAGCATGAACCGGAGGTCGCTGTGCATCTGGTGTGGAGTACCGTGCCGAAGACGTCGAATGACGACCCGCAGTTCGACGTCAGGACGAACCTAGAGGCATCTCTATTCCTGCTCGATCTGTGCGTGAAGTACAAGGTCCGGAAGCTCGTATTCATGTCTTCCGGCGGCGCCGTCTATGGTCTGCCGCGGTATCTGCCGATCGACGAGCGGCATCCGACCGACCCCATTTCGTCCTACGGGATAACCAAGCTGGCGTTGGAAAAGTACGCTGCCTTGTACCATCGATTGCACGGAATCGAGTATGTCTGCCTGCGCGCGGCCAACCCATACGGCCCGGGGCAGTCTCCCACCTCGGGACAAGGCGCCATTGCTGCATTCGCGTTCCGCCTTCTAAGAGGCGAGCCAATCGAGCTTTGGGGTGACGGCGAGGTAGTGAGAGATTTCTTCAGTGTCCTAGATCTCGCGGACCTCGTGGTGGGGGCGGTTCGGCAAGGCGCGGTTGGAGTATTCAACGCCGGCAGCGGAAGGGGCACAACATTGAACGAGATCATCGCGGCGCTCGCGAGTGCGAGCGGGACGGCGCCGATCGTAAAGAGGTTCCCGCCGAGGCAATTTGACGCTCCGGCGGTCGTCTTGGATGCCGGCGCAGCGCGCCGGACGTTCGGTTGGCAACCGAGAATTGGAATGGCCGAAGGGTTGCAAGGGGTTCTGGATTGGATGCGCCGTCGCAAATAGGGGGTCCCCAGCCGAACGCCGCCCGCTCGCGGCGGCCGCTCCTTCTCGGACTTGAGTTCCTTGTCTTCCTTCTTGTCGTTGCATACCTCCTATCTCGAAACGCGGACCACCTGCTGCATGGCCTGGACGGCCATTACATGCGCACGCTGTTCGACGCCCAATGGCTGTGGATGGACCATTCGGGCAGCCTGGCGATGAATCCCTTGCAGGGCCTCGGCAACCTCTTCTTTCCCTTCAATTTAAACTTGAGTCCGGCCTTCTGGCCTCTCAGGTACACGGGTGCTGAGAAACCGCTGGCCGCGTACGTTGTGCTCGCGGTGGAACTCGTCATGGCAGCGTTCGCATATTCCCGGACGGCTAGGCTGCCCGCTGCAGTGGGGATCTCGGGAGGAATGCTGCTCGCGCTGCTGGCATTGCCCACCACTTGGCCGGCGGTGTTCTATCCGCTTCTTGCGCTGGCTCCGAACTGTGCGGACCTGCTGCTCTATCAATCGCTGCTGATCTGGACGTTCTCCGGCATTGTGAGTGAGAGCACGGTCTCCAACGTCGCAAGATGCGCCGCTTTCGTCCTCCTGCCGTTCGCAATTGCTGTTGCCAATCCGCTCTTCGCGATCGTGGTAGCGCCCACCAGCTGCGTCATCCTTGTTGCGCTTGTCTTCGCTGCGCGGGACAGGGCACAGCGAATCTGGCGCGTCGGTGCGTTAGGCGCATCGCTGGCCATTGTCGTCTTCGGTGGAGTCGCCGAGTACATCGTGGGCGGCGTGCTCTTCTCCGTCCCCACGCTGTTCTCTCAAGAGCTGTTCCGCCACCAGTCCAGCCTTACGCACGCCTCCATCGTGTTCCAGGGAGCTCAATTCACTGCAACCGGGCCCGCGCTTCTGGGAGCGAGCATCATGGGCGCTTTGCTCACGGCGCGCCGTTCCTGCGGCGTGCCTCGCCTCCTTGCTATGCTGCATGTCGTTGTTAGCCCGAGTCTGATAGTCTTGGGCTATAGCTTCATCAAGTTCGTTCCGGAATGGCGTGGGCCGCAGCTGGTTTATTTCGAGATGAGCCTATGGCCTATGTTTGCGGTGTTCGCCATGGCGCTAGTTCATCAGTCAGTCGAGTGCCTGCGAGGTCGGGCAACGGCCTACGCCTCCAGCGGCCTCTGGTACGCCTTGCCAATCCCGGCACTAGGCTGCAAGCTTGTGCTGATCGGCCTCGCCGCGGCGATTGCAATGCGCGCCGTTCCGCGCGATGAGTTGAACCCGAAGTTTCCTCCGGAGAGCGGCCCATTAATCGCCGATCTGCGGCGCGAAATAGGCGTGGAACCGGGAGACCGTTATCGCGGCAGCGTCGCGACCTTTACCGGGATACGGGAGGCCGGCGGAACCTCGTGGATGGATCTGCACGCCTTCGACGCCGCGCTGAATCGGGAGGCCGGCAACGACCACAGGCTCGTCGGGCTCTGGCGGTTCGGGATTCCCACCCTTCAGGAGTACAACCACTACATCACTCCCACGCTGTACCTGGTGGCGAGCCGCCTGCTCGCGTCTTCCGGCGATCCACAGATACGCAATATCCTGCTGCTTACGAGCCCGCATCCCCCGCTCCTCGCGTCAATGGGAGTGCGATTCCTGATCAGTGATGAACCGTTAGATGGCAGGGTCTACACGGAACGTGCCTTCGTCACGCGTCGAAGCTCGGGATCGTTGAGGCTTTATGAGCTGCCAGCTGCCAACACGAACGGCTTCTCCATCCTTCAGGTGATCCATGCGGAGACCGCGACAGACATGCTGCGCGCGATGAAATCGGGTATGGATTACCGGACCTCCGCTGTGACGTCGGAACGGATTGCGGCAGAACCGCTTGTGCCGGCGACCGATCTTATGATAACGCTTCGACCGGGCGGGTTTGGCTTCACGGGAAGATCGCCCGGCACATCGCTTGTGCTGCTGCCGTTTCAATTCACCAATTGCGCGAAGCTTCAGTCGGGCTCGGGAAGCTCCAGACTAGTCCGGCTCAATCTTGCGCAGCTTGGCATCCTCTTCTCCGGGATAATAGATGCGAAGGTCGCGGTGCGAAGCGGGCCGTTACACGAACCAGGCTGTCGCATCCGCGACTTTGTGGATGCCAAGAGGATCGCGCTGCAGGACGCCGGGCGCAATTTTCGACTAGTCACCAGCGCGGCGCTCAGTCGGTAACGCTGGACTTGGAACACGGGCATTTCCCGCAAGAGGCGGTCAGCGCATCCGCAGCAGGTATCGAGAGAACGCTTTTCGGGTAACAATCAGTCTCCGCCAAGAGTGCGGCCGAGCAATTGCTGTCGGAAGAACTTCAAGCTGCGCTTGATGCGTTCCTTGGAGACCTTGTCACCACGAATCGCATTGAACGCCACGCGCGTGACGCGGCCTCGCCCACTCCAGTAGTACGAGATCAAGCATCCGAGTCGCACCGGGTATGCGCACGCGGCAAAGATGCGGCGATGGATTTTTGTCACGAACGTTCGCTTTGCGACGCCGGATGTCGAGAAGTAGTGACGCAGGACTCCTTGAGCCCTTGCTTCGACTGCGGCCCACTCTCCAGTCAGGTCGCGGGAGTGCCAATACACCGGTGTCGAGAAGATCTTCCGCTTTAGAGGATCGAACACTGGGCTGGTGAAAGCCGCGGCAAGCACGAGCCCCTTGTTGAACGAGCCAAACAGCCGGTTCGTGAAAGCCGATTGAGGCGTCAGGTCCTGCGCACGGTCTAACAGCGGCGCCCAGCTGACTAGCATCATCTCGTCAGAGTCCCCTACGACGTGCACCCTTCCACCCAAGCCGAAATTGCGGTAGACGTAATCGCCGTCTATCGTCCAATGATCCATCATCGAGTTGTCATGATGCTCGACGGCGTCGTAGTTAACGAGCAGCGGGGCCCAGGACAGGGAGTGCACGAGAACGCCGTCCTCGCCCGGGACGCGCCACCAGCAAGCCACCGGGAACCCGGAGAAATAAGGCGCCTCCCATTCGTAGCGGAGGGTTTCGCTGTGAAAGCTCTTGATGCCCGCGTCGACGAGCTGGCGTCCGGTGACGACCAGCGGCTTCGCCTCGGCGGCAAAGCGCGAGGCGAGCGACGCGACCCCCAGCTTTTCGAGGTTCTCGAACAGCGGTTCCTCGCCGAAGCGCAGCGCCGCGCACAGAACGACGTCGACGCCGTTCACGGCGTGACGCTGAACGGCCGCCATAGTGCCGTCCGATACCATCAGGTCCGGGGTGAGCAGCACCGCGTACGCGCGATCCTCGAACGCCATCTGCGTGGCGAGCTTGTGGCCGATTCCCATGTGCACGCAGCCGGATCGGCCCGGCGGACAGGGCGGAATGACGATCTTGACCGGCTCGACGTACTCGCTGAGGAGCCCGAAGATCGGGCGCGAGCGCAGCCGCTCCCAGTCCTCGTCGGTGGTGGCGATTAGGAATTTATTGCCGCGGTTTCTGAGGGCGGGGATGTTGCCCGGCGAAAGCAGCGCGGCGATGCAGAAGTTACACAGGAAGTCGGTGTAGCGCTCTCCCCACACGACGACGATGAAGTAGAACGGCCTCAGGGAGCGCGCCTTGGCCAGAAATGCCTCGTCCTCCGTCGCAGGCAGCGCTTCGCGGGGGTCGGGCCGGACCACCTTCGCCACAGCGTCGGCACGGTCCATCGGTCAGGCCATCGCCTCGCTGCGCTGCTCGACCAGTTCCTTGGGCGGGGCGGGATGGCCGCCGAGCAGCTGGCCCTGCCAGTTCGTTAGCCGCGCGATCTTGTTGTAGTAGGTATACTGGGGCGAGCGGCGGATCAACAGGCCGTCGCGGACCTCCTCCTCGAACGCGTACTGGGCCCAGCCGTTGCAGGGCTTGCAGAACGGCACCTTGTCCCACTGTCCGGTCTCATGGAAATAGCGCGCCTTGGCGAACGCCTCGCCGAGCCAGACCGCCGCGACGCCATCCTTGAACACGTTCCCCATGTCCGTCTGCTTGAACCCGTCGAGGCAGCAGACCGTGACCCGGCCGTCGTTGTGAACGGGAAGCGTGTTGTAGAGCGCCGGACAGGGCTGGCGCACGGGCGGCGTCTCCATATCCGGGAAAGTCCCGTTCTCGAAGACGATGCCCATTCGTACGACATCCACGACGCCCACCCAGCGCTTGACGAAGGCATTGGCCTCGTTGCGATTCCCGTTCTGGATCGTGAATGAAACGCCGATGCGGGGCTTTTCGGCGTCGCCGCGCACCCGCAGCATGCGGAACACCGCGCTCTCGATCTTCTCAAGCTTCGCGATGCCGCGGATCTTCTTTAGGGTCTCCCGGCTCACCGCGTCGATGCTGAACATCACGGAATCCACCTGCTCGTCTACGAAGAACTGCGCAAGGTCGTCATTGAGGGTGAGTCCGTTGGTGTTCATCGCGATCGACATCCCGCGCGCTTTCATGTCCGCGATCCGTTCCCGCAAGTCGGGCGCGAGAAGCGGCTCGCCGTACATGTTGGGCTGGATCAGCGGCTTCGCCGCCATCAGCTCGTCGAGCAGCCGGCGCGACGCCTCGAGGTCCATAACGCCCTTGACCGAATCGATGGCGTTCTCGTCCTCGAGGCCCCACACCGGGCACATGTGGCAGCGCAGGTTGCACTTGGTGGCGAGGTCGAGCAATACCCGCGGCGGCAGTTCCGGCACCGCCAGCGGTTTCCAGTTGAATCGGGGATCTACCCAGGGCGCCCTGGACCAGTCGCGCATCTTCCTGACCTCCGTCGGCCGTTCAGGCCTTTGCATACGTCACCGTTTCGATAATCCCGCCGTCGTGCTGACGCAGAAACACCGAGTACCGCGGCTCGATCTCCCGGATCGTTTCCGCCACGCGCCACAGGTGGTCGGCACGGTGATAGGAGGAAATCGCGAGTTTCGGCTTCCAGCGCCGAAGGGTTTGGGCTGCGCCCTGCAGCGCATCCAGCTCCGCGCCTTCGATATTCATCTTCACATACGTGGTGCGATGGCCCTGCATGATCTCATCCAGGCTGACGACCGGCACCGTGATCCCGCCCGATTCAACCAGAATCGAGCCCCTCGTACCAGCGTCGTCGAAACGCAACACCGCACCGGCGCGGTGCAACCCTGCATTGTAAGGACGCACGCGGGGCTCGCTCGCGAAATTCGCCTTCAGCCGGGCGAAGGTCTTGGGGTCCGGTTCGAAGCCGATGATGCGTTCGTAGCGGCCACCCACGCGCTCGATGAAGAGGCGAATCGAATCGCCGTCAAACGAGCCGCCATCAACGTACACCTCGTTCGGGCCGTACTCGAGTAGTTCCCCGGCGCCGTAAAGCTCCCAATCGATAATCGGTTCGAGATCGGCGGGCTCTCCGCTCAGCCGATAGCCGATCACCGCGGCAAGCACTTCGCGGGAACGGTCATCGCCAAGCGATTCGCCCAGCCGGCGCAGCCGGGGCAGGCTCTCGACGAGGTCCTCGAGCAGTCGCTCGTGGAACATGTGGGGCGGAAAGCGCTGCGGATCGAGCAGCTGCAGGGTCATGAAAGGCGCGACGGTGGCAAAGCCCATCGCCGCGAGCCGCCGCCGCAGCTTGAGCGCGCGGTGCGAGGCGATGACCACGGGGATGGAGCGGTCGAGTCGCTCCAGACTCTCAACCGGCTCGACTTTCCTGCCGTCGACGGTTGTCCCGCGTTTCGCCGGGTGGTCGTCCGCCACGGCTGCCACTTCGATCCCGAGCCCGGCGCAGATTCCAACCAGGCGCAGACCCTCGTCCGCGGCGCCGACGATGGCGACCGCCTTCAGACGCTCGCGCGTGAGCGCCGGCCATCGCTTCGCGAGCCGCGCGCGCAATGCGGGCCCCGACCCTGCCTCGGTGATTTCGTCAAAACGCGCGTGTAGCGCGATCACCCCAGCCGCAGTCTGCCGAGTCGTACTCAATTTGTACCCATCATCATGTCGCGGCGAGCATTTGGTGGTAGCTGCGCGTCACTTCGGCAACCGTACCGAAATCGCGCACCAACCCATGGTCCAGGAGCAGCGCTTTGTTGCACATGGAATCGACGAGCGCCTCCGAATGGGAGGCGAGCACCAGGATGTCGGTCCTCGCGATAAGCTCCTTGACCTTGCGGCTCGCCTTTTCGCTGAAACCCGCGTCAGCCGCGCCGATTCCTTCATCGAGCAGCAGAATGCCGGGGTCGAGCGACGTCGCGATCGAGAAGCTTAAGCGGGCCAGCATGCCGCTCGAGTACGAGCGTACCGGCAGGTGGATGTAGTCGCCCAACTCTGAGAACTCGACGATGCCCGGCGCCTTGGCGGTGATCTCGTCGGTCGTCATGCCGTGCAGCAAACCGCAAGTGATGATGTTCTCGAAGCCACTGTCCTCCATCTCCAGGCCGGGAGTCAGATTGAGGAGCGGCGTGACCTTGCCATGGATGCGCATGCGCCCCGTAGTCGGATGATAGATTCCCGCGAGAACCCGGAGCAGCGTGGACTTGCCGGCGCCGTTGTGGCCGATCAGGCCCACGCGGTCGCCGCTCCGAAGCTCCAGCGAGATGTCGTCCAGCGCCTTGACGACAACGCTGTCCCCCCGCAGGCGCTCGGGAAGGATACGGCCGCCGGTGATGCCCTTGAGGAACGACAGGCGCAGGTTCCGATTCGCGCCGAAAAGCACGAAGTCCACGCCGACGTTTTCGAGCAATACGTGGGACATCGTCCTGTCGGCCGGTCGCCTAGAACCAGTAGGTCAGCCGATGGCGCTTGCGGCTGAACAGCAGATAGCTCCCGAGCCAACCGGCCACGGCGAACAGGACGCAAGCGGCGTAGCTGGAGGCGGCGGGCGTCTTGCCAAGAAGCGGAGAGCGCACCACGTCGATCAGGTGATAAAGCAGGTTCAAGTCCACTACGATCGAGAGCCGTCCGGTGAGTTGGCTCGCGGGCCAGAATACGGGGGTGATGAACATGGCTATCTGGATCAAGGTGGTGATCAACTGCTGGACGTCCCTGTAGCGCAGGCACAGTACCGCCGCCAGGAGGCAAATCCAGGCCAGGTTGAGGATGACCAGCGCGAACCCGGGGAGCAGGAGAAGCGTGTACGGGGTGAACGCCACGCCGCAGACGAATGCGGCGATTACGTACACGACCAAGTTGTGCCCGAAAACGATAGCATTTCTCGCCACGACGACGTGGATCAGCGTGGTATATGGAAACTGCCTCGACTTCATTATCGCTTCGGACGAGATGAACGCGCCGCACGCCTCGCCGAGCGACCCGGCGATCATGGTCCACGGAATGAGCCCCGAGAGCAGGAACGGCAGATACTCGCGGACGTTCTGTCGCCACAGCGCGGCCCAGATGACGCTGAGGACAAGGGCGAAAATGCCCAGGCTCACCGAAACCCACATGGGCCCGAGCAAAGTCCTGCGGTAACGCCGCTTGACCTCGTTCCAACTCAGCCGCGTCCAGATTTCCCAGCGTCCCAGTCCTTCGACGAGGTCGCGAAGCGCGGCGCGAGACAGCGCCCGGTGCTCATCCTGACAGGCAATCTTGGGGCCGTCCGTTTGCTGAAGCAGAGTGCTCATTGTCTTGCGACGGCGGCCTTCAAGGCGCGGGCAGGGGCCGATGCCCCGCCAGACCGGGCAGGTGCAGCGTTGAAAAGGTGCATATTCTAGACGAGCTTGCTGCTTGACGGATGGATTTCTACGCGATTTCCCGGCAACCGCCCGCAGCGGGTATACGATACGCGGCCTTTCCGCCCGCAGGCACCGATGCGCGCCCCCGGATCCGAAACTGCAGTTACTATTTCCATCGTCGTTCCCAACCGAAACGACGCCCGATTTCTTGCGCGCTGCATCGGCTCCGTCCGGGAACAGGACGTGCCGCCGGAAGAACTGATCATCTTGGACGACGAGTCCACCGACGACAGCGTCGCGGTCATCGAGCGCGCAATCGCCGGTTGCCCATACGCGAGGCTGGTGCGCAACACGAGGAACCTCGGCGCCACGGAAAACTCGAACCGCGGACTGGAACTTGCCCGCGGCAAGTTCGTGCTTTTCTTGGGCGCGAATGACTTCGTCCTTCCCGGCTTGCTTTCCACGGCGAAGCGGGCACTGGCCGCACATCCGGATGTCGGGATCTGGTCGGCGATGGTATGGGCCGTCGACGAAGAGGATCGATTTCTGCGGATCTATCCTTCGGCTGTGGTGTCGTCGCGGGAGGCCTGCTTCACGCCCGAGCAGGCGCGCAATCTCGTCTACCGGTTTGGCAACTGGCTGACGGGGCAGACGACGATTTACCGCCGCGATGCGCTTATTGCACTTGGTGGCTTCGATCCGCGCATGCGCGCGATCACCGATCTGTTCGCGGCGCTTGTCGTGGCAAGCCGTTACGGCGCGCTTCACTGTCCGCGGCCGCTCGCGGCCATGCGCATCCACGCCGGAAGCTTTCTCGCCGCGACGGTGCGCGACGAAGCCGTGTTCAACAATGTGCTCGCGCACATCCGCGAGAAAGGCCCGGGGCTGGAACCGCCGCTTTATACCGAGGCGCTCCTTGCCCGCACCGAACGCCGTCTTCTGTTTGCGTCGCTTCGGTCGGTGGCCAACGTGGACTTCGCCAATGCGCGCGCGCGAATGCTTCAATCGCGATCAGCCACGCTCCGCATGCTTGGCACCATCGGCCGATTTCTTCCTGCGCCGGTTGTCATCGTATTGCTGTATCTCGTGCTGCGCCCGTTTGATGTCGTACCAACTCTCTGGTATCGGTACGTCGGAACCATGCGGGTGGTCGCGCGCGAGCGAATGCGTCAGCGCAGCAGGAACCGAAGGACGCCGGCTACGTGATGCCGCATGTGTGCAAAGCTACGGCGGCTCGCCCGTCTGGCGTCGTGCACGATGGCGGTTCGCGTCTCGTACACCACGCGGTAGCCCCTATCCCAAAGCCTGCTGCCGATGTCTGCGTCTTCGTAGTAGAGGAAATATGTCTCGTCGAACCCGCCCACGGAGCGATAGGCCTCGCTGCGGAAAAGCATGAACATGCCGGCCACCCAATCGACCTCCTGGGGCCCGCGGTCCGTCGGGTAGTCCGGCTCCCTTCGGTCTACGAACACCTTCTTGAGAAGCGACCAGGTGCTGGGAAAGCGCCGCGCGCTGTCCTCGATCCGGCCGTCGGGACTGCGCACGAGCGGCGCCGCAACTGCGACCCGGGAGTCGGCGAGCGCCTCGAGCAAGCGCGGAAACGGGTCCGACGGCAGGCGCACATCCGGGTTGCAGACGCAGAAGTAGGGCGTGTTGCAGTGGGCGAAGGCGGCGTTGTGGTTGGCGCCGAACCCCTTGCGCTCGGTGTTCACAATCACCTTCACCGGGCAGGCCAGTCGAGCGATGGCAAATTCTTCCCGATCGGGAAGATTCTCCGTGAGCACGACCGCGACCCGGTCCGCGCACACGCGCTCGATGTCCTGCAGCAGCTGGTTGACGAGGGCGTTCTGGCCGTGACTCACCACCGACAGCGTGATATCGCGCTGCGGCATCGCTAGCTGCGGTTGTACTGGTCCTCGAACCGCTCGATGTCGTCCTCGCCGAGGTAGCTCCCCGACTGCACCTCGACGATGAAGAGCGGCTCGGTGCCGGGGTTGGCGAGGCGATGTTTCATCCCGATCGGGATGAACGTGGACTGGTTCTCCTCGAGCGTCACGGTTTCCTCGCCGCGCGTCACGCGCGCGGTGCCCGAGACCACCACCCAGTGCTCGGCGCGCTTGGCGTGGCGCTGGAGCGAAAGCGCGTGGCCGGGCTTCACCATCAGGCGCTTCACCTGGAAGCGGCTGCCCGCGTCCACCGACTCGTAGTAGCCCCAGGGGCGGTAGACGCGCGAGTGCGAGACGTGCTCGCCGCGGCCGTGGCGGTCGAGGCGCGCGACCACCTCCTTCACTTCCTGGGCGCGCTCGCGCGCGGCGACGAGCACCGCGTCGTCGGTCTCGACCACCACGAGGTCCTCGGCGCCGAGCACAGAGACGTGGCGCGTGTCGGCGCGCACGTAGCAGCGCCAGGCGCCGTGGAGCCACGCGTCGCCGCGCGCGACGTTGCCAGCGGCGTCCTTCCTGCCCGTTTCCCAGAGCGCGGCCCACGAGCCGACATCGCTCCAGCGCATCGCCGCGCGCACCACGGCGCCGCGCGCAGTGCGTTCCATCACCGCGTAGTCCACCGAGTCGCCGGGGCAGGCGGCGAAGGCTTTTTCTTCGAGGCGCAGGAAGTCGAGGTCGCGCGACGCCGCCTCGAGCGCCTTGCGCACGGCGGCGACGATCGCGGGCCGCAGGCGCATCAGCTCATCGAGATACGCCTGTGCGGTGAAGGCGAACATGCCGCTATTCCAGAGGTAGCCGCCGCGGGCGAGGAAGGCGCGCGCCCTGGCGGCTGACGGCTTTTCCACGAAGCGCTTGAT
>CAZVHU010000006.1:0-33538 GCA_964627075.1 uncultured Enterobacteriaceae bacterium | reverse complement strand
CGGCGAGGAAGCGGTGCTCTGCATTCGCGACCACCACGGGCGCGCCGGCGCCTTTCAGCCCGCGGAGCCTCAGCGCCGTGTCCTGAAGGAGCGAGCGCTCGGTGACGAGCGGCAGGAACTGCTTCGGGAGCAGCCTGCGCGACATCGGCCACAGGCGGCTGCCCGAGCCGCCGCAGAGGATGACGGGGACGAGAGGGGAGAGCATCGCGCTAACCGCCCCCTCCGCGCCTGTCCTGACGAGCGCGGAACCATCGCAGGATTCGAACCTCCCCTTTGACAACCCGATACGCGATCACGTGGCCCGTGCCGGGCAACGCGTAGCGGCGAACTTCAGGGGTGGCGGTCGGTGTCCCGATCCCCGGTTGGGACTGGATCAATGCAACAGATCGGTCCACTCGCCCTAGCACCGCCACTGCGGTGCTGGGGTCATCCGCCGCGATGTAACTCAGCGTTTTCTCGAATGCCGCAAGCGCACGCCGCGACCATCTAGGCGGCTTGCTTGTGCTCGCGTGCATGCGATTCGACAACGGCCCGGGCTCGTTTCATTGCGTCCTTGTGCGAAACGCTCTTGCCGGCGGCGAACTCGGCGTCCGCGGAAAGGTTCTCGCGCACGTCCTCTTCGCAGGCTTCAAAGCCATCGCGAAAAACGAACTTGAGCATTGCCTTGGGGGTGCGCCCGGCGCGCCGCGCAAGGCGTTGCAGGCGTTGCTGCTGTGCGGCACTCAATGCAATCCGTCGCATGCGAGTTCCCATGGAGTGCAGAAAATTGTATCACCCGGGAGAGCGCCGCCGCAGAGAATGACGGGGACGAGGCCAGGGGTCATCGCGGCATTCTAGGGCAGGCCCAGGTCCGGGTTTTCAACTGGCCGAGGGCGTGTTTCGTACGAGGCTCGAAAATTGGATGGCGCAATTCCAATCTGCAACTTTCTGCATCGCGCAATCCTGCTGTGCCTCCATTACCGTGCCGGCAGCGCCATGTCGAGCACATCGCCGATCTCGCGCCAGCCGGCGACCCGCACCCGGCCGCGACCTTGCGTGCCTTCGCCGCCGAAGACGAGCGCACCGTGTTCGGCACCCGACCAGTCGCAGAATCGCTCCAGCGGCGCAAGCCAATCCTGCGCGATCGTCCTGCCCGCCTTCGCTTCCACCGGAAAGAGCGTGCTGCCGCGATCGACGACCAGGTCCATTTCCGTTCCGCCCGAATCGCGCCAGTAATACAGTTCCGGAGCCAACGCGAGGTGGCAACGGCGCTTCAGGAACTCCGACGCCACCCAGGTCTCGAAGAGCGGTCCGCGCATCGGGCCGATCGCCAGCTCCTCCGGGGCCTGGATCGCCAGCAATCGCGCCGCGAGCCCGGTGTCGTAGAAGTAGAGCTTCGGCGCCTTGACGAGGCGCTTGCCGAAATTCCGGTGGTGCGAGGGCAGGAGAAAGACGATGTAGCTCGCCTCGAGCACCGAGATCCAGGCGCGTGCCGTGTTGTGGGTGATGCCGCAGTCGGACGCGAGCGCGGAGAGGTTGAGCGCTTGCGCGGTGCGCGCGGCGCACATGCGCACGAACCGGCGGAAGGCGCCCAGGTCGCGCACGTTGACGAGGTTGCGCACGTCGCGCTCGACGTAGGTGGCGAGGTAGTCGCCGTACCACTGGTGCGGGGGCACGCCGCGGTCGATGATCGGCGGGTAGAAACCGCTCCAGAGCAGCGTCTCCAGGTTGCGGGGTGGCCTTGCGGCGCGCAGCTCGGCGAGCGAGAACGGGAGCAGGTGCACCAGCCCGACGCGGCCGGCAAGCGACTGGCTGATGCCGGCGAGCAGCCCGAACTGCTGTGAGCCCGTGAGCACATAGCGCCCGGCGCGACGGTCCCGGTCCACCTCGGCCTGCAGGTAGGAAAAAAGAGCGGGCGCGCGCTGCGCCTCATCGAGCAGCGCGCCGTCCGGATATTGGGCGAGGAAGCCCCGCGGGTCGCTGGTGGCGAACTCCCGCAGGTCGAGCTCCTCCAGGCTGGCATAAGGCAGGCCAGTGAACGCCCTGCGTGCGAGCGTGGTCTTGCCCGACTGGCGCGGCCCGGTGAGCGCCACCACCGGGTAGCGGCGTGCGAGCGCGCGCAACGTCGGCTGAGCCTGGCGGGGGAGCATGACGCCAGCCTAGCCGGGGGTCTGCAGATTGGCAATGGAATTTACAATGTGCACAAAGCCCGGCGCCCTGCGCACCTGCGGAGCTGTCGCGCCGAGTGCTTGCGCTGACGACGGTTTTGGCGCTGCTATGCTCCGTTTCATGCGGATTGCCGTCACCGGGGCGTCGGGGTTCGTAGGGCGCGCGCTCGTGCCGGTGCTCGAGGCGCGCGGGCACGACGTGGCGCTGCTCGGGCGCGAGGCGACCGGCGACATCGCGCGCTTTTCAGGGTGGGCGAGAGCGCTCGCGGGGATGGACGCGGTGGTGCACCTCGCGGCGCTCGCGCACGGGCGCGGCGCGGGCGAGGCGCAGATCCGGGCAATCAATGTGGACGCGGCCGTCGCGCTCGGACGGGCCGCTGCTGCTGCGGGCGCGCGCATGGTGTTCCTTTCCTCGGTGAAGGCGCTGGGCGAGGAGACCGCGGGACGGCCTTTCGACGAAGCGAGCCCGCTCGCGCCGCAGGACGCCTACGGGCGCGCCAAGGCCGACGCGGAGCGGGCGCTGCGCGCGCTCGAGGGCCTGGGGCTCACGATCCTGCGCCCGCCCCTCATATACGGGCCCGGGGTGAAGGCGAATTTCCTTTCGCTCATGCGGGCCGTCGCGCGCGGGTGGCCTCTGCCTCTCGCTTCGGTGCGAAACGCAAGGAGCCTCGTCTACGTGGGAAATCTCGTGGACGCGATCGCGCGCTGCCTCGAGGCCGGGACGGAGGCAAGGACGTACTTGGTCTGCGACGGCCCGGCCATCTCGACGCCTGACCTTTGCCGCGCGCTCGGGCGGGCGCTCGGGGCGCCGGCGCGGCTGTTCCCGTTTCCGCCTGCGCTGCTCGAGCTTGCGCCGCCGCTCGGGAAGCTCACGCGCTCGCTCGAGGTCTCGGACCGAGCGTTGCGGCGCGATCTCGGCTGGGCGCCGCCGTTCGGTTTCGAGGAGGGCCTGCGGCGCACCGCACAGTGGTACCGGCAGCCCGGCAAATAGAATCCGGCCACGGGAAGTGCGACCTTGAGCTTCTTTCTTCCGATCCTCGCGGCATTCCTCACTGCGCTTGCGGCGCTGTGGCTGCTGCTCAGCCCGCCGGGCCGGCGCCTCGTGCTCGACCGGCCGAACGAAAGATCGCTACACGAGCGGCCGGTGCCGCGAACCGGGGGGCTTGCGATCCTTGCGGGCCTTGCCGCGGGCGCGGCGATTGCCGGGCCGGTTCCGGTTGCGGCCCTCGCGCTCGCGGTGGCGCTGGCGGGCGTGTCGTTCGCGGACGACCTCTACGGCCTGCCGACGCTCGTGCGGCTCGGCGCGCACCTCGCCGCGGCCGGCGCGGTGCTCGCGCTCGGGCCCGACGCCGTGGAGCCTGCGCTGTTCGCGGTCTTCGCGCTCGCGATCGCCTGGTACACGAACCTGTACAACTTCATGGACGGCTCCGACGGCCTCGCGGGCGGCATGGCGGTATTTGGCTTCGGCGCGTATGCGGCCGCGGCGCACGCGGCGGGCGATGCCGCGCTCGCTGCCGTGAGCGCGGCGATCGCGTCGGCGTCGGCTGCGTTCCTGCTCTTCAATTTCCCCCCGGCGCGCATCTTCATGGGCGACGTCGGTTCGGTGCCGCTGGGCTTTCTTGCAGGAGCGCTCGGCCTGCTCGGCTGGCGCGCAGGAGCGTGGCCGCTCTGGTTCCCGTTGCTGGTCTTCGCGCCGTTCGCGTGCGACGCCACGCTGACGCTGCTGAAGCGGCTCGCGCGCGGCGAGCGGGTCTGGCAGGCGCACCGCGAGCACTACTACCAACGCCTGGTGCGCATGGGGTTCGGCCACCGCGGCACGGCGTGGATCGAGTATGCGGCGATGGCCGGCTGCGCGGGCGCCGCGCTCTACGCGCGGCAGGAGCCGGCGTGGATCCAGGCCGCGACGCTGGCGTGCGCCGCTGCGGCGCTCGTCGCCATCGCCGTCTGGATCGACCTGCGCTGGGCGCGCCATGCGCGCGGCGCCGGGTCCTGAGCTTGTCGCCATGTCATCATGACGGCCGATGAACACCCGCCGCATTCTCGCATTCGCGCACGACCTGGTCGCCGCGGGTCTCGCCTGGCTTGCCGCGTTCTGGCTGCGCTTCAACCTGGACATCCCGGAGGAATATGCGGACCTGATGCTCGCGCGCCTGCCCTGGGTGATCGTGGTGCACGCGGTCGTTTTCCGGGCGGCAGGGCTCTACCGCGGGCTGTGGCGCTTCGCGAGCCTGCCCGACCTGCGGCGCATCCTGCTTGCGACCGGGGTCGGGGCGCTCGCGGTGCCGGCGCTTTTCGCGCTGCTGCGGATCGGCGCGCCGGTGCCGCGCTCGGTCTACCTGATCGCGCCGATCCTTCTGGCCGCCGCGATGGCGGGGAGCCGCCTCGCCTACCGGGCGTGGAAGGAGCGGCACCTGTTCGCCGTGGTGCGCAATCCCGAGGCGAACCCGGTGCTGGTCCTCGGCGCCGGGACCGCGGCCTCGATGCTGCTGCGCGACCTCGCCAACAGCCGCCAGTGGCGCGTCGCCGGGCTGCTGGATGACGACCGCGCCAAGCACGGCGCGGAGCTGATGGGGGTGAAGGTACTCGGCCCGATCGAGCGGGTCGGGGAGCATTCGCACAGGCTGGACATCACGCAGGCGATCATCGCCATGCCGGGCGCCACGCACGGGGCGCGCAAGCGCGCGGTGGAGCTCTGCACCAGGGCGGGCGTCGCGGTGATGACGGTGCCCGCGCTCGCCGACATCGTCTCCGGGCGGGTGAGCGTCTCGGCGGTGCGCAACGTCGAGCTCGACGACCTGCTCGGCCGCGATCCCGTGATGCTCGACACCGCAGGGCTGCACGGCTTCCTCGACGGCAGGACGGTGCTCGTCACCGGCGCCGGCGGCTCGATCGGAGCGGAGCTTGCGCGCCAGATCGCGCGCTTCGCGCCGGCGAAGATCGTGCTTTTCGATGCCTCGGAATTCGCGCTCTACGCGATCGAGCAGGAGTTCCGCGACCGGCGGCTATCGGTCCCGGTGGTCGCGGCGATCGGCGACGCGAAGGACGAGCGGCGGGTGCGAGCGCTGCTCGCGCAGCATTCGCCGCAGATCGTGTTTCACGCGGCGGCCTACAAGCACGTGCCGCTGATGGAGGAGGAAAACGCCTTCGAGGCGGTGGCGAACAACGCGCTCGGCACGCTGGTCACCGCGCGGGCGGCGCAGGGCGCGGGCGTCGGGAAGTACGTGCTGGTCTCGACCGACAAGGCGGTGAATCCCACCAACGTCATGGGCGCCTCCAAGCGCCTCGCCGAGATGCTGTGCCAGGCGCTGCAGCCGCGGGCGAAAACCGAGTTCGTCGTGGTGCGCTTCGGCAACGTGCTCGGCTCGACCGGAAGCGTCATCCCGCGCTTTCGCGAGCAGATCGCGCGCGGCGGCCCGGTCACGGTGACGCATCCCGAGGTGCAGCGCTATTTCATGTCCATCCCCGAGGCCGCGCAGCTCGTGCTGCAGGCGGCATTGATGGGCCGGGGCGGCGAGATCTTCGTCCTCGACATGGGCGAGCCGGTGAAGATCGCCGAGCTCGCGCGGCAGCTGATCCGGCTTTCTGGCTTCGGCGAGAAGGATATCCCGATCGCCTACACGGGCCTGCGCCCGGGCGAGAAGCTCTACGAGGAGCTGCTAGCGGATGCGGAGGGCACCATTGCCACGCCGCATCCGAAGCTGCGCGTGGCGAAGGGCCGCCCCCCGGAGGACGGCCAGCTGATCGAGGCCGTCAGCGCGTGGATCGCGGCGCCGCGCGACGGCTCGCCGGACGAGGTGCGCGCGCAGTTGAAGCGCTGGATCCCGGAGTACGAACCGGCGGCGCGACGGGGCGGCTGAACCGCGACGTCGCTGGCGATTGGCCGGCGCGCGCGCACTCCGGGTTTCTGGACGCCCATCCAGAATACCTGCCATGTTTCTTTACAGGTATCCAAGAATCTGGAATGCTGGCGGGCAATGAAACGGTATCTCGAAGCCCAGGTCCGCCGCGACCTGAAACGCAAGATGGTGTTCGTCGGCGGCCCGCGCCAGGTGGGCAAGACGACGCTTGCCCGGAATGTCCTTGGCCGGTCGGCCGCCGGCCTGATGAACTGGGACGTGCCGGCGCAGCGCGAGGCGATCCTGCGGCAGGCTTTTCCGGCCACCCGCCTGTGGGTGTTCGACGAGATCCACAAGTACCGGAAGTGGCGCAATTTCCTGAAGGGCGTTTTCGACGCCCGCGCCGCCGGGCAGCAGATCCTCGTCACAGGCAGCGCGCGCCTCGACTACTATCGCTTCGGCGGCGATTCTCTCCAGGGGCGGTACCACTACCTCAGGCTGCATCCGCTGAGCGTCGCGGAGCTTGGCCTTGCGTCGGCCGGGGACCTGGCGAGCCTGCTTGCACTGGGGGGCTTTCCGGAACCCTTCCTCGGCGGCTCGGAGAAGGAAGCGCGCCGCTGGTCGAACGAGTACCGCAGCCGGCTGGTGCGCGAGGATCTGGCCAGCCTCGAGCAGGTGCAGGACCTTGGCAGCATCGAGCTGCTGATGACGCGCCTGCCCGACCTGGTCGGAAGCCCGCTGTCGATCAACAGCGTGTCCGAGCAGATCCAGATCAGCCACAAGACGGTGAGCAAGTGGCTCGCGGTCCTGGAGAGGCTGTATGCGATCTTCGTCGTGCTTCCCTATGGCTCGCCGAAGGTGAAGGCAGTCAGGAAGGCGCGCAAGCACTATCACTTCGACTGGTCGCTGGTGCCCGATCCGGCGGCGCGCTTCGAGAATCTCGTCGGCTCGCACCTGCTCAAGTGGACCCATTTCCGCGCCGATACCGAGGGCCTGCGAATCGAGTTGCGCTACTTCCGGGACGTCGAGGGACGGGAAGTCGATTTCGTCGTCACGCAGGACGGCAAGCCGACGCTGCTCGTGGAGTGCAAGTCCTCGGATCGGGAGGTCAGCCCGTCGCTCCGGTACCTGAAACAGCGCTTTCCGGCCGCGCAGGCATGGCAAGTCTCGGCCGAGGGCAACCGCGACTACCTGTCGCCAGAAGGAATCCACGTCGCGCCCGCGCTGGCTCTTCTTGCGACGCTTGTCTGACAAATCGGGCACGGAGCCCCAATCTCTTCGCGCATGAAGCTCCTCGTCGTCAAGCGCGACAAGATCGGCGACCTGCTGCTCACGACGCCGCTCATCGCGCACCTCAAGGCGAGCGTGCCGGGCCTGGAGCTGCACCTGCTCGCCAACGACTACAACGCGTGGGTGGTGGCGGGAAACAAGGACATCGACCGGCTTTGGGTCTACCGGCGCGTGCGCTCGGGCGGGCGGGTGAGCGTCGCCGCGGCCTGGCAATGGATCCGGCAGTGGCTCGCGCTCAGGCGCGAGCGCTACGACTGGGTGATCGTCGCCAATGGCGACGAATCGCCGCGCGCGGTCCGGCGCGCGCTTTCGGTGCGCGGCGCGCGCACGGTCGCGTATTGCGCGGATGCCTCGCGCTATGCGGGCTTGAGCCACCCGCTCGCGCCGGCCCGCGCGCGGCACGAGGTGGACCGGCTGCTTGCGATGGCGGCGCCGCTCGGGGTCGCGCCGCCCGCCGCGCCGATCGCGCCGCGCTACGTGCTGCCCGAGGAGTCGGCGGCGTTCGCGCGCGGCTGGCTCGCGGAGCGAGGCCTGCTTGCCGGGCGCTACGTCGTGCTCGGGCTCGGGGCGCGGCGGGCGAAGAAGCAGCCCGCGACCTCGCAGGTGCTCGCCTGGAGCGCGTGGTGCAAGACGCGCTACGGCCTGGAAACCGTTTTCATGTGGACGCCGGGCAAGGCGGGCGATCCGCTCTACCCGGGCGACGACGACATCGCGCAGCCGGTGCTCGATGCGCGGGCGCCGCAGATCCATCCGCACCGCGGGCCGCTGCGGGAGGCGCTCGGCCTCGTCTGGAGCGCGCGCACGAGCGTGTTTCCGGATTCGGGCCTGATGCAGTTCGCTGCCGCGAGCCCCGGCGGGGTGCTGGGGCTGTTCGCGGAGACCGATGTTTCGCCTTCGCCCGCGCAATGGGCGCCGCGCGGGCCGCGCGCGAAGTGGCTGGAAGCGAGCAAGAGCGTGAGCGAGCTGCCGGACGAGACGGTCGAACGCGCGCTGGAGCCCCTGCTCGAGGCGCCGCGCTAGCGCTTGTCTCCGTAGATCGCCGGGTTGAGCTTCGGGTCGTTGTACATCTTGAACTGGCGGTAGACCTTGAAGTAGCTCTCGCCGCGCGCGGCCTCCGCGAGCAGCCGCTCCAGGCACCCGGCGAGATCGGAGCGCTGCTCGACCAGCCGAGCGAGCTTCGCCTCGCAGGCTTCGATGTGCGCGCGGTCCACGCCGGTGCGCTTGGTCTGCAGGCGCATGTGGTGGATCTTGAGCGAAAGGATCGAGAGCCGGTCCACCATGCCGCCCGCGGTCTCGCTGCTCAGGCGTGCATCGGGCGCCTGCTTCACGCCCGCGAGCGCGCCGAGCAGATGCTCGTCGATGCGCTCGATGGCGTCGTTCCTCTTCTGGTTGTAGCCGTCGATGGCGCGCTTGTTGGCGGCGATCTCGGCGTCGGCCACGTTCCTGCGGCGCGCGAGGTCCTCCTCGTCCCACAGCAGGCAGTTGCAGCGGTGGTTGTCCTCGATCGCCTGCCACAGGCCCGCGGCGTGCCCGGCGGCGCCGCTTCTCGCCCAGCCGGCGATCGCGTGCCTCGCGTCGTGGAACGCAGTCAGCTCGGCGGCGCTCAGCAGGATCATGCGCCCCCGGCCCGCCGCAGCTCGATCAGCTTCGCGTACTTCATGAAGCTCGTCATGCAGCCGATCGCGATGTGCACCAGCCCCGGCACGCCGTCGAGGAACCCCAGCCGCAGGAAGTAGAACTTGACGAACCGCACGAGAGGCGAGAGCAGCAGCTGCGCGACGCCCGCACGGCGCCCCTGCGCGTGCAGCTGCTGCGCCGCGAGCTGGCTGTAGCGGTTCTGCTTTTCCAGGTAGCGGCCGAGATCCTCGGCCGAGTCGTGCAGCAGGTCGCCCTCGAGCCGCCCGGGCGTCACCGCGTAGAGCACCTTCTCGTGCACCGCGTCGTCGCTCCAGCGCGCGCTCCTGCGGTCGAAGAGCCGCGTGCTCCAGTCCGGGTAGCCCTCGCCGTGGCGCAGCCAGCGGCCGAGAAAGCGGTTGCGGCGCGCCATGCGGTAGACCGGCGCGACCGGCGCCTCGAGCGCGCGGCGGATGCTCGCGGCGAGCTCGGGGCTGATGCGCTCGTCGGCGTCGATGCACAGCACCCAGTCGTTCTTCGCCTGCTCGACCGCGAACTGCTTTTGCCTGCCGTAGCCGAGCCAGGCGTTTCGCAGCACGCGCGCGCCGCGCGCCTCGGCGATCGCCACCGTCGCGTCGGCGCTGCCGGAGTCCACCACCACGATCTCGTCGGCGAATCGCAGGCTCGCGAGGCAGGCGTCGAGCTGCGCCGCGGCGTCTTGCGTGATGAGCACCGCGGACAGCGGCGCGCGGGGCGGTGCGCTCAAGGGCGATCCCGTAGAATCCGAGGCGCCATTCTAGCCGACGCATGCGAATCCTCTTCGTCAAGGTCTCCTCGCTCGGCGACGTGATCCACAACGCGCCGGCGGTGAGCGACGCGGCGCGCGCCTTTCCCGACGCCGCGATCGACTGGGTGGTCGAGGAGCCCTTCGACCAGGTGGCGGCGCTGCATCCGGCGGTGCGGCGCGTGATCCCGGTGGCGATCCGCCGCTGGCGGCGCGCGCTCTACGCGCGGCGCACCTGGAGGGAGATGGACGCCTTTCGCCATGCGCTGCGCGACGAGCCCTACGATTTCGTCGTCGACACGCAGGGACTCTGGAAGAGCGGCTTCATCGCCGCGCTCGCCGCCGGCAGGCGGCACGGATTCGACCGTGCGAGCGCGCGCGAGCCGGGCGCGGCGCGCTTCTACGACGTGCGCCACGCGGTGCCGACCGGCCTGCACGCGGTGGAGCGCAACCGCAGGCTCGCCGCCGCGGCGCTCGGCTACACGCCCGGCGCAGCGCCCGACTACGGCCTGCATGCCGGGGGCGACTCGCCGCTCGAGGTCGCCGCGCCCTTCGCGCTCCTCCTTACGATGACCAGCCGCCGCAGCAAGCTCTGGCCGAAGGAGCGCTGGAAGGAAGTCTGCGCGGCGCTCGCCGCGCGCGGCGTCACGCCGGTGCTGCCGTGGGGAAGCGACCCCGAGCGCAGGCGCTGCGAGCGCATTGCGCGCAAGGTCCCGGCCGCGGTAGTGCCGCGGCGCATGTCGCTCGCGGAGCTCGCGCGCCTGATGCAGCGCGCGCGCTGCGTCGCGGGCGTGGACACGGGCCTCGCGCACCTCGCGGCGGCGCTCGGCGCGCCGGTGGTCGGGATCTATTGCGACTCGGACCCCGCTCTCACGGGCCTCTACGGCAGCGCGCGGGCGCGCAATCTCGGCGCCGCGGGCGCGCCGCCCTCGGCGGGCGAGGTGCTGCGGGCGCTGGAGGAGGTCGCCTGATGTGGCGCGCGCTCTACACGCTTGTGCTCGCGGCGCTCCTGCCGCTCGCGCTGGCGAAGCTCTGGTGGCGGGGCAGGAAGGAGCCCGGCTACCGCCGCCACCTGGCGGAACGGTTCGGCGAGTTCAAGCTCGCGCCCGAGCGCCCCGTGCTCTGGCTGCACGCGGTCTCGGTGGGCGAGGTGCGGGCGGCTGCGCCGCTCGTGCAGGCGCTGCAGGCGCGGCATCCGGAGACCGAGCTGCTCGTCACCTGCATGACCGCGGCCGGGCGCGAGATGGTGAAGCAGCTCTACGGCGAGTCGGTGCTCGCGGCGTGGCTGCCGTACGACTTCCCGGGCGCGATGCGGCGCCTCATCGAGCGCTTCCGGCCGCGCATCGCGGTGCTGATGGAAACAGAGCTCTGGCCGAACCTGCTCGCGGCGTGCCGCGAGTTCGGCGTGCCGGCGGTGCTGGCGAACGCGCGCCTGTCGGAGAAATCGGCGCGCGGCTATGCGCGCGTTTCCGGCCTGTCGCGTCCGGCGATCGGGAGCCTTGCCGCGGTGTGCGCGCAAAGCGCGGAGGACGCCGCACGGCTGCAAGCGCTCGGCGCGCGCCGCGTCGAGGTCACGGGAAACCTCAAGTTCGAAGCCGAGCCGCCGGCCGAAAAGGTCGCCGCCGGGCGCGCTGTCCGCGCCGCGCTCGGTGCGCGCAAGGTGCTGCTGCTCGCGAGCACGCGCGAGGGCGAGGAGGCGATGCTGCTCGATGCGCTCGACGCGGTGCCGGGCGACGTTCTCGTCGCGATCGTGCCGCGCCACCCGCAGCGCTTCGACGAGGTGGCGGCGCTCGCCGCCGCGCGCGGCCTTGCGGTGGCGCGACGCAGCCGGGACGAAGCGCCCGCGCCCGGGCACCGCGTCTGGCTGGGCGACACGATGGGCGAGATGGCGTTCTACTTCTCGGCCGCCGACGCCGCGGTGATCGGCGGCAGCTTCAAGCCGCTGGGTGCGCAGAATTTCATCGAGGCGCTCGCCTGCGGCACGCCGGTGGTGCTGGGGCCGAGCGTCTACAATTTCGCCGAAGCCGCGCGCCTCGCGCTCGACGCGCAAGCGGCGCTGCAGGCGGCGGATGCGGACGCTGCGCTGCGCGCGGCCGCCGCGCTGCTCGCCGACGACGCGCGCCGCGGCGCCATGTCGCAGGCCGGAATCGCGCTCTGCGCCGCGCACCGCGGCGCGACCGGCCGGCATCTCCAGGTGATCGAGGCGTTGCTGGAGCGCAAAGTGTAAAGTGTGACTTTACACTTTGGCCTTGCGCTACCGCTTGGGCGCCGCGCCGCCCTGGTTGTTGCCCGGCGTCGCCGCCGGGGCGTCGACCAGCACGCGGTTGACCTCCTCGAGGTCCTCCTCGCGCAGGCTGCCGGCGGTGGCCTTGAGGTTGAGGTGGCCGATGATGGTGTTGTAGACCGCCTGCGCCAGGTTCGTCTGCGTGACGAACAGCTGCTGCTGCGCGTTCAGCACGTCGATGTTGATGCGCACCCCGACCTCGTAGCCGAGCTTGTTGGAGTCCAGCGCCGAGCGGCTCGACACCAGCGCCTGCTGCAGCGCGCGCACCTGCGCGTTACCGGAGATGACCGAAAGGTAGGCAACTCGCGCGCCGAGCGCCGCGGTGCGGCGCGCGTTTTCCAGGTCCTGCTTCGCCCTTTCGTGGTTCGCGGCCGCCTCGCGCTCGCGCGAGCTGATGCTGCCGCCCTGGTAGAGCGGCAGCGCGAACTGCAGCGCGAGCGTGCCGGTGCGGGTGTCGCTCGCCAGGGCCGAGAGCGAACTGCCGGTCTGCGTGGCGTCGTTGTAGGTGCCGACGAGGTCCAGCGTCGGGTAGTGGCCGGCGCGCTGGCGCTTGGCCTCGAGCTGCGCGATCTCGGCGAGCGCCGCCTGGATCTGAACCGGGTAGCCCTGCTGCTCGGCGAGCTTCACCCAGCTGTCCATGTTGGCCGGGTTGGGGTCCGAGAACTTGGTGCCGGGCGCTACGGTCCTGAGCTTCGCGTATTCCTTGCCGGTGATCTGCTGCAGCGCGCGCCGGCGGTTCTGCAGATCGTTCTCGGCGCCGATTTCCTGCGCGACGGCCAGGTCGAAGCGCGCCTGCGCCTCGTGGGTGTCGGTGATGGTAGCGGTGCCGACCTCGAAGTTGCGCTTGGCCTGCGCCAGCTGCTCCGCGATCGCGGTCTTGTTGGCGCGAACCTGGGCGAGCGTCACCTCCGCGAGCAGCACGTCGAAATACGCCCGCGTCACGCGCACCATCAGGTCCTGCTCGGCCTGGCGGAAGACCGCCTCGGCCTGCACCACCTGAAGCTGCGACTGGTCGTAGGCGTACCAGTTCTGCATCCGGAACACGGGCTGCGTGAGGGTGAAGGTGTAGCCGTAACCGGTGAAATTGCGGTCTACGCTGGGCAGCGGCGGATTGGTCCGGAAGTCCTGGCGGAAATCGGTGTCGGTGCGGTTGGCGGTGAGGTTGAGCGTCGGCAGCAGCCCGGCGCGTCCCTGCGGCAGCTTCTCCAGGCCGGCCATGAGCGCATGGCGCGCCGCGGCGTAGACCGCGTCGTATTCCCTGGCGTCGCGGTAGACCTGCAGGAGGTTCTCCGCCGCCGCGGCGGCGGGGACGAGAAGGGCGAGGCAGGCAAGCGCGCGGCGCATGGTCGTGCTCAGAACCTGAAGCGCGCCGGCTGCTCGCAGTTGACGAGCGGCGCCACCACGGTCTCGAACAGGTCCACGCTGCGGAACTCGCCCGGTGAGACGCAGGTCACCAGCCGCGCGCACATCACCGGGGCGTCGCCCACGATCGCGAACAGCCTGCCGCCGGGGGCGAGCGTCTCCAGCGCCGCCCTGGGCAGGACGGGCACCGACCCGGTGAGCACGATGATGTCGTAGGGCGCCCATTTCGGGAATCCCCGAGCGCCGTCCGCGACTTCCAGCGTCACGTTGTCGGCACCGTGCCGTGCCAGATTGGCGCGCCCGAACTCGGCGAGCCTGGGGCGGATTTCCACCGAATAGACGTGGCCTGCGCGGTGGGCGAGCAGCGCCGTGAGGTAGCCGCTTCCGGTGCCCACCTCCAGCACCCGCTCAGGGCGCCTGGGCGCCAGCGCCTGCAGCACGCGCGCCTCGATCTTGGGCGCCCACATGCGCTCGCCCGCAGCTACTCCCTCCTCGATGGGAATCTCCATGTCGCAGAAGGCGAGGTTGCGGTGCGCCGCAGGCACGAACTCCTCGCGCGGCACCGCGTACAGCAGGTCGAGCACGTCCTGGTCGAGCACTTCCCAGGGGCGGATCTGCTGCTCGACCATGTTGCTCCGCGCCTGCTCGAGATTCATCGTCGGCTATAGGGTGAATTCGCTGGGGCGCAAGTTTAGACCAAAGCGCTCCTTGTCACAGGGACGGGTTTGCAGTAATTTGCCCTGGCACGCAGGGGTCCTGCCCCCGATCGAAGGAATCGGGGACGGGTGAGAGACACCCTACGAACCTGACGCGGGTAATGCCGCCGGAGGGAAGCGTGGCAGGTCCTGCCTCCCGCTCCCGCCGGCCCCAAGTCCCGCAAGAGGAGCAAGCATGAACGCCAACCCGAAATTCCTCGCCGCGAGCGCGCACGTGGACGACGCGGCGGTGAAGCCGCTGCCCAACTCGCGCAAGGTCTACGTCGCCGGCTCGCGGCACGATCTGCGGGTGCCGATGCGCGAGATCGCGCAGTCCGACACCCCGGCGGCCCCCGGCTCGAGCGCCGCAAGCGAGAAGAACCCGCCGATCCTGGTGTACGACACTTCCGGCCCATACACCGATCCCGAGGCGCGCATCGACATCCGCGCCGGACTCGCCCCCTTGCGCGAGCGCTGGATCGAGGAGCGCGGCGACACCGAAGTGCTCGAAGCGCCGAGCTCGCAATACGGCCGCCAGCGCCTGGCGGATCCCAGGCTCGCCGAGCTGCGCTTCGACCTGAAGCGCAAGCCGCGGCGCGCGCGCGCCGGGGCCTGCGTCACGCAGATGCACTATGCGCGACGCGGCGTCGTCACCCCCGAAATGGAATTCGTCGCAATAAGGGAAAACCTGCTCCGGGAGCAGGTTTCGCGCTCCAACCAGCGTGCCGAGGGCCCGGGCGAGCTGCTCGCGCGCCAGCACCGGGGCGAGGCGTTTGGCGCGCAGCTGCCGGCGCGCATCACGCCGGAATTCGTGCGCGCGGAAGTTGCGCGCGGCCGCGCCATCATTCCCGCCAACATCAACCACCCGGAGAGCGAGCCGATGGTGATCGGGCGCAACTTCCTGGTGAAGATCAACTGCAACATCGGCAACTCCGCGCTCGGCTCCTCGATCGGCGAGGAAGTGGACAAGATGACCTGGGCAATCCGCTGGGGCGGCGACACGGTGATGGACCTCTCGACCGGCAAGCACATCCACGAGACGCGCGAGTGGATCGTGCGCAATTCGCCGGTGCCGATCGGCACGGTGCCGATCTACCAGGCGCTCGAGAAGGTGAACGGCAAGGCCGAGGACCTCACCTGGGAGATCTTCCGCGACACCTTGATCGAGCAGGCCGAGCAGGGGGTGGACTACTTCACCATCCACGCCGGCGTGCGGCTGCCGTTCATCCCGCTCACCGCGCGCCGCATGACCGGGATCGTGTCGCGCGGCGGCTCGATCATGGCGAAGTGGTGCCTCGCGCGCCACGAGGAGAGCTTTCTCTACACGCGCTTCGCGGAGATCTGCGAGATCATGCGCGCCTACGACGTCTCGTTCTCGCTCGGCGACGGGTTGCGGCCCGGCTCGATCCACGACGCGAACGACGAGGCGCAGCTGGCGGAACTGAAGACGCTCGGCGAGTTGACGAAAATCGCCTGGCAGCACGATTGCCAGGTGATGATCGAGGGCCCGGGGCACGTGCCGATGCAGCTCATCAGGGAAAACATGGAGCTGCAGCTGAAGTATTGCGACGAGGCGCCGTTCTACACGCTGGGACCCCTCACCACCGACATCGCGCCGGGCTACGACCACATCACGAGCGCGATCGGCGCCGCGATGATCGGCTGGTACGGCACCGCGATGCTGTGCTACGTCACGCCCAAGGAGCACCTCGGGCTGCCCGACAAGAAGGACGTGAAGGACGGCATCATGGCCTACAAGATCGCGGCGCACGCCGCCGACCTCGCCAAGGGGCACCCCGGGGCGCAGGCGCGCGACAACGCGATTTCCAAGGCGCGGTTCGAGTTCCGCTGGGCGGACCAGTTCAACCTGGGCCTCGATCCCGATACGGCGCGCGAATTCCACGACCAGACGCTGCCGCAGGAGGGCGCGAAGCTCGCCCACTTCTGCTCCATGTGCGGGCCGCACTTCTGCTCGATGAAGATCACCCAGGACGTGCGCGACTACGCGCGCGAGCACGGGGTGAGCGCCGAGCAGGCGCTCGAGCAGGGGATGAAGGACAAAGCGGTCGAATTCGTGAAAAAAGGCGGCGACCTCTACCAGAAAGTCTAGTAATCCTCCCCTCGGCGCGGGGCGCCAGGGGGGAGGGGTCCAGGCATGGCGGCTGAGGGGCTGCTGGTATCGCTCGCGAAGGTCGGGGCGGTGGTCGCGGTCGCGGTGCCGCTGGTGGTCTGGCTCGCGCAGGATTCGCTCATCTTCTACCGCCAGCCGCTGCCCGATTCCCGGCGCGGCGAGATCGCGCGCCGCCACCCCGCGGTCGAGGAAGTGCAGATCGTTGCGGAAGACGGGACGCGGCTTCACGGCTGGCTGGTGAAGCCCGCGGCGCCCGGTCCGCTCGTGATCTACTTCGGCGGCAACGCCGAGGAAGTCTCCTGGATGCTCGACGCGGTGGGCGACCCGGCGCGAGGCGCGACGCCGGGGATCGGGTGGCTGCTCGTCAACTACCGCGGCTACGGCCTGAGCGAAGGCTCGCCCTCGGAGGCGGCGCTCGTCGCCGACGCCGTGACGCTCTACGATTTCGCCGCGGGCCGGCCGAGCGTCGATGCGCAACGCATCGTCGCCTTCGGCAGGAGCCTGGGAAGTGGCGTCGCGGTGCCGCTCGCCGCGAAGCGCCCGGTGCGCGCGGTGGTGCTGGTCGCGCCCTACGACAGCGTGGCGGCGCTCGCGAAACGCTACTATCCGTTCCTGCCCGTGGACCTGATCCTCAAGCACCGCTTCGATTCGCTCGCGCTCGCGCCGCAACTGCGCCAGCCGCTGCTCGTCTTCATCGCCGAGCGCGACGAGGTGATTCCGCCCGTGCACTCCGAGCGCCTGTTCGACGCCTGGGGCGGCGCCAAGCGCAAGGTCGCGCTCGCAGGCGCGGGCCACAACGACACCGACGGCGCCGACGGCTTCTGGCCGACGCTGAACGGCTTTCTCCAGGAGCAGCGCCGCTGAACACCGAGCTTCCCTCGGCGATCGGCAAGTACGCGGTGGTGCGCGAGCTGGGGCGCGGCGCCACCGCCTCGGTGTACCTCGCGCGCGACCCGTTCGCCGGGCGGCTGGTCGCGATCAAGATGTTCCGCCACGCCGGCGCCGATACCGACCTGTTCTCGGGCAAGCACCGCACCGCGTTCCTGAACGAGGCGGCACTGGTGGGCAGGCTGCAGCACCCGCACATCGTGCAGATGCTCGACGCGGCGGTGGAGCGCGAGTACAGCTACATCGTGATGGAGCTGGTCGAGGGCGGCACGCTCGCGCAGTATGCCTCGGTGGAGAACCTGCTGCCGCTGGAAAAGGCGGTCGAGGTGGTGTTCAAGGCGAGCCGCGCGCTCGAGTTCGCGCACCGCCACGGCGTCATCCACCGCGACATCAAGCCGGCCAACATCCTGGTGACGCCGAGCTTCGACGTGAAGCTCTCGGATTTCGGCGTCGCGATCCTGGAGGGCGTGACGCACACCGACCTGCGCCATGCCGGGTCGCCGGCCTACATGTCGCCCGAGCAGCTGAGCGACCAGCCGCTCACCCACCAGACCGACATCTACTCGCTCGGCGTGGTGATGTACCAGCTGCTCACCGGCCGGCTGCCGTTCTTCGGCGCCTCGCACGCGAGCCTCATGTACCAGATCATGAACCTGGAGGCGCCGCCGCTCAGGAAGCTCCGCCCAGACCTGCCCGAGGCCTTCGAGCCGATCGTGGCGCGCGCCATGAAGAAGTCCCTCGGCGAGCGCTACCAGAGCTGGATCGAGTTCGGCAAGGACCTCGCGGCGCTGGTGCGCAACCTGGACGCGCCGCGCGAGGAGGGGCTCTCGGACACGCGCAAGTACAACGCGCTGAGGAACCTCTCGTTCTTCCGCGACTTCCTCGAGGTGGAGATCTGGGAGGTGCTGCGGATCTCGTCCTGGGAGCGCATCCCCGCCGGCAAGGTGATCATCCTCGAGGGCGACCGCGGCGACAGCTTCTACGTGCTGGTCGAGGGCGAGGTCGAGGTGACGCGCGCCGGGAAGGAATTGAATCGCCTGGTGCCCGGAGACTGCTTCGGCGAGATGCTGTATTTCGCGGACCAGACCGCGGTGCGCAGCACCACCATCCGCGCCTTGACGCCGCTGCTCGTCATCGAGATCAAGGCGGCGTCGCTCTCGGCCTCGAGCGACGCCTGCCAGGTGCGCTTCAACAAGTCGTTCATGCGCATCCTGATCGAGCGCCTGACCGCGGCGAACCAGAAGCTGGTCGACGCCAGCGCGCGCTAGCAGCCCCCGCTAGAATCGCGCCATGCCCGACGCGCCGCTGCTGCACGCGCTGATCCTCGGCGTGGTCGAAGGCCTCACCGAGTTCCTGCCCGTCTCGAGCACCGGCCACCTCATCCTCGCCGGCGCGCTGCTCGGCTTCGACGACGAGCGCGGCAAGGTGTTCTACATCGCGATCCAGACCGGCGCGATGTTCGCCGTGTGCTGGGAATTCCGCGCGCGCTTCCTGCACCCCGAGTGGCGGCTGTGGCGCAACGTCGGCATCGCCTTCGTGCCCGCAGCGGCGATCGGCTTTTTCCTTGGCGGCTTCATCAAGGCGCACCTGTTTCACGCCGTGCCGGTGGCGATCGCTTTCATCGCCGGGGGCCTGATCATCCTGCTGGTCGAGCGCGACCGCGACGAGCGCGCGCGGCCGCCCCAGGTGCTGGCGATGGACGACATGCGCTGGCAGGATGCGCTGAAGGTGGGCATCGCGCAGGCCTTCGCGCTGATCCCGGGCACCTCGCGCGCCGGGGCGACCATCATCGGCGGCATGATCTTCGGCCTGTCGCGGCGAGCGGCGACCGAGTTCTCGTTCTTTCTCGCGGTGCCGACGCTGGTGGCGGCGGGCGCCTACGACTTCTGGCAGAACCGAGCGCTGTTCTCGGCAGCCGACACGCCGCTCTTCGCGATCGGCTTCGCGGCCTCGTTCGCCTCGGCGTTCCTGTGCGTGCGGTGGCTGCTGCGCTACATCGCGACGCACGATTTCACGCCGTTCGCCTGGTACCGGATCGCCTTCGGCGCGCTCGTGCTGGTGAGCGCGCACTACGGGTGGGTCGAGTGGGCGCCGCTTTGAGTCAGCCCTGCACCCACGGCAGTCCTGCCACGCGCCAGCCGTTGATGCTGGAGCGGTGTTCCTTCGCGTCGCGGTCGCCCTCGAAGCCCTCCAGGATGTTGTAGCACTCCCGCCAGCCGGCCTGCGTGGCGACTGCGGCGGCGAAATGCGAGCGGTTGCCCGAGCGGCACAGGAACACGATCGGCGTGTCCCTGGACACCGACTCGGCGAGCTGCTCGAGAAACAGGGGGTTGCGCACCGCCTCCGGGTAGCTGTTCCACTCCACGAACACGCTTCCCGGCACCCGGCCGACCCAGTAGACCTCGGCCCGGGTCCGCACGTCCACCAGCGCCGCCCCGGCCTGCATCAGCTCGAATGCCTCCTTCGGCGTCACGGCGCCGGCGTAAGGCAATCCCATCTGCTTGCCGCGCTCGGCGGCCAGGCGCTTGATCGAATCGGGGTCGGACATGAGGCTCGGAGCGAGGCGCGATTATAGGAGTCCTTCGCGCGCGGAGGGCACCATGGTGGTGCGGTCTTTCGCTGGAGGCACTGCCAAGGTGCATCCTGCTCGGATAGAATCGCGCCGACCCGGCCGGTTCAGGGAGACCGGCCAGGGCCCGAGCATTTGGCACGGAACCTGCTCTTACGCACAGGTCTGGCCGGCGCGACTGGCCCGAATTTCCACTACCCGCTTCTGGAGACCCGAGATGGCGATGACGCCCGATGACGTATTGAAGATGGCCAAGGACAAGGAGGTCAAGTTCGTCGACTTCCGCTTCACCGACACCCGCGGCAAGGAACAGCACGTGAGCGTGCCGGTGAAGTACTTCACCAAGGAGAAATTCGAGTCCGGCCACGCTTTCGACGGCTCGTCGATCGCCGGCTGGAAAGGCATCCAGGCCTCCGACATGCTGCTGATGCCCGATCCGAACACCGCGCGCATGGACCCGTTCACCGACGAGGCGGTGCTCAACATCACCTGCGACGTGATCGAGCCCACCGACGGCAAGCCCTACAGCCGCTGCCCGCGCGGCATCGCCCGGCGCGCGGAGGCCTATCTCAAGTCCACCGGGCTCGGCGACACCGCGTATTTCGGACCGGAGCCCGAGTTCTTCATCTTCGACGGCGTCACCTGGCAGGTCGACATGTCGGGCTGCTTCGTCAAGATCAAGTCCGAAGAGGCGCCATGGTCCACCGGCATCGATTACGAGTCGGGCAACATGGCGCACCGCGCGCCGGTGAAGGGGGGCTACTTCCCGGTGCCGCCCGCCGACACGCTGCAGGACATCCGCAATGCCATGTGCCTCGCGCTCGAGCAGCAGGGCGTCGAGGTCGAGGTGCACCACCACGAGGTGGCGGCCGCGGGCCAGAACGAGATCGGGACGCGCTTCGCGCCGCTCGTTCAGCGCGCCGACTGGATGCAGATCCTCAAGTACACGGTGTGGAACGTCGCGCACTCCTACGGCAAGACCGCGACCTTCATGCCCAAGCCCGTCGTGGGCGACAACGGCTCGGGCATGCACGTTCACCAGTCGGTGTGGAAGGGCGGCAACAACCTGTTCGCCGGAAACCTCTACTCCGGGCTGTCGGAGTTCGCGCTCTACTACATCGGCGGCATCATCAAGCACGCCAAGGCGCTCAACGCGATCACCAACCCGGGCACCAACTCCTACAAGCGCCTGGTGCCGGGATTCGAGGCGCCGATCAACCTCGCCTACTCGGCAAAGAACCGGTCGGCCGCGTGCCGCATCCCGTACGTCTCGAGCCCCAAGGCGCGGCGCGTCGAAGTGCGCTTCCCGGATCCGACGACGAATTCCTACCTTGCGTTTGCCGCGATGCTGATGGCGGGCCTGGACGGCGTGCAGAACAAGATCCACCCGGGCGACCCGATCGACAAGGACATGTACCACCTGCCGCCGGAGGAGGCCGCGAAAGTGCCGCACGTGTGCGCTTCCCTCGAGGAGGCGCTCGAGCACCTCGACAAGGGCCGGGCCTTCCTCACCAAGGGCGGGGTGTTCGACGACGACGTGATCGACGCCTACATCGGGCTCAAGACCGAGGAGCTGACGCGCTTTCGCATGACCACCCACCCGGTTGAGTTCGACATGTACTACAGCTCGTAAGCCGAAAGGCGCCGCGAGCGTTAAGCGAAGGGCGGGGCGACCCGCCCTTTTGCTTTAGTGGACCGGTTTGCAGAAAAGCCCTGATTTAGCATAGACTTAGCTTGCCTCGCTGAGGTCGCTTCCAGATGATGACCCGAATTGGTGCACTGTTCTTCCTGGCCTTCAGCCTGGCGGCCGCCGGGCAGGCGCGCGCCCAGCAGGTAACCGAAATCTGGAAGTGCCAGGACGAGCGCGGCCGGCCGCTCTACACGAGCGACAAGCGCGAGACGGCGGGCAAGAAATGCGAGCTGGTGTCGCGCGAGGTGAACGTGGTTCCGGCGCCGCCGGGTGCGAAGCCCGGTGCCAAGGCGCCGCCGCCGCCGGGCTTTCCGAAGGAATCGGTGAACGATCGCATGGCCGCCAAGGCCAAGCAGCGCGAGACCCTGGAGAAGGAGCTGGCGCAGGAAGAGCAGATGCTCGCCGACGCGAAGCGCAAGCTCGCCGAGCAGGAGGCGATCCGCACCGGCGACGAGAAGAACTACGCCAAGGTGCTCGCCCGGCTGCAGCCCTACAAGGACGCGGTCGAGGTCCACGAGAAGAACGTCCAGGCCCTGAAGCGCGAGCTCGCCAACCTTTACCGGTAGGTGGCCAACGGCGTGGCGGCCGCCTACTCCGGGCTCGAGCTCCTCGCCACTGCAGTGGTCGTGCTCGACGAGCGCTTTGTCGTGCGCTACGCCAACCCGGCCGCCGAGAACCTGCTCGGTGCCGGGGCGAAGAGCCTGCTCGGCCAGCCGCTATCCCAGTTCTTCTCCGACGGCGCGGCGCTTGGCGCCATGCTCGGCGAAGCGCTCGAGGCGCACTGGAATTACCGCGCACGCACGGCCAGCCTGGAATCCCCCGGGCGCGAGCCGGTGCCCCTTTCATGCATCGTGACGCGGATCGACGTGGATGAAACGCCGCTGCTCGTGGAGCTGCGGCCAATCGAGGAGCAATTGCGGGCCGAGCGCGAGGAGCGCATCCTCGACCAGCAGCAGGCGAGCCGGGAACTCGTGCGCAACCTCGCGCACGAGATCAAGAACCCGCTGGGCGGCCTGCGCGGCTCGGCGCAGCTGCTCGAGGGGGAGCTCGAGCGGCCGGAGCTGCGCGAGTACACCCAGGTGATCATCAAGGAAGCCGACCGCCTGCAGGCGCTGCTCGACCAGCTGCTCTCGCCGCAGCGCGCGGCGAGCCTCGCGCCGGTCAACGTCCATGAGGTGCTGGAGCGGGTGCGCAGCCTCGTGCTCGCCGAGTTCCCCCAGGGCATCGCGATCGACCGCGACTACGACCCGAGCGTGCCCGACCTCGTCGGCGACCGGGAGCAGCTCATCCAGGCAGTGCTCAACGTGGTGCGCAATGCCGCCCAGGCGCTTCGTTCGGAGGCGAACCGGCGGCGCGGGGGCCGGATCACCCTGCGGACCAGGCCCGGCCGCCAGGTCACGATCGCGCGCCGGCGCCACAAGCTGGCATTGGAATTGCAGGTAGCGGACGACGGGCCCGGACTGCCCGAAGGGATCCGCGACCGCATCTTCCACCCTCTGGTGTCGGGGCGGGAGGGCGGCAGCGGCCTGGGACTCGCGCTTGCGCAGACCTACGTGCACAACCACGGCGGGACGCTCGAGTGCGACAGCCGCCCGGGACGCACCGTATTCACGTTCCTGCTGCCACTGACATGAAGCCGGTCTGGATCGTCGACGACGACCGCTCGATCCGCTGGGTGTTCGAAAAGGCACTCGGCAGGGAGGGCATTGCCTACAGCTCGTTCGCTTCGGCGCGCGAGGCGCTGGACGCGCTTGCGAGCGGCCCGCCGCAGGTGCTGGTGTCCGACATCCGCATGCCGGGGGCGACCGGAATCGAGCTGCTCCAGGCGGTGAAGGAGAAGCATCCCTCGGTGCCGGTGATCGTGATGACGGCCTACTCCGACCTCGAGTCGGCAGTGGCGGCGTTCCAGAGCGGCGCCTACGAGTACTTGCCCAAGCCGTTCGACGTCAACCAGGCGGTGTCGCTGATCCGGCGCGCGCTCGACGAGAGCGAGCGCGAGGAGCAGGCGCTCGCGCCGCAGGGCGAGGCGCCGGCGATCCTCGGGCAGGCGGCGGCGATGCAGGAGGTGTTCCGCGCCATCGGCCGCCTGAGCCAGTCGAGCGCGACGGTGCTCATCACGGGCGAATCGGGCACCGGCAAGGAACTGGTGGCGCGGGCGCTGCACCGGCACAGTGCGCGCGCCGCGATGCCCTTCGTCGCCATCAATACGGCGGCGATGCCCAAGGATCTGCTCGAGTCCGAGCTCTTCGGCCACGAGCGCGGGGCGTTCACCGGCGCGCAGGCGCTGCGTCGCGGCCGCTTCGAGCAGGCCGAGGGCGGCACGCTGTTCCTCGACGAGATCGGCGAGATGCCCGCGGAGCTGCAGACGCGGCTGTTGCGCGTGCTGTCCGACGGCACCTTCTACCGCGTCGGCGGCCACCAGCAACTCAAGGCGAACGTGCGGGTGATCGCGGCCACCAACCAGAACCTCGAGGCGCGGGTGCGCGAAGGCGCGTTCCGCGAGGACTTGTACCACCGCCTGAACGTGATCCGCGTGCGCATGCCCGCGCTGCGCGAGCGGCGCGAGGACATCCCGCTGCTCGCGCGACACTTCCTCGCGAAGAGCGCGAACAGCCTCGGCGTCGAGGCCAAGAGGTTTTCGGACGAAGCGCTGGCGCACGTCTCGCGGCTGGAATTGCCGGGCAACGTTCGCCAGCTCGAGAACCTCTGCCACTGGCTTACGGTAATGGCGCCGGGCCAGACGGTGGAGATCGCCGACCTGCCGGCGGAATTCCGGGGCGCCGGCGCCGCGGAGGGTTCGGGTGGGGGCGACTGGGTCGCGGCGCTCGAGCAGGAAGTCGAGCGGCGCTTCGGCCGCGGCGAGACCGGGATCCTCGATCAGCTCGCGCGCCAGTTCGAGCGCACGCTCATCTCGCGCGCCCTCGCGCGCACCGGGGGGCGGCGAATCGAGGCGGCGAGCCTCCTCGGCATGGGTCGCAACACCATTACCCGCAAGATCCAGGAACTCGGAATCGAAGGCGGCGAAGATTGAAAAAGTGAAAAAGGGGTTAGGACCCTTTTCGTGGTTCTGCGCGCAAGAAGCGAAAAGGGTCCTGCCCCCTTTTTTGGCCTGCCCCTTTTTTCAGGCGACCTTCTTGCGGTTCGCTTCGAGCTTCGCGTCGACCAGCGCGACGATCTCGTCCAACGCGGCGAGGCGCCTGCCCTTTTGCGCCGCGATCGCTTTCACCAGACGGTCGACGCGCTCGATGTAGGGCGCGCCCCCGAAAAGCGCGCGCGCCGCGGAAGAAGGCCCGGTGAGGCCCTGGGCGGCGGCGGCGTACTTCTCGAACGGCACGAGGTCTTGTTCCCGCGCGCCGAGCGATTTGCACAGCTCCACCACCCACTCGTAGACGGCGCGCGCGGCGGCGAGATCGCTGTGTACTGCCTCCTTGATCGAGCGCATGCCCTCCCTGGTTATGCAGCGGTAGTTGCCGGCGAGCAGCATGCTCCATTTGGCGAGCGGCACGAACACGGAGTCGTGCACCTTGAGCTTGACGGGCAGCTCGATTCTTTCGGCACCGGTGTCGAAGCGCGCTGCCTCGATGTCGGACTCGAGCCGGCGCAGAATCGCGGTGTGGGAGTCGGAGGCGAAGCGCGCCGACTTGAAGTTGGTGGCGAGCCGCACCTGCAGCACGTTCACCTTCGCCTCCGGCGGGCGCGAGGCTTGCGGGTCCGGGCTGCACAGCGTCATCAGCGCCGGATCGAAGCCGTCCCACACCGCGGGATCGGTATAGCAACTACGGCAGGCGTCGAGCGCGACCCCGGGGATGCGCGCGAGGTAGGGCAGCGGCGGCATGTTCATTATCGACATGCAGGGAACCCTCGCCTTGGCGGTCGCGGCGACGAGCTGACGCACTTCCGGCGCGCGGTATTGCGGTTCCTGCATGGCGAGCGCAACCAGGTCGTAATCGGCCGGGTTCACCTCCCTGGGGCCGCTCGCCGAGAGCTTGCCAGGGAGCCTGCGGGTGTCCACCTCGACCAGCCCCTCACGCCCTTTCACGGGCATGCGAATGCGCGCGCCTTCCTTGTTGATGAGCTCGACTTCCGCGGGCAGGCAGACCAGCTTAACGCCGTGCCCAGCGAGCGCGAGCTTCGCCCCGAGCAGCGAACCGTAGGAGGCGCCGAGGATCAGGACATTGCAGCGCGTTGCCATGCGAACTCTCCTCGAGCCGAGGGGCCCGAACACCGGATTTCACGATGTGAAATATAGCCCCGCAAAACGAAAAGCTTACTCCTGTAGCTCTGCGATTTCATGTTGCGGCGCGAAATTTCAGTCCATAGAATGCTCCGATGCACATGTCGACCCCACTGCCGCAAGGTGTATCGATTTCCGGCCGCGTCACGCCCGAGTTCGCCACCATCCTGACGCCGGAGGCGATCGCCTTCGTCGCGAAGCTTCATCGCCAGTTCGAATCGCGCCGCCAGGAGCTGCTCGCGCGCCGCGCCGCGCGCCAAAAGCAGTTCGACGCCGGCGCGTTGCCGGACTTTCTGCCCGAGACGAAGCGCATCCGCGACTCCGAGTGGCAGATCGCGCCGCAGCCCAAGGACATGCTCGACCGCCGCGTCGAGATCACCGGCCCGACCGACCGCAAGATGGTGATCAATGCGTTGAACGCCGGCGCCTCCACCTTCATGGCGGATTTCGAGGACGCCAATTGCCCGACCTGGTTCAACATGGTCGACGGCCAGGTCAACCTGCGCGATGCGGTGCGCCGCACGATCAGCTTCGAGCAAGGCGGAAAGCAGTACCGGCTGAACGACCGTACCGCGGTCCTCATCCCGCGGCCGCGCGGCTGGCATCTCGACGAGAAGCACATGCTGGTGGACGGCAAGCCGGTCGCGGGCGGGATCTTCGACTTCGCGCTGTTTTTCTTCCACAACGCAAGAGAGCTGATCGCGCGCGGCTCCGGGCCCTACTTCTACCTGCCGAAGATGGAATCGCACCTCGAGGTGCGCCTGTGGAACGACATCTTCAACCTGGCGCAGGACGAGCTGGGAGTCGCGCGCGGCACCATCAAGGCGACCTGCCTCGTCGAGACCGTGCTCGCGGCTTTCGAGATGGACGAGTTCCTGTGGGAGCTGAAGGAGCACTCCGCGGGCCTCAACATCGGCCGCTGGGACTACATCTTCTCGTGCATCAAGAAGTTCCGCGCCAACAAGGATTTCTGCCTCGCCGACCGCGCGCAGGTGACGATGACCGCGCCGTTCATGCGCGCCTACGCGCTGTTGCTGGTGAAGACTTGCCACCGCCGCGGCGCGCCCGCGATGGGCGGGATGGCGGCGCAGATCCCGATCAAGAACGACCCGGCGGCGAACGCGGCGGCGCTGGAGAAGGTGCGGCAGGACAAGCTGCGCGAGGTGACCGACGGCTGCGACGGCACCTGGGTGGCGCACCCGGGGCTCGTTCCGGTGGCGAAGGCGGTGTTCGACGAGCACATGCCGCAACCCAACCAGTATGGCCGCCAGCGCCCGGACGTGAGCGTCGGCGCGGCGGATCTGCTCAAGTTCCAGCCCGAGACGCCGATCACCGAGGCGGGGCTGCGCAACAACATCTCGGTCGGCATCCAGTATCTCGGCGCCTGGCTCGTGGGTAACGGCTGCGTGCCGGTGTTCAACCTGATGGAGGACGCCGCCACCGCCGAAATCTCGCGCTCGCAGATCTGGCAGTGGATCCGCTCGCAGAAGGGCCGGCTCGCCGACGGTCGCAAGGTGACGCCGGAGCTCTTCAAGCAGCTGCTCGCCGAAGAGCTGCCGAAAGTCAGGGCGGTGCTGGGTGAGCAGGCGTGGAAGGCGGGCAAGTACGCCGAGGGCGCGAAGCTCTTCGAACAGCTCACGCTCGGCGACTACGTAGAGTTCCTGACGCTGCCCGCGTACCAGCTAATCGACTAGCGGCTGCGCAAGCGGCCACTCGTTGCCGCACTTGCGGCAGCGCACGGTGAACGGCGCGCCCACCACCGCGAAGCGGCCGTAGGTACCGCAGCCGGAGCAGGTCGCCTGGTCACCGAGGCGCTCCGCAACGCCCATGATGCGGCTGTATCGCAGGTAGCCGTAGATCCCCACCACCCCGGCGACGAACACCAAGCCTGCGTAGGCGAGCACGCGTTCGAGCGGCCCGCGGAAGCTCAGCTCCTCAAGGCATGCCGCCACCGCGAGCATGCAAAGAAAGCAGCTCACGAACCAGGCATGGCCCTCGATCAGCTGGCGCTCGTACCACTTGCGGAAGCCGAGCCGGCCGATGCTTTCTGCGGGCTCCACGATGCAAGTATCATCCGCCCTCCGGAAACCCGCGACAAGGAGCGGAAATGATCGACCTGTACATGTGGGGCACGGCGAACGGCCTGCGCGCGGCTGTGGCGCTGGCCGAAACCGGCCTCGAGCACCGGGTGCACAAGGTGGACCTCGCCAAGGGCGAGCAGAAGCGGCCCGAGTTCCTCAAGCTGAACCCGCTTGGCGCGATCCCGGTGATGGTGGATTCGCAGGGGCCCGGGGGCAAGCCGCTGACGCTCGCCCAATCGGGCGCGATCGTCATCTACGCTTGCGAGAAGGCGGCGAAATTCATTCCCACCGACGGCGTGCGCCGCGCCATGGCTTCGCAGTGGTTCCTCGCCGCTGCGAGCGACATCGCCGGCACGAGCGGGACCGTGTTCCTCTCGGAGGTTGCGGCGCCGGAAAAAATCCCTGCCAACATCGAGTTCTTCAAGCAGCGCCTCGTGAACTACTTCCGCAACGTCGAGCGCCACCTCGCCGGGCGGGAGTATCTCGCCGACGAGATCTCGTTCGCCGACCTGATGCTGTACCCCAACTACGCGCTGAGGAAGCCGCTGCTCGAGGCGGCGGGCGGAATGGACAACCTCAAGCGCTGGGGCGAGACGATGGCGGCGCGCCCCGGCGTGCAAAGGGGCATGGGCGCGTGACCGCGCAACTGCCCGCGCGCTAGGCGATCTCGGCGACCACGGGGGCGTGGTCGCTCGGGCGCTCGAGCTTGCGCGGCGCCTTGTCGATCGTGGAAGCCCGGCAGCGCGCCGCGAGCTCGGGCGAGAGCAGGATCTGGTCGATGCGCAGGCCGGCGTTGCGCCGGAACGCCATCATGCGGTAGTCCCACCAGGAAAACGATTTCTCCGGCTGCTCGAACAGGCGAAAGCTGTCCTTGAGCCCCAGCGCGAGCAGCTCGCCGAACGCGGCGCGCTCCTGCGGCGAGACGTGCACCTGCCCTTCCCAGGCCCTGGGGTCGTGCACGTCGCGGTCTTCGGGCGCGACGTTGAAGTCGCCCGCGACCGCCAGGCGCGGATGCCGCGCGAGCTCCTCGCGCAGCCAGTCGCGCAGCGCCCCGAACCACTTCAGCTTGTAGGCGTACTGCTCCGAGCCGACCGCCTGGCCGTTGGGGCAGTAGACGCACACCACGCGCACGCCCTCTGCGGTGGCCGCGAGCACGCGCTTCTGCGCGTCGGCAAACCCCGGGATTCCCGCAACCGCCTCGGCGAGGCGCGCGCGCGCGAGGATCGCGACGCCGTTGTAGGTCTTTTGGCCGGAGAACGCGACCTGGTAGCCCGCCGCCTCGATCTCGGCGCGCGGGAACCTGTCGTCCTCGCTCTTCGTTTCCTGGAGGCAGATCAACGAAGGCGACGCGGCCGCGAGCCAGTCGAGCAGCTGCGGCAGCCGCACCCTGATCGAATTGACGTTCCACGTCGCAAGCTTCACGTTGCGACGCGCGCAGGCTTACTTGCGGCTGCCGCCGGGTGCGTAGGGGCCGAGCTTCTGCGGCTCTTCGGGAGGCGCGGGCTTCACCGGCTCGGCGACCGGGCGCTCCGAGGGCGGCACGTAGCCCTCGGGCGGCGCCGGCGCCTTCTGCGTGCCCGCGGGCAGGATGCCGGTCCGCGGGTAGCCGGCGCTGTCGAGCAGCGCATCGAAAGCGCCCTGCTCGAAACCGCGGTGCGTGGAGATGCCGACCTGCAGCGTGGGCACCTCGGCCGCGCCCGAGGCGCGCTTGAGCTGCTCGTTGGTCTCCTCGTCCCACACCTGCACCTCGGTGAACGGCACGCCGCGCTTGTTGAGCGCGGCGCGCGCCATGGCGCAGCCCTCGATGCAATTGGGCGAGGTGTAGAGCGTCACCGGGAAATCCTTCTGCAGCCGCGTCAGCTCGAAGGGCTGCTGGGGCGCTGCGGCCGGCGCGGCGGCGCGGGACTTCATCTTCCTCACGTCTTTCGCCGAGGCCGGAGGCGGCGTGTCGGAATACTGCACGCGCCCCTGCTCGTCCACCCAGCGATACTGCTGCGCGTGCGCGCTCCCGGCGATGAGCAGGACTGCAAGAAAAGCCCGTAGAATCATGCGGAAATCATACCACTGTGCCGCAGGAGCGCTTCCACGCGCGGCTCGCGGCCGCGAAAGGCGCGGAACGAATCCGCCGCGGGCCGGCTGCCGCCCACCGCGAGCACTTCGTCACGGAATTGCGCGCCGAGCCCGGCGTCGAGCACGCCGCGCGCATTGCCCTGCGATGCGCGCATTTCCTCGAACCTGCCGTAGGCGTCGGCCGACAGGACTTCCGCCCACTTGTAGCTGTAATAACCCGCGGCGTAGCCGCCGGCGAAGATGTGCGCGAAGCTGTTGGGGAAACGGTTCCACTCGGGAGGATGCAGCACCGCGACCTCGCGCCGCACCTCGTCCAGCAGCGCCTGCGCGCACCCGCCCGAGGCGGGGTCGAAGTCCGAGTGCAGCCGCATGTCGAAAAGCGCGAACTCGATCTGCCTGAGCATCGCGAGGCCCGACTGGAAGTTCTTCGCCGCGAGCATCTTGTCGAAAAGCGCCCGCGGCAGCGGCTCGCCGCGTTCCACGTGGCGCGTCATCGGCTCGAGCACCTCCCACTCCCAGCAGAAATTTTCCATGAACTGGCTCGGCAGCTCGACCGCGTCCCATTCGACGCCATTGATGCCCGAGACGCCGAGGTCCTCGACCTGCGTGAGCAGGTGGTGCAGGCCGTGGCCGAACTCGTGGAACAGCGTGATCACCTCGTCGTGGGTGAAGACCGCCGGCTTGCCGCCGACCGGGCGCGAGAAATTGCAGTTGAGGTACGCGACCGGCGTCTGGATGCGCTCGCCCTTGCGCCGCCGCGAGATGGCGTCGTCCATCCAGGCGCCGCCGCGCTTGGTGTCGCGCGCGTAGAGGTCGGTGTAGAACTGGCCGAGGAGCGCGCCGTCGGCGGAGCGCAGGTCGAAGAAGCGCACGTCCTCGTGCCAGGCCGGCGCCTGCGCCGGCACGATGCGCACGCCGTAGAGCGCCTGCACCAGGCGAAACAGCCCCTCGAGCACCACGCCTTCCGGGAAATACTGCTTCACCTCCTGGTCGGAGAAGGCGTAGCGCGCGGCGCGCAGCTTCTCGGAGGCCCAGGCGAGGTCCCAGGCTTCGAGCGACGAGAGGCCCAGCTCCCTGCGGGCGAACTCGCGCAGCGCCGCGACATCGCCTTCGGCGAACGGCCGCGCGCGCCGCGCGAGGTCCCTCAGGAACTCGAGCACCTGCGCAGGCGTGTCGGCCATCTTGGGCACGAGCGACATCTCGGCGAAGTTGCGATAGCCAAGCAGCCGCGCGGCCTCGGCGCGCAGCGCCACGATGCGCGCGATAAGCGGCGTGTTGTCCCACTCCGGCTTGCCGAACTCGGCGGCGCGCGTCACGCTCTCGCGGTACATCGCGCGGCGCAGCTCCCGGTCCTCGGCGTATTGCATCACCGGGAGGTACGAAGGCATGTGCAGCGTGAACTTCCAGCCGGGCTTGCCGTCCCTTGCCGCGGCCTCGCGCGCCGCCTCGAGCACGTCGGCCGGGATGCCGGCGACGCCCGACCCGCTTTCCACGACGACCGACCAGGCGTTGGTCGCATCGAGCAGGTTCTCCGAGAATTTCGCCGCCAGGCGCGCGAGCTCCTGCTGGATCTCGCCGAAGCGCGCTTTTCCCGCAGGCGGCAGCTCCGCGCCGGCGAGCCGGAAGTCGCGCAGCGCGTTCTCCACGATGCGGCGGCGCGGCGCGCTCAGGCTCTCGAACTCCGGCGAGTCGCGCAGCGCGCGGTAGCGCTCGTACAGCTTCAGGTTCTGCCCGAGCGCGGTCCAGTACTGCGTCACCTTGGGCAGGTTCGCGTTGTAGGCCTCGCGCAGGGGCGGCGTGTCCATCACGGCGTGCAGGTGCGCCACCTGGCCCCAGGCACGCGCCAGGCGCTCGTTCGCGTCCTCGAGCGGCGCGACGAATGCCTCCCAGGTGGCGGGCGCGCCTTCGGCGCGCGCCACGGCCGCGCGCGCTGCCGCGAGCAGCGCGTCCACCGCCGGCGCCGCGTGCTCGGGCTTGATGTCGCCGAAGCGCGGCAGGCCGGAGAAGTCGAGCAGCGGGTTCATCTTCAGGCGCAGGATGCGGCCGATTGCGCCGCCGCGCGCACCGTGTTCTCGAGCAGCATCGCCACGGTCATGGGGCCCACGCCGCCGGGCACCGGCGTGATCCAGCCGGCGACTTCGCGCGCCGCCGCGAAATCCACGTCGCCGGCGAGGGTTCCATCGGCGAGGCGATTGATGCCCACGTCGATCACGCAGGCGCCGGGCTTGAGCATCGCGGCGCCGATCATGCGCGCCCTGCCGGTAGCGGCGACGACGATGTCGGCCTGGCGCACCATTGCGGCGAGGTCCATGGTCTTGGAGTGGCAGATGGTGACGGTGGCGTCGCGCTGCAAGAGCAGCAGCGCCATGGGCTTGCCGACGATGGTGGAGCGCCCGACGATCACCGCGTGGCGCCCGGTGAGCGGCACGCCGCCGTGCTCGAGCAAGCGCATCACACCCGAGGGCGTGCAGGGCACGAAACCGGGGCGGCCGGCGACGAGCGCGCCGAGGCTTTGCGCGCCGAAGCCATCCACGTCCTTTTCCGGTGCCACCGCCGCGAGCACGCGCTCGGCGCTCACCTGCCGGGGGAGCGGCAGCTGCACCAGGATGCCGTGCACCCTGTCGTCGGCGTTGAGCGCCGCGATCCGCTCGAGCACCGCGCGCTCTGGCGCCTCGCCCGGGAACTGGTGCAGCTCGGAGCGCACGCCGGTCTCCTCGCAGGCGCGCATCTTGTTGCGCACGTAGACGCGCGATGCGGGGTCGTCGCCCACGAGCAGGGCGGCGAGGCCGGGCGTGGTGCCGCTCTTCGCCAGGCCGCCCACCGTCGCCTTGAGCGCCGCGCGCACCGAGGCGGCGAGCGCCTTGCCGTCGAGAATCCTTGCAGTCATCGCGCTTCGGGCGGCCTGAAAGGGGGCGCGAGTTTAGCACCTTGTCTCACCCTGTCGATCGTAATAAGCTTCGGCGCGACACCCCGCGCCCCACAAGGGCGCGCCACGGAACCGTCGCCACAAGCTGGAGATCCCCATGTCAGCCGTGCCGCAGCAGCCCGCTGCCAACGATCCCGACGCGCTCGAGACCCAGGAGTGGCTCGACGCGCTGGAGGCGGTGCTCGAGCGCGAAGGTCCCGAGCGCGCGCATTTTCTTCTGGAGAAACTGGTCGAGAAGGCGCGGCTTTCGGGCGCCTACATCCCGTTCTCGGCCAACACGCCCTACCTCAACACCATCCCGCCGCACATGGAGGAGCGCTCGCCCGGCGACATGGAGCTCGAGGAGCGCATCCGCTCGTTCTGCCGCTGGAACGCGATGGTGATGGTGGCGCGCGCCAACCGCAACGACGACGAGCTCGGCGGCCACATCGCGAGCTTCGCCTCGGTGGCCAACATGTTCGGCATCGGCCAGCAGCACTTCTGGCACGCGCCGCACGAGGGCCACGGCGGCGACCTGGTCTACTTCCAGGGGCACTCTTCGCCCGGCATCTACGCGCGCGGCCTTCTCGAAGGGCGCTTCACCGAGGAGCAGCTGCTCAACTTCCGCCGCGAGGTGGACGGCAAGGGCGTGTCCTCTTACCCGCACCCGTGGCTGATGCCGGACTACTGGCAGTTCCCGACAGTGTCGATGGGCCTGGGCCCGATCCAGGCGATCTACATGGCGCGCTACCTCAAGTACCTCGAGGCGAGGGGCCTTGCGCAGACCTCGAACCGCAAGGTGTGGGCGTTCTGCGGCGACGGCGAGATGGACGAGCCCGAGTCGCTCGGGGCAATCGGCATGGCGGCGCGCGAGAAGCTCGACAACCTGGTGTTCATCGTCAATTGCAACCTGCAGCGGCTCGACGGCCCGGTGCGCGGCAACGGCAAGATCATCCAG